>NZ_CP015118.1:2437369-2742041 GCF_002116905.1 Piscinibacter gummiphilus
CGTTGACGGCCCGCAGGCCCGTGAGCGGCGCGCGCAGCTGGCCGGCCAGGGCCTGCTGGCCCTGGCGCAGCGTCGCGGCCATGGTCGCGTCGGCGCCCTGGGCGACCCACGGGGCGGCGCCGCTGACCACGAAGGCGAGCACGCCTTCCATGCCGCAGAGGATGCCGAGGTCGAACACGAACTGGGCGGGCTGGCGGCTGTCGCTGCGCAGCGCCATCATGGGTTGGGGCAGGCGGGTCTCGGGGCTGTGGGCGTACACGGTGACGATGGGTTCGTACTGCAGCCCGCGCGCCGTTTCGGCCCAGCCGGGCTCGAATCCTTCGGTCAGGCGCGCGGCCTCGTGCGCGGTGCAGGCGAGCACCACGGCGTCGAAGGCCGTGCCGTCGACGTCCCAGCCGCCCTCGGTCCGCGGCGACAGCGAATCGACGCGTCTGGACAGGTGGACCTCGGCGCCTCGGGCGGCGAGCCAGCGGCCGGCCGGGTCGGGCCACAGCGCGCTCAGCCGCCAGCGGGGCAGCAGCAGGTCGGCCGAGCCGGGGCCGCTGAACAGGGCGTCCTTCAGCACGCGCAGGAAGACCTGCGCGCTCGCCTGGTCGGCGGGGGTGTTGAGCGCGGCGACACACAGCGGGTCGAGGAGGGCGTCGCGCACGGCGGCGGGCAGCCGGGCGGTGAGCTGGGAGACGGTCCACGTCGGATCACACCGGAACCCGCGCAGCGCCCAGCCGGCGGCCGTTCGCAGCAGGGCCCATTTGTCCTGGCGGGTCCAGCCCGGGTAGGTCGCGATGGCGCGCAGGAACGCGGGGATCGGCTTGCCCGCGGCCATCTGCAGGCCCGTGCCGTCGGGGTAGGTGACCCGCAGCGGCAGGCGGCGCAGCGCGCGCGTGAGGTCGACACCCACGAGCTGCATCAGCGCGAGGGTCTCGGTGTAGGCGCCGATCAGGATGTGCTGCCCGTTGTCGAGCGCCATGCCGTGGCTGTCGATCTGGCGCGCCCGGCCGCCGAGTTGCGGTGCCATCTCGAGGACGGTGACGTGGTGGCCGGCGCGGGTCGCGTGGACCGCGGCGGCGAGACCCGCCCAGCCGCCGCCGATCACCGCGACACGGCGTGGCCCCGCCATCAGCGTACCGTCCAGTTGGTGCGTGCGGCGATCCAGAGCTTGCGCAGCGGCGTCAGCGACGTGCGCTGGTGCAGCACCTGGAAGTCCTGCGCCTCGATCTCGCGCAGCAGCGTGCGGTAGATGTGGGCCATCATCAGCCCCGGCTTCTGCGCGCGGCGGTCGGCCGCGGGCAGCAGCGCGATGGCCTCGTCGTAGAGGCGGTGCGACCGTTCGGCCTGGAACTTCATCAGCGCGGTGAAACGCTCGCTGTAGCCGCGGTTGAGGATCTCGTGCGCCTTCACATCGAACTGCTGGAGCTCGTTGATCGGGAGGTAGATGCGGCCGCGCCGCGCGTCGTCGCCCACGTCGCGGATGATGTTCGTGAGCTGCATCGCGAGGCCCAGCTTGTGGGCGTACTGCACCGTGCGTGCGTCGGTGCGCCCGAAGATGCCCGAGGCCACCTCGCCCACGACGCCGGCCACGAGGTGGCAGTACCTCGCGAGGCCGGGGAAGTCGAGGTAGCGCGACTGGTCGAGGTCCATCTGGCAGCCGTCGATCACGGCGTTCAGGTGCTCCAGGCGGATGTCGAACGCGGTGGTGTGCGGCATCAGCGCCTTCGTCACCGGATGGCTGGGTTGGCCGGCGAAGGCCGCGGCCGCTTCCTTGCGCCACCACGCGAGTTTCGTGGCGGCGACTCCGGGGTCCTGCACCTCGTCGACCACGTCGTCGACCTCGCGGCAGAAGGCGTAGAAGGCGGTGATGGCCGCGCGACGCGGCGGCGGCAGGAACAGGAAGGCGTAGTAGAAGCTGGAGCCGCTCTTGGCGGCCTTGTCCTGCACGTATTGTTCGGGGGTCATGGTCGTGCTTTCTGGAGACTCCGGGCAGCCGGACGCCGCATGCAGCAAGCGCGCCAGCCCATCGTCACGATGTCGGTCAGGCCCAGGGTGGGCCGGGTCTTCAGGCTCGCGTGGTCGAGCGCCGCGATGCGGTCGAGGATGCGCAGGCCACCCTGCACCACGAGGCGCAGTTCCCAGCCGGCGCGCCCGGGCACGGTGAACACGAGCGGGCTGCCGGCATTCATCATGTCGCGGGTCCACGTGGCCATCTCGGCCACCAGGGCGCGGGTGGCCGGGGTGTCCTGCCGCGACAGCAGGGCCTCGGGGGGCACGCCGGCGCGTTCGCAGTCGGCCAGCGGGATGTAGAGGCGGCCGCGGGCGGTGTCCACGCTCAGGTCCTGCCAGAAGTTGGCGAGCTGCAGCGCGGTGCAGATGCGGTCCGACTGCTGCAGGCTGTCGGCGTCGTGGATGCCGTAGAGGTGGAGCAGCAGGCGGCCCACCGGGTTGGCCGAGCGCTCACAGTAGCCGAGCAGGTCCTGGCGGTCGGTGTACCGGTGCTGCACCAGGTCCTGTTCGAAGGCGCTCAGCAGGTCGTGCAGCAGGGGCAGCGGAAGCGCATGATGGGCGATCTCGCGCTGCAGCGGCCCGAACACCTTCGCCCACCGGGCGCCCGGCGTGGCGCCGCCCGCCACCGCCACCAGTTCGGCCCGGTAGGCGCGCAGGTCGTCCAGGCGCTGCGCCGCCGGGGCGTCGCCTTCGTCGGCCAGGTCGTCGGCCGTGCGGGCGAAGTGGTAGATCGCCGTGATCGGCGGGCGCAGTGCCGGGGGGCACAACACCGAGGCCACGGGGAAGTTTTCGTAGTGTTCGATGCTCATGGGGCAGGGGCGTCAGCGCGCATTGTCGCTGCTTCGTGCGAGGTTCCCGATGACGGTTCCCCGCGGTGTGACCTTCGTTGACACCGCCCGGGCCTGGAGCATACATTACTGACCAGTCAGTCATTTAAAACAACGCCGCTCACCGCCGACGAGGATCCCCATGCGTCCGTCCTTGCTGTTCCCCTTCCTGTTCGGCGCGGTGGCGCTGGCCGCCTGCTCCAAGCCCGAGCCCGCACCGGATCCCGTGCGGGCCGTGCGCACCCAGACCGTGTCGGCCGTCTCGACCGGTGGCACCCACGAGTACGCGGCGGAGGTGCGGGCCCGCACCGAATCGCGCCTCGGGTTCCGGGTGGGCGGCAAGATCGTGCGGCGGGCCGTGAACCTCGGCGACGCGGTCAAGCCCGGCCAACTGCTGGCCCAGCTCGACCCGCAGGACCTCAAGCTCGGGCAGGATGCCGCCCGGGCCGCGCTCACCGCCGCGCAGGTCAACTTCGAACAGGCCGAGGCCGACTTCAAGCGCTTCAAGGAACTGCGTGACCAGGGCTTCATCAGCTCCGCCGAACTCGAACGCCGCGACACGTCGCTGAAGGCCGCGCGCGCCCAGCTCGACCAGGCCCGCGCCCAGTCGAACGTGCAGGGCAATCAGGCGGCGTACGCGTCGCTGGTGGCCGACGTGGCCGGCGTGGTCACCGCGGTGGAAGCCGAGCCGGGCCAGGTGGTGGCCGCGGGCGCGCCCGTGGTGCGCGTGGCCGTCGACGGCCCGCGCGACGTGGTGTTCTCCGTGCCCGAGGACCGCGTGGGTGCCGTCAAGGCGCTCTCGGCGAAACCGGGCAACCTGACCGTGCGCGGCTGGGGCACCGACACGCCGCCCATCCCGGTCACGCTGCGCGAGATCGCCGCGTCGGCCGACCCGGTCACACGCACCTTCCTCGTCAAGGCCGACATGGGCACCGGTCCCGAGGCCCGCGCGATGCGCCTGGGCCAGACCGCCACCGTGATCGCCGCGTCCGAGAAGGTCGACGGCATCGTCAAGCTGCCGTTCGCGGCGCTGCGCGAGGACCACGGCAAGTCGGCCGTGTGGATCGTGGACCCGGCCTCGATGACGGTCAAGAGCCACCTCGTGCAGGTGGCCGGCGTGGACGGCAACGAGGCGGTGGTGACGGGCGGCCTGTCGCCCGGCATGGTGGTCGTCACGGCCGGCGTGCACGTGCTCAATCCGGGCCAGAAAGTGAAGTACTACGCCGAGTCGGGATCACCGGCCGTGGCTGCCAACGCCGCCTCGGTGACCGCCAAATGAGCGCGGCCGCGAACGAGGAACCGGGGCAGAAGGCCAACATCTCCCGGTGGGCGCTGGAGCATTCCGCGCTCACGCGCTACCTGATGGTGGTGCTGATGGTGCTGGGCCTCGCCGCCTACTTCCAGCTGGGCCAGGACGAGGACCCGCCGTTCACCTTCCGCGCGATGGTGGTGCGGGCCTACTGGCCCGGCGCCACCGCGCAGCAGGTCGCCGAACAGGTCACCGACAAGCTCGAGAAGACGCTGCAGGAGGTGCCCTACGCCGACAAGATCCGCAGCTACTCGAAGCCCGGCGAGACGCTCATCATTTTCCAGGTGAAGGATTCGTCGCCGCCGAAGGAGATGCCGCAGATCTGGTACTCGGTGCGCAAGAAGATCGGCGACATGCGTGCCACGCTGCCGTCGGGCGTGCAGGGGCCGTTCTTCAACGACGAGTTCGGCGACGTGTACGGCAGCATCTACACGCTGTCGGCCGACGGGTTCTCCACCGTGGAGCTGAAGGACCAGGCCGACGAGGTGCGCCAGCGCCTGCTCAAGGTGAAGGACGTCAGCAAGGTCGAGATCTTCGGCGCGCAGGACGAGAAGATCTTCATCGACGTCTCGCAGAAGCGCCTGGCGCAGCTGGGCCTCGACTTCAATGCGGTGCTCGCGCAGCTGGGCCAGCAGAACGCGGTGGAGAGCGCCGGCAGCTTCAACGCGCCCACCGACATGGTGCAGGTGCGCGTGGCCGGGCAGTTCAACTCCGTCGAGGAGCTGAAGAACTTCGCGATCCGCGCGGGTGGCACGAGCTTCAAGCTCGGTGACATCGCCACCGTGCGCCGCGCCACCATCGACCCGCCGCAGGTGAAGGTGCGCCACCAGGGCAAGGAGGTGATCGCGCTGGGCGTGTCCATGGCCAAGGGCGGGGACATCATCGGCCTCGGCAAGTCGCTCGAGGCGGCGGCGGCTCAGATCCGCGCGGACCTGCCCGTGGGCATCGAGATGACCCAGTTCCAGAACCAGTCCACCGTGGTCGCCACGTCGGTGAACGAGTTCGTGAAGGTGCTGATCGAGGCCGTGGTGATCGTGCTGGCCGTGAGCTTCGTGAGCCTGGGCCTGCACTTCAAGCCGAACTCGTGGCGCTTCACGATCGACTGGCGGCCGGGTCTCGTGGTGGGCATCACGATCCCGCTGGTGCTGGCGATCACGTTCGTCGCGATGTTCTACTGGGGCGTCGGCCTGCACAAGATCTCGCTCGGCTCGCTGATCATCGCGCTGGGCCTGCTCGTGGACGACGCGATCATCGCGGTCGAGATGATGGTGCGCAAGCTGGAGGAGGGCTACGACAAGGTGCGTGCCGCCACCTTCGCGTACGAGGCCACCGCGCTGCCCATGCTGACGGGCACGCTCATCACCGCCGTGGGCTTCCTGCCCATCGGCATGGCCAAGTCCACGGTGGGCGAGTACACGTTCGCGATCTTCGCGGTCACCACGGTGGCGCTGCTGATCTCGTGGGTCGTGTCCGTGTACTTCGTGCCGTACCTCGGCACGCTGCTGCTCAAGCGCCCGCCGCACGCCGGCGAGGCCGGTGCGCCGCACGAACTCTTCGACACGCCGTTCTACGTGCGCTTCCGCAAGCTGGTCGACTGGTGCGTGCGCCGGCGCTGGATCACCATCGGCCTCACCGTGCTCGCGATGGCGCTGGGCGTGGTGGGCATGGGCAAGGTGCAGAACCAGTTCTTCCCCGATTCCAGCCGGCTCGACCTGCTGGTGGACCTCTGGTATCCCGAGGGCACGTCGTTCCAGGCCAACGAGGACATCACGAAGAAGGTGGAGGCGCGCCTGCTGAAGATGGACGGCGTGAACCACGTCGCCACCTGGGTGGGCAGCGGCCTGCCGCGCTTCGCGCTGGTGCTCGACCAGATCTTCCCGCAGAGCAACGTCAGCCAGATCGTCGTGCTGCCGAAGGACCTGGCGGCGCGGCAGCAGCTGCTCCACGCGCTGCCCGAGATCCTGGCCACCGAGTTCCCCGAAGTGCGCGGCCGCGCGAAGCTGCTGCCGAACGGCCCGCCGGTGCCGTATCCCGTGCAGTTCCGCGTGGTGGGGCCCGACGCGACGAAGGTGCGGGCGTACGCCGACGAGGTCAAGGACGTCATGCGCACCAACGAGCTGCTGCGCGGGCTGAACGACAACTGGAACGAGTCGGTCAAGGTGCTGCGCCTCGACGTGGACCAGGACAAGGCGCGGGCGCTCGGCGTGTCGAGCCAGGCCATCGCCCAGGCCGCGCGCATCAGCAATGCCGGCACCACCGTGGGCCAGTACCGCGACGGCGACAAGCTGATCGACATCGTGCTGCGCACGCCGCAGGCCGAACGCGCCGCGCTCACCGACCTGCAGAGCGCGTACGTGCCGTCCACGTCGGGCCGCAGCATCCCGCTGAGCCAGCTGGTGCGCGCCTCGTTCGTGTGGGAGCCGGGCGTGGTGTGGCGCGACGGCCGCGACTACGCGGTGACCGTGCAGGCCGACATCGTCGAGGGCATCCAGGGCGCCACCGTCACGGCGCAGCTGAACCCGCTGTTCGAGCCCATCCGCGCGAAGATGCCGCCGGGCTACCGCGTCGACATCGCCGGCGCCGTGGAGGAAAGCAGCAAGGGGCAGGGCTCGATCGCCGTGGGCGCGCCGCTGATGCTCTTCATCATGTTCACGCTGCTGATGCTCCAGCTGCACAGCTTCAGCCGCGCGGTGCTCGTGTTCCTCACGGGGCCGCTCGGGCTGCCGGGCGTGGCCGCGGCGCTGCTGATCCTCAACCGGCCGTTCGGCTTCGTCGCGCTGCTCGGCGTGATCGCGCTGATCGGCATGATCATGCGCAACTCGGTGATCCTGATCGACCAGATCGAGCAGGACCGCGCGAAGGGCGTGCCCACGTGGGACGCCATCGTCGAGTCGGCGGTGCGCCGCTGCCGTCCGATCATCCTGACCGCGGCGGCCGCCGTGCTCGCGATGATCCCGCTGTCGCGCAGCGTGTTCTGGGGCCCGATGGCCGTCGCCATCATGGGCGGCCTCATCGTCGCGACGGCCCTCACGCTGCTGGCTTTGCCCGCGATGTATGCGGCCTGGTTCCGCGTCAAACGGCCCGAGGATGAGGCTCGTGAGAACGCGGATGGACGGGTGCCCGCCACAACCGGCTAAAATGCCCGGCTGACCGAATCGCAACGGGGGAAGTCCAGGCTTCCCCCTGTTATTTTCCAGGTGCTTCGCGCGGGTGGCGAAATTGGTAGACGCACCAGGTTTAGGTCCTGACGCCAGCAATGGTGTGGGGGTTCGAGTCCCCCCCCGCGCACCAGCAACGAACGAAACCAGAGAGTCAAGAAAATGGCTGTGACTGTAGAAACCCTTGAGAAGCTCGAACGCCGCATCACGCTGACGCTCGCCGCCGACGTGATCAACAACGAGGTGGCGAACCGCCTCAAGCGCCTGTCGCGCACGGTGAAGGCCGACGGCTTCCGCCCGGGCAAGGTGCCGATGAGCGTCGTGTCGCAGCGCTACGGCTACTCCGTGCAGTACGAAGTCATGAACGACAAGGTCGGCCAGGCCTTCGAGGAAGCCACCCGCGAAGCCAAGCTCCGCGTCGCCGGCGCCCCGCGCATCACCGAAAAGGAAAACGCGCCCGAAGGCCAGATGACCTTCGACGCCACCTTCGAGGTGTACCCCGAGGTCAAGCTCGGCGACCTGTCCACCGCCGAAGTGGAGCGTGTCTCCACCGACGTGACGGACGCCGCCATCGACAAGACCGTCGACATCCTGCGCAAGCAGCGCCGCACGTTCGCCCAGCGTCCCGCCGGCGAAGCCGCCGGTGAAGGCGACCGCGTCACCATCGACTTCGAAGGCAAGATCGACGGCGTGCCGTTCGACGGCGGCAAGGCCGAAGGCTTCCAGTTCCTGATCGGCGAAGGCCAGATGCTCGAGCAGTTCGAGAAGGCCGTGCGTGGCATGAAGGCCGGCGAATCGAAGACCTTCCCGCTGCAGTTCCCCGAGGACTACCAGGGCAAGGACGTGGCCGGCAAGGAAGCCGACTTCCTCGTCACGGTCAACAAGATCGAAGTGCAGAACCTGCCCGTGGTGGACGAGGCCTTCGCGAAGTCGCTCGGCATCGCTGACGGCACGGTGGACGCGCTGCGCGCCGACATCAAGAAGAACCTCGAGCGCGAAGTGAAGTTCCGCGTGCTGGCCCGCAACAAGGGCGCCGTGATGGACGCCCTGGTGAAGACCGCCGAACTCGACCTGCCGACGGCCCTCGTCAACGGCGAGATCGAGCGCATGGTGGAAGCCGCCCGCGCCGACCTGAAGAAGCGCGGCGTCAAGGACGCCGACAACGCCCCGATCCCGTCCGAGATCTTCAAGGACCAGGCCGAGCGTCGCGTGCGCCTGGGCCTCGTCGTGGGTGAACTGGTGCGTGCCAACAACCTGTCGGCCAAGCCCGAGCAGCTGCAGGCCCACATCGAGGAAATCTCGCAGAGCTACGAGAAGCCCGCCGAGGTGGTCCGCTGGTACCTCAGCGACCGCCAGCGCATGGCCGAAGTCGAAGGCGTCGTGATCGAGAACAACGTCGCAGAATTCGTGCTGGGCAAGGCGAAGGTGTCCGACAAGGCCCTGCCGTTCGACGAACTGATGGCCGGCTGATCGCCGACATCCCCCCGTCGAAAGGGTGCCGGGCCGCAGGGGTCGGCACCCTTTGCCGCTTCTTCGTGCGGTGCTTCCCTTGTCGTTTCATAATCGACCCCAACCTGTCGCACAACAACCTCTCTCAAGGACACACATGAGCGCGCTGGAAACTCAAGGTTTGGGCTTGGTGCCCATGGTCATCGAACAGTCGGGCCGCGGCGAGCGCGCGTACGACATCTACAGCCGCCTGCTGCGCGAGCGGGTGATCTTCCTGGTGGGCCCGGTCAACGACCAGTCGGCCAACCTGGTGGTGGCGCAGCTGCTGTTCCTGGAGAGCGAAAACCCCGACAAGGACATCTCGCTCTACATCAACTCGCCGGGCGGTTCGGTGAGCGCCGGCATGTCGATCTTCGACACGATGCAGTTCATCAAGCCCGATGTCTCCACGCTGTGCATGGGCATCGCCGCCAGCATGGGCTCGTTCCTGCTGATGGCCGGCGCCAAGGGCAAGCGTTTCGCCCTGCCGAACTCGCGCGTGATGATCCACCAGCCGTCGGGCGGCGCCCAGGGCCAGGCCACGGACATCGAGATCCATGCCCGCGAGATCCTCAAGACCCGCGAGCAGCTGAACCGCATCTATGCCGAGCGCACCGGCCAGCCCATCGAGAAGATCCGCAGCGACATGGAACGCGACTTCTTCATGGACCCGGAGGAGTCGAAGGCCTATGGCCTGATCGACCAGGTGATCAGCAAGCGCAACCCGCCGATCAACCCCTGATTGGCCATCCCGGCCGGAAGGTTGTTTCCAGGCCGGTAACTGCGATCGAAACGGGGCCTTATTCACCGTCAAGGCCCCGTTTTCTTTTGCTCTATCATTGACCCAGCCTTTCCCACCCCAAAGCGCGTAGATCCATGGCCGACAAAAAAGGCTCCTCGAGCGAAAAAGTCCTCTATTGCTCCTTCTGCGGCAAGAGCCAGCACGAGGTCAAGAAACTGATCGCCGGGCCCTCCGTTTTCATCTGCGACGAGTGCATCGAGCTGTGCAACGACATCATCCGTGATGAAGTGCCCACCGAAACGCCCGACGCACGGGCCGCCAAGTCCGACCTGCCGGTGCCGGCCGAGATCAAGGCCAGCCTCGACAACTACGTGATCGGGCAGGACACCGCCAAGCGCACGCTGTCCGTGGCCGTCTACAACCACTACAAGCGGTTGAAGCACATGGCCACGTCGAAGGACGAGGTCGAGCTCGCCAAGAGCAACATCCTGCTGATCGGCCCCACGGGCTCCGGCAAGACGCTGCTGGCCCAGACGCTCGCCCGCCTGCTGAACGTGCCGTTCGTGATCGCCGACGCCACCACGCTGACCGAAGCCGGCTACGTGGGCGAGGACGTCGAGAACATCATCCAGAAGCTGCTGCAGAACTGCAACTACGACGTCGACAAGGCGCAGCGCGGCATCGTCTACATCGACGAGATCGACAAGATCTCCCGCAAGGCCGACAACCCGTCCATCACCCGCGACGTGTCGGGCGAGGGCGTGCAGCAGGCACTGCTCAAGCTCGTCGAGGGCACGATGGCCTCGGTGCCCCCGCAGGGCGGCCGCAAGCACCCGAACCAGGACTTCCTGCAGATCGACACCACGAACATCCTGTTCATCTGCGGCGGTGCGTTCGACGGCCTCGAGAAGGTCATCCAGAACCGTTCCGAGAAGTCGGGCATCGGTTTCGGCGCCACCGTGCACACGAAGAGCGAGAAGCGCGTGTCCGAGGTGTTCCGCGAAGTCGAGCCCGAAGACCTGATCAAGTTCGGCCTGATCCCCGAGCTGGTGGGCCGCCTGCCGGTGGTCGCCACGCTGGGCGAGCTGACCGACGACGCGCTGGTCCAGATCCTCACCGAACCGAAGAACGCGCTGCTCAAGCAGTACCAGAAGCTCTTCGCCATGGACGGCGTGGAACTGGAAGTGCGCCCGTCCGCGCTGATGGCCATCGCCCGCAAGGCGCTCGCCCGCAAGACCGGCGCGCGGGGCCTGCGCTCCATCATGGAACTCTCGCTCAACGACACCATGTTCGACCTGCCCACGCTGGAAGGCGTGGCCAAGGTCGTGCTCGACGAGCACACGATCGAGGAAAACGCGAAACCGCTGCTGGTCTACCACGAGACCAAGGCGAGCGCGTGAGCACCGAGTTCGACGTTCGACCGCTGACGCTGTACCCGAGACAGGGATCCTGAGCGCCCGACCGGCTCCGCCCGCGACGGCTTCTTGCAATTCACCCTCCGGCCCCTACATGGGCTGGAGAAAGAGAGGTTCCAATGTCTGGACATCCTGTTTTGCCCGCTGAGCCGATCACGCTGCCGCTGCTGCCGCTGCGCGACGTGGTGGTCTTCCCCCACATGGTGATCCCGCTGTTCGTCGGGCGTCCCAAATCCATCAAGGCCCTCGAGGCGGCCATGGAAGCCGGCCGGCAGATCATGCTGGTCGCGCAACGCGCCGCCGGCAAGGACGAACCCAAACCCGACGACATGTTCGAGGTGGGCTGCGTCTCCAGCATCCTGCAGATGCTGAAGCTGCCCGACGGTACCGTGAAGGTGCTGGTCGAAGGCATCCAGCGCGCCAACACCCATGGCATCAGCGACAACGGCGAGCACTTCGTCGCCGAGGTCACGCCGGTGCCGCCCGAGGCCGACACCAAGCCCGAGATCGAGGCCCTGCGCCGCGCGGTCACGCAGCAGTTCGACCAGTACGTCAAGCTCAACAAGAAGATCCCTCCGGAGATCCTCACGTCCATCGCGGGCATCGACGACGCCGGCCGCCTGGCCGACACCATCGCCGCGCACCTGCCGCTCAAGCTCGAGAACAAGCAGTCCGTGCTGGACCTGTTCGCCGTCGACAAGCGCCTCGAGAAGCTCCTGGAGCAGCTCGAGCACGAGGTCGACATCCTCCAGGTGGAAAAGCGCATCCGTGGCCGCGTCAAGCGCCAGATGGAAAAGAGCCAGCGCGAGTACTACCTGAACGAGCAGGTCAAGGCCATCCAGAAGGAGCTCGGTGACGGCGAAGAAGGCGCCGACATGGAGGAGCTGGAGAAGAAGATCATCGCGGCGAAGATGCCGAAGGATGCGCGCAAGAAGGTCGACGCCGAGCTGAAGAAGCTCAAGCTGATGTCGCCCATGTCGGCGGAAGCCACCGTCGTGCGCAACTACATCGACACGCTGGTCAACCTCCCCTGGACGAAGAAGACCAAGATCAAGCACGACCTGCAGTTCGCCGAGCAGGTGCTGAGCGAGGACCACTACGGCCTCGAGAAGGTCAAGGACCGCATCCTCGAGTACCTCGCGGTGCAGCAGCGCGTCGACAAGGTCAAGGCGCCCATCCTGTGCCTCGTGGGCCCCCCGGGCGTGGGCAAGACCTCGCTCGGCCAGAGCGTGGCGCGCGCCACCGGCCGCAAGTTCGTCCGCATGGCGCTGGGCGGCATGCGCGACGAGGCCGAGATCCGCGGCCACCGCCGCACCTACATCGGCTCCATGCCGGGCAAGGTGCTGCAGAGCCTGTCCAAGGTCGGCACGCGCAACCCGCTGTTCCTGCTCGACGAGATCGACAAGCTGGGCATGGACTTCCGTGGCGACCCGTCGAGCGCGCTGCTCGAGGTGCTCGACCCGGAGCAGAACCACACGTTCAGCGACCATTACGTCGAGGTCGACTTCGACCTGTCCGACACGATGTTCATCGCCACGTCGAACTCGATGAACATCCCGCCGGCGCTGCTGGACCGGATGGAAGTCATTCGCCTGTCGGGCTACACCGAGGACGAGAAGTTCCACATCGTCCAGAAGTACCTGCTGCCCAAGCAGTCGAAGAACAACGGCGTCAAGGACGAGGAGATGGAAGTCACCGAGTCCGCGATCCGCGGCATCATCCGCTACTACACGCGGGAAGCCGGCGTTCGTTCGCTCGAGCGCGAGGTGTCGAAGATCTGCCGCAAGGTGGTCAAGGGCATCCAGCTGAAGCAGTACACCGAGAAGGTGGTCGTCACCGACGAGAACCTCAACGAGTTCCTCGGCGTGCGCAAGTACAGCTACGGCCAGGCGGAGAAGCGCAACCAGATCGGCCAGGTGGTCGGTCTCGCGTGGACCGAGGTGGGCGGCGACCTGCTGACCATCGAGTCCACCGTGATGCCGGGCAAGGGCGTCATCATCCGCACGGGTTCGCTCGGCGACGTGATGAAGGAATCGGTCGAGGCCGCACGCACCGTGGTGCGCAGCCGCGCCGCACGCCTGGGCATCAAGGACGAGCTCTTCGAGAAGCGCGACATCCACATCCACGTGCCGGATGGCGCCACGCCGAAGGACGGCCCGAGCGCGGGCGCGGCGATGACGACGGCCTTCGTGTCGGCGCTCACGGGCATCCCCGTGCGCGCGGACGTCGCGATGACCGGCGAGATCACGCTGCGTGGTGAAGTCACGGCCATCGGGGGCCTCAAGGAAAAGCTGCTCGCCGCGCACCGCGGTGGCATCAAGACCGTGCTGATCCCCGAAGAGAACGCGAAGGACCTGCAGGACATCCCCGCGAACGTGAAGAACCAGCTCGAGATCGTGCCGGTGAAGTGGATCGACCAGGTGCTCGAAGTGGCGCTCGAATCGGCCCCGCAACCGCTGGCCGACGAAGAGCCGCCGAAGGTCGAGCCCAAGCCGGAAGCGGCGGCGGGCACGGGTGATTCGCTGAAGCACTGATCACGTCTTGCCGTGAACGGGAAGGGCCCTGCGAGAGCGGGGCCCTTTTGCATTCTTGAGTGCGTGAAGCGGCCTTGAAGAAAGTTCGACGAAACACTTGCGCTCCTTTCGTCTTTCGTCATATACTCTTGTTCTCGGTTGATGACGCACGAACAGCGCTGAAGCAAACGAGATATGCGGGTGTAGCTCAGTTGGTAGAGCGCAACCTTGCCAAGGTTGAGGTCACGAGTTCGAGCCTCGTTACCCGCTCCAAAATGCAAAGGGAAGCTTCTCGCGAGGCTTCCCTTTTTGCTAAGCTCTCAGCGTTTCGAGAGCCAGTTCGAAGAGATATCACGGCGCGATAGCAAAGCGGTTATGCAACGGATTGCAAATCCGTCCAGTCCGGTTCGACTCCGGATCGCGCCTCCAGGTTTTCAGAGCGGGTGTAGCTCAGTTGGTAGAGCGCAACCTTGCCAAGGTTGAGGTCACGAGTTCGAGCCTCGTTACCCGCTCCAGGTGCCCAAAGGGACGCTTCTCACGAAGCGTCCCTTTTGTGCTTCTGGGCCGCTCGAAAGGCCTACTGCTTCGGCTTGGCCCCGGGCGCACCGTCCGCATGCGGCTCGGTGCCCGGCGCCGGCTGCTTGTTGGTGGCCTTGGCCGGCTTCGATGAGGACTTCTTGGGTGCCGTGCCCGCGCCGGGGGCGCCATCGGCATGGGGTTCCGTGCCGGGTGTTGGCGTGGCGGTGCCGTGCTTGGCGGGTTTGTCGGCCTTCTTCGCCGCCGGCTTGGCACCGGGGGCGCCGTCGGCGTGGGGCTCTGTGCCTGGTGCCGGCTGCTGCTGCGCGAAGGCTGCTGTGGTGGCGCCGAGCGCGAGGGCCGCGGCGATGAGCAGGGGAGTGGGGAATTTCATGACGAGGTCCTCCAGGTTAAAGACACACCCTTGTCATTCTTGATCCGTTCCGGGACGCGGAGCTATTGCACCTTGGGGCAGGAGGGACGTGCGAGGGTCGCCCATTCCGTTCGCGGATCGCGCGCCGCGGTGGTGCACGGCGAGCGCCCCGCGCTGCGGGTCGGCACAATGACGGTCCCCGCAGTCCCGTTTCCCCATGTTCGACGTCCTCTCGATCACCGGCCCGATCTACATCGCCATCGCCCTCGGCTACGCCGTCACCCGCGCCGGGCTGTTCGACAAGGCCGACATGCGGACCTTCGGGAAGTTCGTGATCAGCATCGCGCTGCCCGCGCTGGTGTTCCGCACGCTGGCCACGCGGCACATCGCCGAGGTGCTCGACCCCACGTATTTCCTCGCCTACTGCGGCGGATCGCTGCTCACGTTCGCCGGGGCCTTCTTTCTCTACCGGCGCCTGGGGCTGCCCGACATCGCCAGCACCTTCCGGGCGATGGGCATGTCGTGCTCGAACAGCGGCTTCGTGGGCTACCCGATCGCGCTGCTGACCATCGGCCCCGTCGCAGGGGTCGGGCTCTCGCTCAACATGGTGGTGGAGAACCTCGTGATGGTCCCGCTGCTGCTGACGCTGGCCGAGCGCGGCCGTGGTGCCGGCGGGCCGTGGTACCGCGCGGCGCTCGATTCGTTGCGCCGCCTTGCGAAGAACCCGCTGATCCTCGCGATGGCCGCGGGGCTGCTGATCTCGATCGCGGGCTGGTCGCTGCCGGCTCCGGCGCTGCGGGCGGTTGACCTCTTCGCCGGTGCGAGCGCGGGCATCTCGCTGTTCGTGATCGGCGGCAACCTCGTCGGCCTGCCGCTCAGGGGCCTCGGCCGCCGCGTGGCGCCCATCGCGTTCGGCAAGCTGGTGGTGATGCCGACGGCGGTGGCGCTGATGCTCGCGCTGCTGGTGTGGGCGGGGCTGCCGCCGCTGTCGCCCGAGTTGAAAGCGGCCGCCATCCTGATGGCCGCGATGCCGATGATGAGCATCTACCCGATGCTGGCCCAGGCCTACGGCCAGGAGGACGTGGCCGCTCCGGCGCTGCTGGTGACCACGCTGGCCTCGTTCTTCACCCTCAGCAGCCTGCTCTGGGTGATGCGGCACGTCTGACAAACGGCGCACAGCGGGGCACTGCCGGTTTTACCGGCTGGTCCGATTGGCACACAATGCGAGGTTTTCGCCGAAGGCCCGCCCCCGAAGATGCCCACCACGCCCCCGTCGAGTTCCGCCGCTGCCACCTCCGGGAGTTCCCTGGGCGCGGCCGTGCTGCGAAAGGACGTCGCGCTGGTGTTCTCCGCGGTCTTCCTTGCCGCGCTGCTCGGCATCCTGACCCGGCCCAGCGCCTACCTGGCGGCGTTCTGGCCCGCGAACGCGGTGCTGCTGGGCCTGATGGTGCGCGAGGCGCGCCTCGCCCGCGCGCACGGCTGGATCAGCGCCATCGCGGGCTACCTCGCGGCGGACTTCCTCACGGGCGGCAAGCCACTGCCCACCCTGGCGCTCACCGCAGCCAACCTGTGCGGCGTCGTGGCCGGGGTGTGGCTCTACGCGCGCGTCGTGCCCGGCTCGCGCCGCCTGCAGCGGCCGCTGGCCATCCTGCACCTCTACTGCGTCACCGTGGTGGTGGCGCTCGCCGCGGGTTTGCCGGGTGGACTCGCGTCGGCGCACTTCTTCGGCAGTTCGTTCTCGAGCGGCTTCGTCTTGTGGGTCAGTGCCGAATGGGTCAATGCGCTGCTCGTGCTGCCGGTGGTGATCTCCGCGCCCACGCTGCCGTGGCGGCGCTGGGCCGCCGTGGCGCGCGCGGAGTTGCGCCAGTTGGAATGGGAGCGGGCCGCACCGCTGCTGGCGTTGCTGGCCGCACAAGCCGCGGGCATGTGGGTCGGCGGACCCGGCGGCGTGGCCTTCCCCGTGGCGGCGCTGCTGTGGTGCGCGCTCACCTACACCGTCTTCACCACCGCGCTGATCTCCTTCGTGTCCTGCACGGTGCAGTTCGCGGGTGCCGCGGCCGGCTTCTTCGACGTGCCGCTCGAACCGGTGCACGCGCACTCGCTCGTGTCGATCCGGCTGGGCATTGCGCTGCTGTCGCTCGGGCCACTGGCCGTGGCCGTCTCCAACGCATCGCGGGCCGAGGCGCTGGCGCGGTTGGACCGCGCCGTGAGCCACGACCACCTGACCGGCGTGCTGGCCCGCGGCGCGTTCCTGTCCCACGCGGGGCGGCTGCTGAACCGGCTGGCCGGCGAAGGGCAGGGCGTGGCCGTGCTGATGCTCGACGTCGATCACTTCAAGCTGGTGAACGACCGCCACGGCCATGCGAGCGGCGATGCCGTGCTCGCGGGCTTCGCGGCGCTCGCCACGTCCGCACTGCGTCCCGAAGACCTCGTGGGACGCCTCGGCGGCGAGGAGTTCGCGGCGGTGCTGCCACGCACCTCGCTCGACGACGCGATGCACGTGGCCGATCGCCTGCGCGCCCGCGTGGCCGAGGAGGGCTTCGAGGTCGCGCGCGGTGGCACGCTGCACGTGACGGTCAGCATCGGCCTCGTGCGGGTGGACGACGCGGCCGGCATGTCCATCGAGACGCTGCTGGCGCGCGCCGACGAGGCGCTCTACCGCGCCAAGGCCCAGGGCCGCAACGCCGTCGTGCGCGCCGTCGTCTGACCCCTCAGTGCCCGCCGCCGAGGTAGGCCTTGGCAAGTGCCGGGTCGGCGGCGATCTCCTCGGCCGATCCCTCCGCCACCACGCGCCCGCCCTCGACCACGAAGGCACGGTCGGCGATGGCCAGGGCCAGTGCCGCCATCTGGTCGACCAGCAGCACCGTGAGGCCCTCCTGGCGCAGCGTGTCGAGCGCCTGGAACAACTCTTCGATGACCTTGGGCGCGAGGCCCAGCGACGGTTCGTCGAGCAGCAGGATGCGGGGCTTCGACATCAGCCCGCGCGCGATCGCGAGCATCTGCTGCTCGCCGCCCGACAGCAGCCCGGCGCGCTGCGCCTGGCGCTCGCGCAGGCGGGGGAAACGCACGAACATCTCCTCCAGGCGCGCCTCGCGGCCTTCGGGGTGCAGGAAGGCGCCCAGCAGGATGTTGTCGCGCACGCTCAGTTCCGGGAACACCTGCCGGCCCTCGGGCACGAGCACGAGGCCCTGCCGCACGATGTCTTCCGGCCCGAGGCGCGTGAGGTCCGCGCCCTGCAGGTGGATGCCGCCCTGCACCGGCCGGTGCAGGCCCGCGAGCGCCCGCATCAGCGTGGACTTGCCCGCGCCGTTCGCGCCGAGCAGCGCCACGACTTCGGACGAGCGCACCTGCAGGTCGATGCCGTGCAGCACGTCGACCGATCCGTACGAGGCGACGAGCTTGCCGACGCCCAGCATCTCGGGCGCCGAGGCGGCCTCGCGCGACGCGCGGCGCGGCGGCGCGTTGACCGAGGCGCCCAGGTAGGCCTGCAGCACCTTCGGGTCCGCCTGCACCTCGGCGGGCGTGCCGGTCGCGAGGTGCTGCCCCGCATCGAGCACCACCACGCGGTCGGACACACCCATCACCAGTTCCATGTCGTGTTCGATCACGAGCACGCCGACGCCGGTGGTGGCGATGCGGCGCAGCAGATCCGCCAACCGCGCCTTGTCCTCGCGGCTCAGGCCCGCGGCGGGTTCGTCGAGCAGCAGCACCTGCGGGTTGGTGGCGAGCGCGCGGGCGATCTCGACGAGGCGCTTGTCGACGTGGGCGAGGTCGGCCGCGCGCGTGGCCGCCGAACCGGCGTAGCCGCAGAAGGCGAGCAGCGCGCGGGCGCGTTCGCGGCGGGCGGGGTCCTCGAAGCCCGCCGGCGAGAAGAGGGCGCCGAGCCGGCCGCCGGCCAGCGCGATCACGACGTTGTCCTCGACGCTCAGGCCGCCGAACAGCAGCGAGGTCTGGTACGTGCGGGCGACGCCCTTGCGCGCGGCCTGGAACGCGGGCGCGCCATGCAGCTCGCGGCCTTCGAGGTGGACGGTGCCTGCGGTCGGGACATACAGCCCGCTCAGCATGTTGAGCACCGTGGTCTTTCCGGCGCCGTTGGGGCCGATCAGGCTCGTGACCTGGGCGGGATGCACCTCGACGTCTAGGCCCTCCACGGCACGCAGGCCGCCGAAGCGCATCGTGAGGCCCTTCGCCACGAGGCGGCCGCGCTGGCGGTCGAGCCACGCGAGGGCGCCGGGCGCGGCCGGGGGCACCGGCACGAAAGGCATCGGGCGCGCGGTCCAGCGGCGCAGCAGGCCGGCCACGCCGGTGGGCGCGGCCCACAGCACGAGCAGCAGCATCACGCCGAAGCACAGCAGCCGGTAGGCCTCGAGGCTCGACAGCAGTTCGGGCAGCAGCCCGACGATGACCGCGCCGATCACGGGGCCGGCCACCGAACCCGTGCCGCCGATCACGACGACCAGCACGAACAGCAGCGACTGCGAGAAGCCGAACGACTGCGGCGTGACGATGCCCGACAGCGGTGCGAAGAGCCCGCCGGCCAGGCCCGCGGCCGCGGCCGACAGCGAGAAGGCCACGGTCTTCACGACCAGCGGATCGAGGCCCACGGACTGCGCGGCGGTTTCGCTGTCGCGCACCGCGCGCATCGCCGCGCCCCAGCTGCCGCGCGAGAGGCGCGTGAACAGCACGAGCACTGCGCCGGCCGTCACCACGGCGAGCGCCGCGACGGCGCGTTCGCCGGTCAGCCACCCGAGGAACGAGAAGCCCGGCACACCCATGATGCCGTTCTGCCCGCCGGTGAGGTCGCGCATCTCGACGATGGCGTGTTCGACGATGAAGCCGAACGCGATGGTGATCATCGCGAGGTACGGGCCCTTCACGCGCAGCGCCGGCAGCGCGAGCAGCGCGCCGAGCACCGCGGCGAGCAGCGCGCCGAGCGGCCACGCCACCCACACGCTCACGCCGAACTTCGTGGTCAGCACCGACACCGTGTAGGCACCGATGGCGTAGAAGCCCACGTGCCCGATGGACATCTGGCCCGTGAGCCCGATCAGCACGTTCAGGCCGATGCCCACGATGGCGAACAGCGCGACGTTCGCGAGCACGAACACGTGGTAGCCGTTGACCGTGGCGGCCGCGACGACGCCCGCGGCGACCACGGCGATGCCGGCGGTCCACTGGGCGATGGAGGGACCCTGCGGTGCCGCCGAGGCGGGCAGGGTGATTCGGTCGGCGAGGGTGTTCATACTTTCTTGACCTCGGCGCGGCCGAAGAGACCGTTGGGACGCCAGGCGAGGGTGGCGATCACGAGCGAGAACGTGATGATCTGGGTGTAGCCCGAGCCGAGCAGCACGGTCACGAGCGATTCGGACACGCCGAACACGAGGCCCGCCACCATCACGCCCCACGGGCTCAGGATGCCGCCGAGGATGGCGACGGCGAAGGCCTTCAGGCCGAACAGCGTGCCCATGTCCGCGTGGATGTTGAAGAGCGGTGCGATCAGCACGCCCGCCACCGCGGCGAGCAGCGCCGACAGCGCGAACGACGCGGCCACGAGCCGCTTGACGGGAATGCCCATCAGCCGGGCCGCGTCGCGGTTCTGCACGACGGCGAGCATGCCCACGCCCCAGCGCGTGCGGCGCGCGACGAAGTGCAGCGCGGCCGCGAGCGACAGGCCCACGATGGGGATCAGGATCTGCAGCGGGTACACGCCGAGGCCCAGGTCGCCGAAGCGCACGGGCGCCTCGGCGAGGGGCGACGGCATGCTGCGCGGCTCCTTGCCGAACGTGAACAGCACGACGTTGTCGAGGATGATGCCGAGCGCGACCGTGGCCATCAGCCACGAGTCGGACCCGCGGCTGACGAACGGCCGCACCGCGAGCCATTCGACGAGCCAGCCGTAGAGCGCGCAGAGCGCGAGGGCCAGCAGGATCGCGAACGCGACCGGCCAGCCGAGCGTCTGCGCGAACGTGAACGTCAGCACCGCGCCGAGCATCATCGAACTTCCCTGGGCGAAGTTGACGGTGCCCGACACGGCGTACGTGACGTAGAAGCCGAGCGCCATCAACCCATACATGCTCCCGAGGCCCAGGCCGCTCAGGAACGCCGACAACATCAACATCGTGCGGTACCGTCCGTTCGTCCGGAGATCAGTTGACGGTCACGCCGACCGGCACGATGCGGTTGTCGATGAACTGCGTCCACACGTAGTCGTCGACCCCCACCGCGTCGTGCACCGTCGCGCTGAACGGCTTCACGTAGGTCTTGATCAGGCCTTCGTGGCGGTCGATCTTGTAGAAGCCCTGGCGCACGGCGTCGCCGTCGGTGCTGCCGGCTGCGGCGATGGCCTTGGCCGCGAGGTGCATGCCGTCGTACGCGTTGGCCACGCCCACGGCCGGGGTGATGTCGCCAGGGCCCTTCACGTTCGGGTACTTGGCCATCATCGTCTTGATCACGCGTTCGCCCACCGGACCCTGCTTGCCGAAGAAGCTGTAGGTCTGGATGAAGTGCACGTCCTTGGCGTTGGGGCCGGCCAGTTCCGTGAAGCGGCCGCCGGCGGGGCCCCAGTGCGAGACCACGGGCACCTTCCAGCCCATGCGGTCGAGCGACTTGACCACCTGGGCCGACGGGCCCACGTTGCCCACGAGGAACAGCGTGTCGGCGCCCGCGGCCTTCAGGCGCGTGAGCTGCGGCACGACGTCGAGGTCGTTCGCCTCGAACTTCTCGACCCCGACCGAGGCCACGCCCTTCTCGGCGAGCGCGGCCTTCAGGCCCTTCTCGTTCGACTCGCCCCACGGGTTGTTGACGAGGATCATCGCGGGCTTCGTCGCCTTGAACGTCTTCTGCGCGTACTGCAGCATGGCCTTGTCGACGATCTCGTCGACGGCCGACACGCGGAACGCGAAGTTCGGGTTCGCACCGTTTTTCGTGATGGCGGTGCCCGCGGCCCACGGGCCCATGAACGGCACCTTCTCCTGGTTGGCCACCGGCACGATGGCCATCGACACCGGCGTGTCGAGGCCGCCGAACAGCACGGCCACCTTCTCCTTGAAGATCAGCTCGCGCGCGGCCACCACCCCCTTGGCCGGGTTCGATTCGTCGTCGCGGCGCAGCAGCTCGAGCTTGCGGCCGCCGAGCAGGCCACCCGACGCGTTGATCTCGTCGATGGCGAGCGTGAGGCCGCGCGTGAGCGCTTCGCCGGCGAGGGCCGACTGGCCCGACAGCGCGGTGACGAGGCCGATCTTGATGGTGTCGGCGGCGAGGGCGCTGCCGGCCATCGCGGTGGCGAATGCGGCGGCGGCGAGCTGGGTGAGGACGAGGCGGCGGGTCGGTCGGGACATGGCGTACTCCAGGGGATAGGTCCCGGGGAAATGCAATCGCCGTGCCACCTTGTGAACAACGTGCTCTATAGATTGTCAACAATCGGCACATGACTTGCTGACAAACATTCGAGCGAATTGTTCGCACGATGTTGGGGCTGGAAATGCCCCGGAATGGAGATTCCCGAATGACGCATGAACCAGAAACGGGCGCGCGATGAGCAGCCGCTACGTCGACGGCGTGCCCGGCCACGACCGCTTCCCCTATGTGCCCATCACGCGGCGCCCCGACTACCGCTGGCCGAACGGCGCGCGGCTCGCGGTGTACCTCGGCTTCAACCTCGAGCACTTCGCGTTCGGTGAAGGGCTCGGC
Source organism: Piscinibacter gummiphilus (assembly GCF_002116905.1). Classification (NCBI taxonomy): domain Bacteria; kingdom Pseudomonadati; phylum Pseudomonadota; class Betaproteobacteria; order Burkholderiales; family Sphaerotilaceae; genus Rhizobacter; species Rhizobacter gummiphilus. The sequence continues at coordinate 2,459,398 of NZ_CP015118.1, forward strand.
GCGTGCATCGGCCCTGCGAGTGCGCACCCCGACGTGCTGAACTACGCGTGGCGCGAGTACGGCAACCGCGTGGGCGCATGGCGCTGCCTCGAGCTCTTCGACCGCCTCGGGCTGCCGGCGGCGAGTCTCGTCAACACCGCGCTGTACGACCATTGCCCCGAACTCGTCGAAGCCTGCGTGGCGCGTGGCGACGAACTGGTGGGGCACGGCCACACGAACGCCGAACGCCAGGCCGAACTCGACGAGGCGGCCGAGGCCCGGCTGCTGCTGGCCTGCCGCGAGCGCATGCGCCACCACAGCGGGCAGGCGCCCGCGGGCTGGCTGTCGCCATGGATCTCCGAGAGCCGGCACACGCCCGACCTGCTCGACGAGGCGGGCTACACGTACACGCTGAACTGGTGCCACGACGACCAGCCGGTGCCGATGCGCACACGCAGCGGCCGCGCGATCTGGTCGGTGCCGTACCCGCAGGAGCTCAACGACATTCCGATGATCGTGGCGCGGGGCATGGACGCGAAGGACTTCACGCAGATGATCGTCGACAACACCGACGAGATGCTCGAGCAGTCCGCCGCGCAGCCGCTCGTGATGGGCCTCGCGCTGCACCCGTACATCGTGGGCCAGCCCTACCGCCTGCGGCACCTGCGCCGCGCCCTCGAACACCTCGCCGCGGCCCGTGACCGCGGCGACCTCTGGTTCACGACCCCCGGCGCGATCTGCCGGCACGTGGACACCTTGCTGAACGACCGCCTGGAGACCCGCCGATGACCGCTTCCCCTTCTTCCGAGTTCCCCATCGACGACACCGTCGGCGCCTGGGTGCCCCATGGCCGCTTCGTCGTGAAGGGCGCCGGCGGCGGGCCGCTCGCCGGCCTGTCCTTCGCCGCGAAGGACCTGTACGACGTCGCCGGCCACGTGACCGGCGCGGGCAACCCGACCTGGCTGCTGACCCACGGCCCCGCGGCGCGCAACAGCCCGGTCGTCGACCGCCTGCTCGAATCGGGCGCGACGCTGTTCGGCAAGGTGCTCACCGACGAACTCGCGTACAGCATCCTCGGCGAGAACCTGCACTACGGCACGCCGCTGAACCTGCGTGCGCCGGGCCGGGTGCCGGGCGGCTCGTCGAGCGGGTCGGCCGCGGCGGTGGCCGCGCGCCTCGTGGACTTCGCGCTCGGCACCGACACGGGCGGCTCCACGCGTGTGCCGGCGAGCTACTGCGGCCTGTGGGGCCTGCGCACCACGCACGGCCTGCTGCCCGCGGCCGGCCTCGTGCCGCTGAGCCCCGGCTACGACACCGCGACCTGGCTCGCGCACGACGGCCTCACGTTCGAACGCGTGGGCCAGGCGCTGCTGCCGGCCTCGGACTTCCTGCCGCGCCGTTGTGTCGTGTGGAGCGACACGTGGGCGCAGGCCGACGCGGTGTTCCAGGCGCCGCTGCAGCAGGCGAGGGACGTGCTCGTGCGCCAGCTGCGCCTCGACGTGGAGACCTTGCCCGTCGCGGGCGACCGCGGCCTCGAGGCCTGGCGTCAGGTGTACGTGGGTGCGAGCGCCAGCGAGGCCTGGCAGGTGCACGGCGAGTGGATCACGGCGAACGCGCCCCGGTTCGCGCCCGGCATCGCCGCGCGTTTCGACGGCGCGAGCCGCATCGGCGTGCAGGACGCGGCCACGTCGCGTGTCGAGGCCGCGGCCATCCGTGCGCAGGTGAGGGCGCTGATCGGTGACGATGGCGTGGCGCTGGTGCCGTCGGCGTCGAGCCCGCCGCCGCTGCGCGGCGCTCCCGAAGCCGACGTCGACGCGTTGCGCGCCCGCACGATGCGCATCACGTGTGTCGCAGGTCTGGCGGGGCTGCCGCAGGTCAGCCTGCCGTGGTCCGGTCCGGCCGGCGAGCCCATCGGCCTGTCGCTGGTGGGCCCCGCCGGCAGCGACCTCGCGCTGATTCGCCTCGCCCGCGAACTGGCGGCGGGCCTGGCGGCGGCGTGATGGAACCGGCCTGTTGTGGCAAGCTCGCGCACAGCCGATCTTCCGAACCCGCCTCTCCGACGATGCCCCGCACCCGCCAGACGCCCCCCGAGCCCTTGACCCCGCCCGTCGTGCTGCCCTGGGAGCCCCAGGAAGGCGAGGACGAGGAGGGGCGCATCTACCGCGCGGTGTTCGAGAGCGTGATGAACCAGCGGCTGCAGCCGGGCACGAAGCTGCCCGAGCACCAGCTGTGCGAGCTGTTCGGCGTGAACCGGTCGGTGGTGCGCAAGGTGCTGCAGCGGCTCGCGCACGACCACATCGTGCAGCTGCGGCCCAACCGGGGCGCCATCGTCGCGATGCCGTCGATCGAGGAGACGCGCCAGATCTTCGAGGCGCGCCGCGGGCTCGAGGCGGTCATCGTGCGCCTGGCCGCCACGCGGGTCACGAAGGCCGACGTGGCCGACCTGCGCCGGCGCCTGCAGGCCGAACACGAGGCCATGCACCGGGCCGACCAGCCCGCATGGGCGCGGCTCGCCAGTTCCTTCCACCTGAAGCTGGGCGAACTGTCGGGCAACCCGATCCTGCTGCGCTATCTCGCCGAGATGATCTCGCGCTGCTCGCTGATCGTCGCGCTGTACCAGCCGCCGGGCAACGCGTCGTGCGAACACGATGAACACGAGCGCATCGTCGACGCCATCGAACGCGGCGACGGCGATACGGCGGTCGCGCTGATGGACCAGCACCTCGGTGAACTGGAGCGCCATGTGGCCGTGCGCCCCGAAGCGCCCGAGCCGAGCCTGGCCGCGCTGCTGGGCCTCGGTTGACCGGTCAGCGCGGGCGTTGCGCCACGGCGCGCACGAGTTCGCACGACGGCCCCACGAGGTCGTCGAGGGTCGCGTGGTTGCACTCGATGGCCTGCAGCACCAGTTCGTGGATGCCGCCCACCACGGCCATCGCGAGCGCCGGCGTGAACTCGGCATGGGCGCCGGAGCTGGGACGTTCGGCCACCTGGAGGATGAACGCGGCGATCTCCTCGTGGACCCGGCGGCGCGCCGCCAGCCCCGGTGCACCCAGCGCGATGATGTCGATGAACAGCGTGCGCAGCAGCACCGGGCTCAGCGACAGGCAGCCCAGGTAGGCGCGCATCGCGCCTTCGAGCTGGCCCTGCCACGAGTGGGCGGGGTCGATCGCGGTCTGCAGCACCTTCAATGCTTCGTGGCTGGCCGCGTCGTACAGCGCGATCAGGCAGTCGGACTTGGTGGCGTAGTGTTCGTAGAACGTGCGGCGCGACACGCTGGCTTCGCGCACGATGTCGGCGATGGTGGTGTCGGCGTACCCCTTCTCGGCCACCGCGCGGGCCATGCCTTCCAGCAGGCGGCGGCGGTGTTCCAGGGGTTCGGATTCGGAGACTCTGGCAAGCATGGGGCTGGCGTTGGTACTTGACAGTACCATGGTTCGGTCACATCATCGGATCTCGTTGGTACGAAGGCGTACTGTCACATCCGGCATCAGGAGCCGAATCATGACCGATCTGGTGGTCCGCCGCCTGCTCATCGACCTCGAAGCGCCGTTCGATCGCCACTGGTGCGGCGGCGATGCCTTCCTGTCCGCGTGGTTCAACGCGCTGTCGATGAGCTTTCCCGTCGGCGAGCAGTTCTTCATCGACTCGGTGCGCAACGGCCACAAGGCCCTGCCGCCCGATCGCCATGCTGCGCTGAAGGACGAGGTACAGGGGTTCGTGGGCCAGGAGGCCACGCACCGCCGCATCCATGCGCTGTTCAACGGGCACCTCGAGCGCCAGGGCTTCGTCAACGACTGGGGTCCGAAGGCGCTGGAGCGCATGAAGCTGCTGGAAGGCTTCGACGTGCGCCATCCGGTGGCCATCACCGCGGCCAACGAACACTTCACGGCCATCTTCGCCGACTGGCTGCTGGCCCATCCCGAGGTGTTCGGGAGCGCCGAGCCGCGGCTGCGCACGATGTGGCTGTGGCATGCCGCGGAGGAGTCGGAGCACAAGAGCACCGCGCTCGACGTCTATCGCGCGCTGGGTGGCGACGAAGGCTGGCGCCGCACCTGGTTCCGCCGCGTGACGATCATTTTCCTGACCGACACGGTGATCCAGACGGTGAAGAACCTGCGGCGCGACGGCACGCTGTGGCGGTGGTCCACGTGGCGCAGCGCGGCGCGGCACCTGCTCGCGCGCGACGGCCTGCTGCGCGAGTCGTTCAAGCCGTGGCGCGCGTACTTCCGCGAGGGCTTCCACCCGAACGACCTGCACAGCGACCTGGCCGAACGGTGGCTCGCGGACAACGCGAACGCGTACCGGCCGGTGAACTGATCAGGGGGACGGCACGCCCAGCAGCTCGTGCAGGCGCGTGCTGGTGGTGGTGTACTGCAGCTGGATGCGCTGGTCCGGGTAGACGAGCGCCGCGATGCCGAACGAGGCGAGGGCCGCCTCGTGGAAGCCCGACAGGATCAGGCGCTTCTTGCCTGGGTAGGTGACCACGTCGCCCACCGCGAACACGCCCGGCACGCTGGTCTGGAAGGTGCCGGTGTCGACCACCACCTGCTTCTTCTCGAGCACCACGCCCCATTCGGCGAGCGGGCCCAGCTTGGGGCTCAGGCCCAGTCCCACGACCAGAAGGTCCAGCGGCAGGCGCAGCGTCTGCGCGTCGCCGTGGGTGATCTGCAGCGCGGCGAGGCGGCCATCGGCCGCTTCCTCGAGACCGGTGGGCTGGCCCGCGACGAAGGTGAGGGCGCCGGACGCGATGCGTTCGCGCACATGCTCGATGGTGGCGGCCTCGGCCTGGAACACGTCGCGGCGGTGCAGCAGCGTGACGCTGCGGGCGCGGTGCGGGCCGGGTTCGCTCAGTGCGAGGGCGGCGTCGAGCGCGGCATCCACGCCTCCCGCCACCACCACGTCGCGGCCGGCGAACGGCTCCAGCGACCGCAGTCCGTGGAAGACCTGGGTGTCGAAGTGCCGCTCGAGGCCGGGAAGGGCGAGCCGGCGCGGCTGGAACGAGCCCACGCCGCCGGCGATGACCACGGCCTTCGCGAGGAAGGTGGTGCCGGCGGAGGTGCCGACGAGCAGCCGGCCGTCGTCCTGCCGTTCGAGCGAGGCCACCTCCTGGCCCAGGTGCAGCTGCGGCTTGAAGGGCTCGACCTGCTTCAGCAGGTTGTCGACCAGCTCGCGCGCCGAACAGGCGGGGATGCCGGGGATGTCGTAGATGGGTTTGTCGGGGTACAGCTCGATGAGCTGGCCGCCGGGGACGTGCAGTGAGTCGACGACGTGCGCGCCGATCTCGAGCAGGCCGAGTTCGAACACCTGGAAGAGGCCGGCGGGGCCGGCGCCGATGACGAGGGTGTCGGTTTCGATCATTCGCTGGTCATCCCGGCGAAGGCCGGGATCTTGTGCGGAGGCCCGGGGTCCCGGCCTTCGCCGGGATGACGTGCTTTATTTGATCAGCTCGGACAGCTTGCCCGTGCGATCTTTCCACTCGTCCGCGTCGGGCAGCGCCGCCTTGCGCTTCGTGATGCTCGGCCAACCCTTGGCGAGGTCGGCGTTGATCTTGATCATGTGCTGCTGGTCACCCGGCACATCCTCCTCCGGCATGATCGCGTTGGCGGGGCACTCGGGGATGCACACCGCGCAGTCGATGCACTCGTCGGGATCGATCGCGAGGAAGTTCGGACCTTCGCGGAAACAATCGACGGGGCACACGTCCACACAGTCGGTGTATTTGCACTGGATGCAGGCTTCGGTGACGACGTGGGTCATGGCTGGATGCTGGTTTGAACTTCGAATGGGGTTCGCGCGGAGCGAAACCGTTGATTTTAGCCCTTTGCCGGGGCGTTTGCGCCTCCGGGGAGGATGGGCGAGGGGTCGAGCGGCGCGGCACCCGCGCCCACGACCACGACGGCCGGGCGGTCTTCGTGCACCGGACCGGCGTCGCCCAGCGTGGCCACGGTGTGGTCGCTGTGGCGGCTGTCGGGCCAGCCGGCCTTCGAGACGATGCTGACCGGCGTGTCGCCCGGCCAGCCGGCCGCCATCAGCCGGGTCGACAGCGCGGCGAGCTGCTTGCCCGCCATGTAGAAGACCTCGGTGTCGGCCGTGCGGGTGGCGTTCATGTCCCCCGTGCGGGTCATCGCGGTGGTGAGGCTCAGGCTGCGCCCCTCGCCGCGGCGGGTGAGGGGGCGCGCGGCCGCAGCGGCCGCGGCCAGCGCCGACGTCACGCCGGGCACGACCTCGCAGGGGATGCCGGCCTTCGCCAGCGCCTCGAGTTCCTCTTCCAGGCGGCCGAAGATGCTGGGGTCACCACCTTTCAAGCGCACGACGAGCGTGTGCTCCTGGGCGTACCGCACCAGCAGGTCGTTGATCTCGGCCTGGTCCATGCTGTCGGGCCGGAAGCCCCGCTTGCCGACGTGGAACCACGTGGCCTTCGGGGCGAGGTCCTGCAGCGCCGGGTCGGTCAGCGCGTCATACAGCACCACGTCGGCGGCGGCGAGACGCTGCGCGCCGCGCACCGTGATGAGGTCGGCCGCACCCGGGCCCGCACCGATGAAGACGACGCTTCCCATGGTGGCCTCAGGCCGCGCCCTTCACGAGCAGCGCGCCGCTCGTGCGGTTGCTGGCCGGGTCGACGATGATCAGCGCACCGCCTACGCGGTTCTGGCCGTAGGCCTCGACCGGCAGGGCCTGCTGCGTCTCGATCACGACCTGGCCGATCTCGTTGACGGCCAGCTCGTGCGCGTCGATCTTGTCGAGCGTGTGGATGTCCAGGCGGCTCTCGATGCTGGCGATGCGCGCCTGCACCCAGCGGTTGCCGTGGCGCACCCAGTACTTGCGGCCGACGACGGCGGGTTCGGTGTCGAGCCAGGCGAGCGTGGCGCTGAAGCGTTGCGTCTCCTTGACCGAGCCGGGCGTGCCGATCCAGTCGCCACGGGACACGTCGAGCTGGCGGTCGAGCACGACCCCGGCCGACTGGCCGGCGGTCACGACGTCGACCACGGACCCGGCGAGGCGCACCTCGGCCACGACGGCCTCCTGGCCGCTCGGGAACAGCTGGACCTTGTCGCCCGCCTTGACCTGTCCGTGGGCGATGCGGCCCCACAGCGTGCGCGGCTGGTTGCCGGTGCCTTCGCCTTCGCGGGCGACGTACTGCACGGGGATCAGCAGGTCGCCGTCCTTGCGCTCCTGCAGCGCGGGCAGGCTCTCCAGCACCTGCAGCAGCGACGGGCCGTCGTACCAGTCGGCGTCGAGCGGCTGCGTCACGTTGTCGCCGCGCAGTGCCGAGACCGGGATCACGCCCGCGACCTCGATGCCCGCGTGTTTCGCGAAGGCCAGCAGCGCGTCGCGCGTGGTGTTGAAGGCGAGGGCGGGGTCTTCCACCGCGTCGAGCTTGTTGACCGCGAAGACGATGCTGGGCACGCGCAGCAGGTGGGCCAGCAGTGCATGGCGGCGGGTCTGCGGCAGCAGCACCACCGGCTTGGCCGTCACGTCGATCTTCGTGATGTCGACGAGCACCACGGCGGCATCGCTGCCGGCCGCGGCCGTGACCATGTTGCGCGTGTACTGCTCATGGCCGGGGGCGTCGGCGATGATGAACTTGCGCTGCTTCGTGGCGAAGTAGCGGTAGGCCACGTCGATCGTGATGCCCTGTTCGCGTTCGGCTTCGAGGCCGTCGGTGAGCAGCGACAGGTCGATCGGGGCGCCGGCGGCGCGCTTCTCGAGCGTGTCGAGCTGGTCGGCCAGGATGGCGCGGCTGTCGAACAGCAGGCGGCCGATCAGCGTGCTCTTGCCGTCGTCGACGCTGCCGGCCGTCAGGAAGCGCAGGGCGCGGTGGTCTTTCACGGCGGGGGCCGCGGCAAGGACTGCGGCGTGGGGGGCGGTCATCAGAAATACCCTTCTTTCTTGCGGCGTTCCATCGAGGCGTCGGAGGTGCGGTCGTCCATGCGGGTGGCCCCGCGTTCGCTGACCGTGACCTTCAGCGTCTCGGCGACGATGTCGGTGGCGTTGGCGGCCGGGCTCTCGACCGGGCAGGTGCAGGTCATGTCACCCACGGTGCGGAAGCGCACCTCGGCGGTCTCGACCGTTTCACCGGCCTCGGGCGGCGTCACCTCGGTGAGCGGCACGAGCAGGCCCTTGCGGCGGATGACCTGGCGCTGGTGCGCGAAGTACAGGCTCGGCAGGGGGATGTTCTCGCGGGCGAGGTACAGCCACACGTCGAGCTCGGTCCAGTTGCTGATGGGGAACGCGCGCATGTGCTCGCCCGGCTTGATGCGGGTGTTGAACAGCGTCCACAGTTCGGGGCGCTGCTCCTTCGGCTGCCATTGGCCGAAGCTGTCACGGTGCGAGAAGATGCGCTCCTTCGCGCGGGCCTTCTCCTCGTCGCGGCGGGCGCCGCCCAGCAGCACGTCGAAGCGGTGTTCCTCGATGGCTTCCAGCAGGGCCACGGTCTGGTGGCCGTTGCGCGATTCGAGGGGGTGCGACAGGCGCACGGTGCCGCGCTTGATGGAGTCTTCGAGGTGGCCCACCACGAGACGTTCGCCCATCTCGGCCACGCGGCGATCACGGAACTCGATCACTTCGGGGAAGTTGTGGCCGGTGTCCACGTGCAGCAGCGGGAAGGGCAGGCGGCCCTTGAACTCGCCGTCGGCGCCGCGGTTCTTGAAGGCCTTCTCGGCCAGGCGCAGCACCACGCAGGAGTCCTTGCCGCCCGAGAACAGCAGCGCGGGGCGCTCGAACGCGGCGACGGTCTCGCGCAGGATGAAGATGGCCTCTTCCTCGAGCCAGTCGAGGTGAGTGTGGTCGAGCTCGGGCAGCAGTTGCTCCACGGTCAGCGGGGCGTTCATGGACGGTCTCCAATCAGGGAAGAAACGACGGGCTCCTCGGCCGCGTCGTCGTGGACGTGCAGGCCGCACTCCTTGGCTTTCTCGTCCTCCCACCACCAGCGGCCGGCGCGGAAGTCCTCGCCGACGGCGATGGCGCGCGTGCAGGGCTCGCAGCCGATGCTCGGCATGAACTCGTCGTGCAGCGGGTTGTAGGGGACGTTGTTCAACGCGATGTAGTGCCAGACGTCGTTCCACGTCCAGTCGGCCAGCGGGTTGTACTTGACGCGGCCCTTGTCGTCGGGTTCGACGAAAGGCACGTCGCCGCGGTTGTTCGATTGCTCGCGGCGCAGGCCGGTGACCCACGCCGTGCGGCCGTTGAGCATGCGCGACAGGGGTTCCAGCTTGCGGATGCCGCAGCAGCCCTTGCGCAGGTCGAGGCTCTCGTACATCGCCTTTTCCCCGTACGACTTGACGAAGTGGATCACGGCGTCGGCCTCGGGGCGGTACACCTCCACCGGCAGCTTGAAGTGTTCCTCGATGCGCGGGATGAGCGCGGAGGTCTGCGCATGCAGTTTGCCCGTCTCGAGCGTGCCGAGGGCGATGGCGATCTTGTGGCGGGCGATCAGGTCGGTGACGACCATGTCTTCGGCGCCGAGGCTCGTGGCCTGCACAACCGTCCCCGCGTGGTCGCGGGCGGCTGCCTGGAGCACCGAGACGGCGTGGGCCACGCGGTCGTCGAAGCCCTTGGTGGCGCGGTCGTAGAGGGCGATGGCGGTCATGTCAGCTCCGGGCGAACACGGGGTGGTTGTCCTCGACGTCGCCCTGGTAGTGGCCGGCGTTGTCGAAGAAGTGCAGCGCACGTTCGGCGTGTTCCTTGATCTGGTCGCCGCGCAGCACGACGGCATCGAAGCCGGTGCGCTTGAGCAGCGGCATCATGTCGACGAGCACTTCACCGGTGGCGCGGATCTCGCCCTGGAACTTGTAGCGCGAGCGCAGGATGCGGGCCTGGCTGTAGGCGCGGCCGTCGACCCACTTCGGGAAGTGCAGCGCGACGAGCGAGAGCTGGGGCAGGTCGTCCTTCAGCGATTCGATCTCCTCGGCGTTGTCGAACGAGACGCCGACCGGCATGTCCTTCGGCCAGTGGGCGCGCACGGCGTGCCACTGCATGTAGGTCAGCAGGCTGTGCGGGGCCGGGGTGAGCGTCACCATGGGGCCGTCCTCGCCCGTGATGGTGTGCCATTGGTCGTGGTGGGTGTCGATGAACTTCATGGGTCAGGCGGCCTTGGCGGTGGCACGGCGGGCGGCGTTGGCCGCGGCCTTGAAGGAGTCGAGGCCGACACGTTTGACGGTGTCGATGAACAGCTCGTTCGCGGCGCGTTCGTGGCGGTAGGTTTCGATGACGGCTTCGATCACGTCGGCGACTTCCTCGGCGGCGAAGGACGGGCCGATCACGCGGCCGGCGACGGCGTCGCCGCTGATGCGGGAGCCATCGGAACCGCCGAGCGAAACCTGGTACCACTCCTTGCCGTCCTTGTCGACGCCGAGGATGCCGATGTGGCCGCTGTGGTGGTGGCCGCACGAGTTGATGCAGCCGCTCATGTGCAGGTCGATGTCACCGATGTCGTACAGCTCGTCGAGGTCGGCGAAGCGGTCGGCGATGGCCGCGGCGATGGGGATCGAGCGGGCGTTGGCCAGCGCGCAGAAGTCGCCGCCCGGGCAGTTGATCATGTCGGTCAGCAGACCGATGTTGGGCGATGCGAAGGACGCGGCCTTGGCGGCTTCCCACAGCGCGAAGAGTTCGTCTTCACGGACCCACGGCAGCACGAAGTTCTGGTCGTGCGACACGCGGATCTCGCCCTGGCTGAAGCGGTCGGCGAGGTTGGCGGCCTGGTCGAACTGCTCGTCGGTGGCGTCGCCCGGGGCCTGGCCCGCGCGCTTGAGCGACAGGGTCACGGCGCGGTAGCCGCTGACCTTGTGGCCGTGCACGTTGCGTTCCATCCAGCGCTTGAACGCGACGGGAGCGTCGGCCGCCACCTGGAAGCCCGAGACGTACGGGGTCACGCCTTCGGGCACGACGAAGCTCGCGGCGACGCGGTCGAGTTCGGCCTGGGGAATGACGTGGGCGGCACCGTCGGTGTCGTGCTCGAGGATGTTCTTGTACTCGGCCTCGACGTCGTCGATGAACTTCTGGCCTTCGGCCTTCACGAGGATCTTGATGCGCGCCTTGTACATGTTGTCCCGGCGGCCGTGGCGGTTGTAGACGCGCACGATGGCCTCGATGAACACGAGGATCTGCTGCCAGGGCAGGAATTCGCGGATCACGGTGCCCACGACCGGCGTGCGGCCCATGCCACCGCCCACGAGCACGCGGAAGCCGATCTCGCCGGCCTCGTTCTTCAGCAGGTGCAGGCCGATGTCGTGCCAGGCCGTGGCGGCGCGGTCTTCCGTGGCGCCGGTGACGGCGATCTTGAACTTGCGCGGCAGGAAGGCGAACTCGGGGTGCAGCGTGCTCCACTGGCGCAGCACTTCGCAGTACGGGCGCGGGTCGAGGATCTCGTCGGGGGCGATGCCCGCGAAGCAGTCCGTCGTGGTGTTGCGGATGCAGTTGCCGCTGGTCTGGATGCCGTGCATGTCGACCGACGCGAGCACGTCCATCACGTCCGCGCTCTTGTCGAGCGGGATCCAGTTGTACTGGACGTTCTGGCGCGTGGTCAGGTGGGCGTAGCCGCGGTCGTACTCGCGGGCGATGCGGGCCAGCGCGCGGATCTGGCGCGACGTCAGGTCACCGTACGGCACGGCGACGCGCAGCATGGGCGCGTGCCGTTGCACGTACCAGCCGTTCTGCAGCCGCAGCGGGCGGAACTCGTCGTCGCCCAGCGTGCCGGCGAGGTTGCGCTCCAGCTGGTCCCGGTACTGGGCCGCACGCTGCTTGACGAACTGGCGGTCGAAGGAGGTGTACTGGTACATCGTGAGGAATGTCGTTGGTAGTCAGTGGATGACCTTGAGGCCGGCGGTCACGAGCGAGATGCAGAGCAGCGCGCGGACCAGGCCATCAGGCATTTTTTTCGTGAGCTGGGCCCCGAGCCAGATGCCGGGGAGGGATCCCACCAGCAACGCGGCCAGCAGACCCCAGTTCACATGCCCCATTGTCGCGTGTCCGATGCCGGCCACGAGCGTGAGCGGAACCGCATGGGCGATGTCGGTGCCCACGAGGCGCCTCGCCTCCAGGCGCGGGTACAGCAGAAGGATGAGCGTGGCACCCACCGCGCCGGCCCCGATGGAGCTCAGCGTGACCAGCACGCCGAGGATCAGCCCGGAGGCCACGGTGAACGCCGGCTTGCGCGATTCGGGGATCCAGCGCTCGAGCTTGAGGCCCACGCCGTGCCAGACGCCCTTGAAGGCCACCGTCACCGCCGTCAGCAGCAGCGCGATGCCCAGCGCGAACGTGAGCGTGCTGGCCCAGCCCTTCGTGATGCCGGTGAAGTGCATCAGCGCGAGCGTGGCGAGCGACGCCGGGATGCTGCCGGCCAGCAGCAGGCCCGTGATGCGGTAGTCGACGTGCCCGTGGCGCTGGTGCGCGACCGCGCCCGAGGTCTTCGTGATGGCCGCGAACCAGAGGTCCGTGCCGATGGCCACGGCCGGGTTCAGCTTGAAGAAGGTGAGCAGCAGCGGGGTCATCAGCGACCCGCCCCCGACGCCCGTCATGCCGACGATGGCGCCCACGCCAAACCCGCTCAAGATTGCAATTGGATCCATGTGCCACGTTGATCATTTCGGTGCCTCGTCACGGCGTGAAGAGCCCATGAACCGACCAGAGCAGGAAATGTAAGCAGCATCTATATATATGCGAAGAACATTTTTGTTGATTGTTTATTCGTTGGCTTGATAAAGCGGCGGCGTCACGCCGTCCTTCTACAATTTCCGGATGCGATTCCTGTCCCTTTCCCGTGCCGCCACGGTGACACTGCTCGCCGCAGCCTTGGCCGCCTGCCAGACCGCCCCGGTCGCCACCCCGCCCGTCGTCACCCCGCCGCTGGTCACCACACCCGATCCGGTGGCCGTTCCCAAGGTGCCCAAGCCACCCCGCATCGGGCTGGCGCTGGGTGGCGGCGCGGCCCGCGGCTTCGCCCACATCGGCATCATCCAGGTGCTGGAAGAGAACGGCATCAAGCCGGACCTGGTCGTCGGCACGTCGGCCGGCAGCCTGGTCGCGGCCCTCTACGCGTCGGGCAAGGACGGTTCGGCGCTGGCCGCCACCGCCCAGAACATGGACGAGTCGATGTTCACCGACTGGGCCTTCCCCGGCCGCGGCATGATCCGCGGCGAGGCGCTCGCCCGGTTCGTGCGCGAGCAGACCGGCGGCAAGACCATCGAGTCGATGAAGGTGCCGCTGGGCATCGTGGCCACCGACCTCGACAACGGCGCGCCCATCCTGTTCCAGCGGGGCGATCCGGGCGTGGCGGTGCGGGCGTCGAGCGCCGTGCCGGCCGTGTTCCAGCCGGTGCGCATCGGCACGCGGGAGTACGTGGACGGCGGGCTGGTGTCTCCGGTGCCGGTGCGTTTCGCCCGCCAGATGGGCGCCGACCTGGTCATCGCCGTCGACATCTCGGCCGTGCCCGACGGCGCCGCCACCGGCGACCCGATGCGCATGCTGCTGCAGACCTTCGCGATCATGGGGCGCAGCATCAACCACTTCGAGCTGCGCGAGGCCGACCTGGTGTTGCGACCGAAGCTGAACGGCGTGTCGGGCGCCGACTTCACGTCCCGCGCGAAGTCCATCCAGGCTGGGCGGGCTGCGGCGACCGAGGCCCTGGCGGACCTGCGCAACCGCATCGCCGCGAAGACCCGGTAAAAGAAAAGCCCCGTGAACTTGCGTTCACGGGGCTCAAGATACCGGTTGGTACCGAGAAGACAACCTTCAAAACACCCGCAAGGAGTCACTTGCGGAACCTGTCTGAGAGGCGGCCCGGAAAAAAGTTCCGGGCTTCTCGGTGCCGCGGGAATCAGGCAGCGCGCTTGGCCTTGGCCGTGGCGGTTTGCGTGGCCTTGACGGCGCTGGTGGTCACGGCCTGGAAGTTGGCTTCGGCGACTTCAGCGGCCTGCTTGGCGGCCTTGTGGACGCTTTCGTAGGCGTTGTTGGCGGCGGCGACGGCCGACTTGACCAGGGCCACGGCGTTTTCGGTGCCGGCCGGGGCGTTCTTGACGGCGTTGTCGACGACCGACAGGAACTTCTTCTGGGCTTCCGAAGCTTGCGCTTCAGCGGCCTTGCCGAGGTCGGCGTTGGTGGCGGCGGCGATGTCGTACACGTGGCGGCTGTAGGCGGCGGCCTTTTCGGCGGCCGGTTGCAGCAGGCCGGCTTGCAGGGCCAGCAGCTCCTGGGCGTCCTTGGCGTTCAGCGCGGCTTGCGTGGTCTGGGCGACTTCGCCCAGGGCGGCCTTCGCCACTTGCAGGTTCAGCTCGACGAGCTTCTCGACGCCTTCGAAAGCCTTGCTGGTCAGGCCGAAGAGGGTCTCGACATTGGCCTTGTGAGCGGCAACCAGTTGTTCTGCGGTCAGCATGGTGAGTTCTCCAGTGGGTATCGTTCAGGAACCTGATACAGCCTTTGTTGCGCTGCACCATGGCACGAAGTATTGCGCAGGCCGGACACCATTTCAACCCCTAATTGCTGCAACGCAGCATATTAGGGATGGACTTCTAAAAGCCCGTGTCGATGGAACAATGGTCACATGAACATGCCCGCCGCCCGACCCGCCCCCGAGCCCCGCGACGCCTACCGGCACTTCACGTCCCTCACCACCCGCTGGATGGACAACGACGCCTACGGCCACCTGAACAACGTCGTCTACTACAGCCTCTTCGACACGGCGGTGAACCGCTATCTGATCGAGGCCGGCGCGCTGGACATCCAGCGCAGCCCGGTGATCGGCCTCGTCGTCGAGACCCACTGCAACTACTTCTCGTCGATCGAGTTCCCGCAGTCGGTGGACGCCGGCCTGCGGGTGGCGCACCGCGGCAGCTCCAGCGTGCGCTACGAGATCGGCCTCTTCGCCGCCGGCCAGCCGCTCACGGCCGCCCGGGGGCATTTCATCCACGTGTACGTCGACCGCGAAACCCGCCGGCCGGCGCCCCTCCCACCCGAACTGGTCCGGGCGCTCGACGCCCTGGTGTCACCATGACGAAACCTTCCGTGCTGGTCGCCCGCGCGGTGTTCGACGACGTCGTCGACCGCCTGCGTGAACACTTCGACGTCGAGACGAACCCGGGCGACCAGGTCTTCCCGAAGGCCGAACTCATCGAACGCCTGAAGGGCAAGCAGGGCGCGCTGACCACCGGCAGCGAGCGCATCGACGGCGAGGTGCTGGCCGCGAACCCGCAGTTGCGCGTCGTCAGCAACATCGCTGTCGGCTACAACAACTTCGACGTGCCGGCCCTCGACGCCCGCGGCGTGCTCGGCACGAACACCCCCGACGTGCTGACCGAGACCACGGCCGACTTCGGCTTCGCGTTGATGATGGCGACGGCCCGGCGCATGGCGGAGTCGGAGCACTTCCTGCGGCGCGGCGAGTGGAACCGCTGGTCGCTGACGATGTTCGCGGGCAGCGACGTGCACGGCGCCACGCTGGGCATCCTGGGCATGGGGCGCATCGGCCAGGCCATCGCCCGGCGCGGCGCGCTCGGCTTCGGCATGAAGGTGCTGTATCACAACCGCTCCCGGCTGGCGCCGGAGGTCGAGGCCTCGCTGAATGCCCGCTACGTCGACAAGGCGACGCTGCTGCGCGAGTCCGACCACCTGGTGCTGGTGCTGCCTTACTCGGCTTCGTCGCACCACGCGATCGGCGCGGCCGAGCTGGCGCAGATGCGACCCACCGCGACGCTGACCAACATCGCCCGGGGCGGCATCGTCGACGACGCGGCGCTGGCCGAGGCGCTGAAGGCGGGCCGCCTGGCCGCGGCCGGGCTCGACGTGTTCGAGGGTGAGCCGCAGGTGCACCCGTCGCTGCTCGAGGTGCCGAACGTGGTGCTCACGCCCCACATCGCGAGCGCCACGCTGGCCACCCGCCGGGCGATGGCGAACCTCGCGGCCGACAACCTGATCGCCGGCCTGGGCTTCGGCCCGGACGCCGGCCGGCCGCCGACGCCCATCAACCCGAACGTGCTGCCGCTGCGTTCGGCCTGAGGTCTCAGCCGAGGGCGGTGTCCATCACCATCATCAGGCAGAAACCGAGGGCGAGGCCCAGCGTCGCGGCGGTCTCGTGGCCGTTGCGGTGCGATTCGGGGATCACCTCGTGGCTGACGGCGAACAGCATCGCACCGGCCGCGGCGGCGAGGCCCCACGGCAACAGGGTGCCGAAGGTGCCCACGGCGAGGGCGGCGAGCAGCGCGAACACCGGTTCGACGAGGCCCGAGGCCATGCCGAGCAGGGCCGCCTTCGTGCGGTCCATGCCCGCACCCACCAGGGCCAGCGCCACCACGAGGCCTTCCGGCACGTCCTGGATCGCGATGCCCATCGCGAGGCCGCTGGCGCCCGGCGCACCGGCACCCGCCGCCACGCCGACGGCCGCGCCCTCGGGGATGTTGTGGAGCACGATCGCGATCACGAACAGCATCACCCGCGCCGGCACCTGGCCACGCGTGGTCTGGCCGTCGGTGTCGAAGTGGGCGTGCGGCCAGGCGTGGTCGAGCCACAGCATCGCCAGCACGCCGAGGATCACGCCGGTGCTGACGATCGCACCGGCCCCCCATTTCGAGTAGCCGAGGTCGCCGGCGGCCGCGAGGCCCGGGACGATCAGCGAGAAGGCCGTGGCCGCCAGCATCACGCCGGCGCCGAAGCCCAGCATGCCGTCGGCGAGGCGCACCGGGATGCTGCGGGTGATGAGCACGGGGAAGGCGCCGAGCGCGGTGGCCAGCGCGCAGAGCAGGCCGCCCTGGAGCGCCCGCACCGCCTCGTCGGACAGCGACACCTCCAGGTGCTGCCAGGCCTGCAGGCCGATCAGCACGACGCCGGCGAACACCAGGGCGAAGCCGGCGAGTCGGCGGGGCGAGGCGAGGGCGGTGGTTTTCGAGGTCATGGAGCCATCCTTTGGATCGGGATGACTCGATTCTATTTAAGAATAATTCCTATTTGCGTCGCATTTGACTATGGCGGGCATAGGTCATCGGAAGGTGGCAGACTGTCCTCGTCCCCCGACAGGAGAACCGCGATGCTTCGCCCGCCCGCCCGCTACCTTGTGATCATCGACGCCGATGGCGCCCGCACGGCCCTGCTGTTCACCGAAACGCGCGAGGACGCCGGCGAGTTCGACGCGTCGTCGGAAGAAGTGGCGGTGATGGTCAAGGGCCTGCGGCCGACCCTGTCCGCCGACGGCGCCGAGTGGGACCGGGCGCTCGCCGGCAGCAGCCGCCTCGACCGCCAGGCGGCCGAGGTCTACACGCTCGACATCTAGGCGGTCGCGGCCGCCTGCAGGTCGGCGAGGCACGCCCGGCCGTCGGCCGGGGTGTGCACGGGCAGGGCGTCCGGATCCCACGCGAGTTCCGAGGCCACGCCGGCGAAGACGTCCGGTCCCAGGCCGTCCGGCAGGTCCGCTCCCGCGAGCCGCGCGGCCCGCGCCGCCCAGCAGGTCACTGCCCGCTGCAGTCGCAGATCACCCTCCAGCAGCGGCAACGCGCTCGCCAGTGCCGCACTGGCCGCGCCGTGTTCGCGCATCGCGAGCAGCGTGCGACCGCCGAGCGCCGTGCGCGCTCCCCGTTCCAGCGGTCCCGCGGGTGACCGCGCGGCGGCCTCCAGCACTTCCGTGATGCGGTCCAAACGGTGACCTTGCAGGTACAGCGCGGCCAGTTGCAGCAGCGCGAGCGGTTCACCGTCCGCGCACGATCCCCCCGGCGCGAACACGATCTTCTCGAGGGCGCCGATCGCGCCGTCGAGGTCGCCCCGGCGCAGGCAGGCGGCGGCCGCGGCACGCCCGAACTGCGCGGCTCGGGTGGTGTCACCGGCCTGCTGCCAGTGGAATGCGAGGCGATCGGGCGGCGCGCCCTCGTGCTCCAGCCCCCTGGCCACCTCGCCGTGCATGAACTGGCGCACGGCGTCGGGCACCGAGTCGCGCACGGCGGCCTCGATCATCGGGAACGCGAACCCGCGCGCGTCGAACACGCCGGCCAGCAGCAGCTCGTTCCACTTCTCGGCCACCTTCCACGAGGACAGGCCCGCGATCTTCGCGGCCAGGCCCACGCTGAAACTGGCACCCGCCACGCTCGCGAGCTGCGCGAGGCCCTCGGCCGTGGAGCTGCACGAGCGCAGCCGCTCGAGGAGGATCGAGCGGATCTGCGGCGGCAGCGAGGCCGGTTCGGGCTCGCGCGCGGCATGCGTCTGCAGCGAGATCATCTCGACGAGCACCCCCGGCGTGCCACCGCTCATCGCGACGAGCCGGTCGGCCGCGGCCTGCACGGCGGGCACCGCGTCGGGCTCGTGGCCCATCAGCGCGAGCACCGCGTCGCGCCGCAGCGCGCCGGGATGGATCAGGTGCAGCCGGCCGTCGAGCGCGAGCTTCTCGCACAGCGCGCGCACCTTGCGGCGCCCGCGCATCGGCCGGTAGGCCAGCACGAAGTCGCACCACGGCATCAGCTCGCGGCTGGCCTGCATCACGTGGACCAGCACGTCGATGCTGGTGTCGTCGAGCAGGTGCACGTCGTCGAGGATCACGGTGCGGTAGCCGGCCTGCTGGAGCACGCCCGCCGTGCGGGCCGTGCCCAGGGCCAGCCCCTGCAGGTGGCTGGCCGAGACCTCGTCGGGATCGAGGCGCTGCAGCCCCTTCACGAACTCCAGGGCGCGGCCCATCGCCGCCTTGTGCGTCGAGGGGGCGCTCATCTGGCCCACCCGCGTGGCCAGCCGCACGAGGGCGGCGAGGGGCGCGGCGCCGTCGGCTGGTTCGATGGCCCAGTAGAACGCGGGCTGCCGGCGCGCGAACTCGCGCAGCAGCGCCGACTTGCCGGCCCCGCTGGGCCCTTCGACGATCACGACGCGGCGGGTCGACAGCGCCTTGTCCATGTCGCCCAGTTCGCGTTCGCGCTGCAGCAGCGGTCGCGGCGCCGGGCTGTCGGCCGGCGCGCCGTGGTCGTCGCGCACACGCAGGATCGAGCGGTGCAGCGCGGTGGTCTGCGGGTCTGGCGCGGTCCCCAGGTGTTCCTTGAGTTCGCGGCGGCAGCGTTCGAAGGCGGCGAGGGCACCTGCGCGGTCGCCGCGTTCGACGTGGATGCGCATCTGCTCGCGGTAGCCGATCTCGCCGAGCGGGTCGATCGACACGAGCGACTCCGCCACCGCCGCCGCCCGCGCCAGATGTTCCGAACCGCGGTGGGTCTCGAGCCACGCGACGTGGCAGCGAACGACGCGCTGCTCGAGTTGGCGCCGCGCGTCCGACAGCCAGCGGCTGGCCTCGGGCAGGTCCGCCATGTCGACCCCGCCCAGCAGCCCGACGTTCGACGGTCCGAGGTCCAGGCAGCGGTCGACGAGGTCGGCATCGCTGCCCGCGAGGTCGACGGTCACGTGCGGCAGCAGCGTCAGGCGGTCGCCCGGCGCGAAGAGCCGCCCACCCATCGCGTGTTGCACGCGGTGCAGCAGCACGCGCAGGTTCGTGCGGGCCTTGCCCTCCGAACGCGGCCAGAAGATCTCCGCGGCGCGGGTGCGCGGCAGCGGGCCGTCGAGCACGATCATCGCGACGAGCACGGCGGCCCGCGGATCCGCGATGGGGGCGAACGAACCGTCCACGGCCCAGCCGGGGGTGCCGAGCAGGCGGATGTCGAGGGTGTCCGTCGTCATGGCGAACTCGCGAGGCCTTCACGCACGAGGCGCAGCAGCGCCCGGCGCGTGAGCGAATGGGAGCGGCCGCCGGCATCGTCCTCGAACGTGAAGAGGCTGCTGGTGGTGTCGATCGACGTGACGCGGGCTTCGAACCAGGCGCCGAGCAGGAACAGCTCGACGACGGTACCGACGCGCAACGAGTCGATCCAGTGCAGGGCGTCGCCGGCCGGGATCGCCGACGTCAGCCCGGTGGTGGACGGCCCCGCGTCGGACGGTTCGTGCGCTTCACCGCGTACGCTCCAGTAGGCCCGGCGCGAGGTCGCGCGCGCGTCGCCGCCCGTGGCCGGCACGTGCAGCTCGCTGTCGGCCCAGTCGCGCACCGCGGGGCGTTGCAGCGCGGACGCGAGTTCGTGTTTCTCGACACTGGGCATCGCGACACTCGCCATCCCGCGCTCGAGCACGGCCAGCAGCGGCTGCACGTCCTCCGGCGTGGCGGGGCCGCGCCCGCCGGGTTCGCCGCCGCTGCGCATGCGGTCGATCACGCGGCGTGCGGCGTGCAGGTATTCGGCGTACGCGCCCGAATCGGGACCTTCGGCGAGTTCGGTGCGCGCGAGCACCTCGGCCCAGTCGGCCAGCAGGAACTGGCGAAGGCGGAAGGGCATGTCGGTGCCGCCGATGGCTTCGCTGATGCGCTCGCGGTGCCGGTTCAGCGCGACGCCGAGGATCTTGCGGCGGCTGTTCTCCAGCCGCGCGAAGTGCTGCATCGCGGTGTGTTCGTTCTCGATCAGCTGCTCGGAGCGCGTCTGCGTGAAACGGTCGAACGATTCGAGGTGCGGCCGGAGGTCCCACACCGCCTTCTCGTCGAGCTGCATCAGCGTGCGGATCTTGTCGTCGGCGAACAGCACGAAGTCGTCGTGCGCGAGCCGGTCGCGCACGCAGTGGTTCAGCGCGTACTCGGCGAGCGTGCGCACGACGGACCAGATCGGGTGGTCCGGGGCGTAGAGGATCTCGGGCGAACCGAGCGCGAAGCGCATCGTCGCCATCTGCAGGCCGCTCAGCACGCGCTTGAGTTCGGGCGTGAGCCGCGGGTCGCTCAGCACGCGCTCGATGTTGGCGATCACGCCCTGGAACACATGGTCGCGCGCCTGCAGCGCCGGCGGTTCGGCCGTCAGGGCGGCCGGGGTGGTCTGCGCGAAGAGGGCGGCGGGGACGGTGTCGGGCGAGGTGTCCAGCGACACGTCGACGGGGATGGCCGTCGACGCCATCGCCTCGCTGCGCTTGATGACGAACGACGAGGACGCACTCAGGCCGCCGCTCCAGCGCGTGGCGCAGGCGTAGGTCGTCCGGGCGAACTCGGCGATGGACGACAGCCCGGCGCGCAGGCACGCGGCACGTTCTTCCGGGTTGAGCAGGATGTCCTCGGTCAGGCGCCACACGGCACGGGCGAAGGCTTCCGGATGGAACGGGCTCGACCGTTCACCGTGGACCGCCTGGCCCAGCTGGCGGGACAGGGCGTCCTCGGCCGCCCGGATCTCCCATTCGGCGTCGAGCTGGATGCGGCCCACGATGCGGGAGACCTCGATCGACTCGTTGACCACGTCGTCGTCGACCAGGGCCATCTCGTCGGGGGTGGCGCGGCGGCGCCGCACGGGCGGTGTGCCGCCGGCCCGCTCGATCATGCTGAACTCGAGCAGCTGCACCAGGCGCCGGCGCAGGAAAGGCTGGGCGCGGTCGAGCGCACGCTGGGCGTGGAAGAGCCGGCTGGCGGACTGCAGGCTGTCGGCCGCGGTCTGGGCCGCGTCCAGTTCCGCGATGGTTTCCTGCCGCCACCGCTCCGCGGCGTCCTCGAGTTCGGCCCGGTGCGTGTCGAACAAGTGGCTCAGGAACTTCCCGTCATCCATGCGAATCGGTCCGGACCTTCCAGTCCGATCAAAAGGGGGCGCCGGCGGCGAAAGGGGGGACTGTGCCTCAAGACCGTTACGAGGGGGTTTCCCAGGATGCCGGAACCGGTCCGCGGATGCCCAAATCCGTCACTTGTTGGCACTCCTTCGGCCGGGTTCTGTAACGGTCGGGTAACGCCGGCCCCGAACAATCCGCCCACTTGAAACGATCGCCCCGCCGGCCGTCCGACGCGCATGCCCGTGACCAAACCGACCCCGTTCACCGCCCTCGGCCGGCTGGCCCTCGCCACGGTCAAGCTCGCCCGGGCGCCGTTCGCCCGGCGCGAGGATGGTGGCGGCCCGGAGCAGGGATTCGGGTTCCTGCCGACGGTGCCCAGCGGCCGGTCCGTGCCGCTGCCGGTGCTGGCCCTGACGCGGCTGCTCGACCAGCACCCGTCGGCCCGCCACCGCCTGAAGCACCTCGCGCTGATCGAAACCTCGTGCCGCCTGTCCCCGGGCGACCCGCTGGCACACGTGCCGCCGCGCACGCTCGAGATCGCGATCCGCCAGCTGGAGCCGGTGGTGGACCAGCACCACGGCCTGCACGTGCTGCGGCTGCAGCTGGAGCGCCGTCTGCAGCACCACCGCGCCCGGGTGGATGCGGCCTTGGCCCTCGACGACCGCCGCTGGCGCCCTGACGCTGCGGCCAGCACCTTCGGTCCGCTCGAACTCGACGGCAACGGCCAGCTGGCCTTCGCCGAAACGTTGCCCCTCGAGACCACCGCCCGCGGCTGACCGGTCAGGGCGGGGTCTGCTCCCGGGCCTGACGCAGGGCGTCGTCCATCTGGCGGCTGGACCACTCGGCCTCGGCGAGCAGGTCGCCCACCAGCCGCGACATCTCGGCCGGGCTGATGGTCTCCTCACCCGGCTTGGCCGCCTGGAACAGGCGCAGCGAGATGCGCTCCTGGAGGCGTTTCAGGAACGCGGGGGGCAGGAAGGGGTGGGCCTAGTCGAGCAGCTGCTGGGTCCGGATCACCTCGCTCGCCCGTGCCAGCGAGTCGGAGCCGGCGCGCTTGCCCGCCATCGCGCGGTGCCACTGCAGCGCCGCGGACTCGAGGTCGCTCCGGTAGGCCTGGAACATCTCGTGGACCAGGCGGCCGTCGTTCAGTCGGATCATCTCAGCCCGGATCGGAGAGGGTGTCCGCGAACGCGGGATGGAAGTCCGACAGCCTCACGCCGTTGTCGGCCGGCGGCAACTCCGCGAGCAGGATGGCGTCGACCAGCGCGTCGAGGAGGCGCAGGCACATCTCCATCGAGGCATCGGGCACGGCCAGGCACAACTGGCGGACCTCGAGTGCGTACTCGGCGTTGCGGGCGAGCCAGTCGACATCGATCTGGCGGTGGTACGCCGCCAGCCGGGCCTGCACGTGAACGGCGGCGTCGATCCGGGCGGTGAGGGTCATCGTCTCTCCAGGGCGGGCACGTGAAACGCGCACTGTGCCGCAGGGGCGTTTCCCTGGTGTTTCATGCATCGGCCGTCTCGACCGACCACACGGGTCCCTCCCTGCCCAATCCTGTCGGTCAGGTGACCGTTAACGTCAACTTTTTCGCGATTCGAAGACCCGCTGCAGCACGCAGAAGGCGAAGAGCAGGGCGCCGATCACGATCTTGGTCCACCACGAGCTGAGCGTGCCGTCGAACATGATGAGCGTCTGGATGACCCCGAGGATCAGCACGCCGAACAGCGTCCCGGCGAGGTAGCCCACGCCGCCGGTCAGCAGCGTGCCGCCGATCACGACGGCCGCGATGGCGTCCAGCTCCAGCCCCACGGCGTGCAGCCCGTAGCCGGACAGCATGTAGAAGGTCAGCACGACCCCGGACAGCGCCGAGCAGAAGCCGCTGAGCGTGTAGACGCCGATCACGGTGCCGCGCACCGGCAGGCCCATCAGCACCGCGGAGTGTTCGCTGCCGCCCACCGCGTACACGGTGCGGCCGAACTGCGTGCAGTGGGCGACGAAGATGCCGATGGCCACGACCCCGAGCGCGATCACCGCGCCGATGGACACCGAGGCGTCGCCCCACACCGGGATGCGCAGCTGCGCGAGTTCCGAGTAGCCCGGCTCGGTGATGCTGATGGAGTCGATGCTGATGAGGTAGCACAGGCCCCGCGCGAGGAACATGCCGGCCAGGGTCACGATGAACGGCTGCAACCGGAAGCGCTGGATCAGGAAACCCATCAGCGCGCCGAAGGAGGTGCCCATCAGCAGCACGAGCGGGATCGCGACCCACGGGCTCCAGTGCTGCCGCTCGATGGCCCATGCGAGCACCATCGTGGTCAGCGCGATCACCGATCCCACCGACAGGTCGATCCCGCCGGACAGGATCACGAAGGTCATGCCAACCGCGACGATGCACAGGAACGCGTTGTCGATGAGCAGGTTGAGGAACACCTGCAGCGAGAAGAAGCCGGTGTACGAGACCGAGCCCATCGTGGCCATCGCGACGAAGAGCGAGATGGTGACGGCGAGCGGCAGGTACTTGCGGTCGAAGCGCCAGGCGGCGGGCCTGGCCGGCGGAGCGGGCGTGGCGTCGAGGCTCATGGGGGTGGCGGCCGTGTTCATGCGGAGGCTCCTCCCACCGGCGGACGCTGCACCAGCTGGCGGAGGCTCGCGCGGAACTCGGCCGACTGCAGCAGCATCACCGCGAACACCACCGCGGCCTTGACCACGAGGTTGACCTCGGGCGGCACGCCCAGCGAGTAGATCGCGTAGGTGAGGGTCTGGATGATCAGCGCGCCGATCACGCTGCCGGCGAGGCTGAAGCGACCGCCGGTGAGCAGCGTGCCGCCGAGCGTGACCGCGAGGATGGCGTCGAGTTCGAGCAGCTGGCCCGCGTTGTTGCCGTCCGCGCTCTTGACGTTCGAGCTGATCAGCAGCCCGGCCACGCCGGCGCACACGCCGCAGAACGCGTACACCCACACCGTGATGCTGCGGGCCTTGACCCCGGCCACGCGCGCGGCCGCCGGGTTGATGCCCACCGACTGGATGAACAGGCCGAGCGCCGTGCGCGACATCGCGAGCGACACCAGCAGGTAGACGGCCGCGACGATGAACACCGAGAACGGCAACCCGAGCAGGTAGCCGCTGCCGATGAAGAAGTAGGGCCCGTAGTAGATCGTGATGATCTGGCCGTTGGTGATCAGCTGTGCGATGCCGCGGCCGGCCACCATCAGGATCAGCGTGGCGATGATGGGCTGCATACCCACCTTCGCCACGAGGAACCCGTTCCACACGCCACACACCAGCGCGACGCCGAGCGCCGCGGCGATGGCCACGGGCATGGGGAAGCGGCTCACGTGCGTGGCCACGCCGTCGTTCACGACGAGCGTGCCGCCGATCATCCAGGCGGCCAGCGCCGCGGAGATGGCGACCACCGCGCCCACGGAGATGTCGATGCCCCGCGTGGCGATCACGAGCGTCATGCCCAGCGACACGAGCACGAGCGGTGCGGCGCGGTTGAGGATGTCGATCAGGCTGCCGTAGAGGTGGCCGTCGCGCCAGGACAGGTGCAGGAACTGCGGGTTGAACGTGGCGTTGATGGCCAGCAGCAGCACGAGCGTGACGATCGGCCACACGAGCCGGTGTTTCATCAGCGAGTTCATGGGGTCTCTTCGGCGATCAGGTGGTACACGGCGTGTTCGCCGCTGCCGGCGGGCAGTTCGCCCACCTTGGCGCGGTCGCGCAGCACGGCGATGCGATGCGACACCCGCACCACCTCGGCCATCTCGGACGAGATGAACAGCACCGCCATGCCCTCCTGGGCGAGGCGCAGGATCTCGTCCATGATCTCCTGCTTGGCCGCCACGTCGATGCCGCGGGTGGGTTCGTCGAGGATCAGCACCGACGGTCCGGTGGCCAGCCAGCGCGCGAGCAGCGCCTTCTGCTGGTTGCCGCCGGACAGCAGGCCGATGGGGGTGTCGATGTCGGCCGTCTTGATGCCGAGCGCCTTCACGTACTTGTCGGCCAGCGCGCGTTCCTGGGCCGCCGACAGGCAGCGCTTGAGGCCGGTGCGGGCCTGCAGCGCGAGCACGATGTTCTCGCGCACCGACAGTTCGGCCACGATGCCGTCGGTCTTTCGGTCTTCCGGACACAGCGCGAGGCCGTGGGCCACGGCGTCGGCCGGGGAGTCGAGCTTGACCGCCTTGCCGCGCATGCGCAGTTCGCCCGAGTCGGGCGTGGCCAGGCCGAACAGCAGCCGGGCGAGTTCGGTGCGGCCGGAGCCGAGCAGGCCGCCCAGGCCCACCACCTCGCCCGCGCGCAGCGCCAGGTCGAGCGGCTTGAGCTGGCCGCGCTGGCCGAGGCCGCGGGCCTCGAGCACGGGCTCGCCGTCGGCCGCGGGCACCTGGTCGGGGTCGGCGGTGGCGGCGTCCGCCAGTTCCCGGCCCACCATCGCGGCGATCAACGCCTTCGGTCCCAGGTCTTCCACGCGGTACTCGCCCACGAGGCTGCCATTGCGCAGCACCGTGATGCGGTCGGAGATGGCGTAGACCTGGTCGAGGAAGTGGGTGACGAAGAGGATGGCGAGGCCCTCCTCGCGCAGCCGGCGCAGCACGTCGAACAGCTGCTGCACCTCGCCGGTGTCGAGGCTCGACGTGGGCTCGTCGAGGATCAGCACGCGCGACTCGACGCTGAGCGCGCGGGCGATGGCCACCATCTGCTGCACGGCCACCGGGAACGTGGACAGCGTGCGGGTGACGTCGATGTCGAGGTTCAACCGGCCGAGCAGGTCACGGGCGCGCCGGTTCATGCCGGCCCAGTCGATGCGCCACGCGCCCAGCGGGCCGAGGCGGGGGTAGCGCCCCGCGAAGATGTTCTCGGCCACCGACAGGTTGGGGCAGAGGTTGACCTCCTGGTACACCGTGCTGATGCCGAGCGCCTGGGCCTGCTCCGGCGAGGCCGGCCGCACCGGCTGGCCCGCGAGGGTCATCGCCCCCGCGTCGGCCGCGTACACGCCCGTCAGCACCTTGATGAGGGTGGACTTGCCGGCGCCGTTCTGGCCCATGAGCGCGTGCACCTCGCCCGCGCGCAGGCACAGGCCGGCCTGCTTCAGCACGGGCACGCCGAAGAACTGCTTGTCGATGCCGGAGAGTTCCAGCAGCACGGGGAAGGTGGCGATGGTCATTTGTTCTTGTTGTACACGTCGACGAACACCGCGGCCAGGAGGACCAACCCCTTGATGACCTGCTGGTAGTCGATGCCGATGCCGAGGATGGACATGCCGTTGTTCATCACGCCCATCACGAAGGCGCCGATCACCGCACCCATCACCTTGCCCACGCCGCCCGAGGCCGACGCGCCGCCGATGAAGCAGGCCGCGATGACGTCCAGCTCGAAGCCCACGCCGGCCTTCGGCGTGGCCGTGTTGAGGCGCGCGGCGAACACGAGACCGGCCAGTGCCGCCAGCACGCCCATGTTCACGAAGGTGAGGAAGGACAGGCGTTTCGTGTCGATGCCCGACAGGCGCGCGGCCTTCTCGTTGCCGCCCAGCGCGTAGATGCGCCGGCCGATCGTGGTGCGGCTCGTGACGAAGTCGTAGGCGAGCATCAGCACGGCCATCACGATCAGCACGTTGGGCAGCCCGCGGTACGACGACAGGATCCAGCTGATCAGCACGATCAGCGCGGCGAACACCAGCGTGCGGCCGAGGAAGAAGAAGTAGGGCTCCTCCTCCATGCCGTGCTTGTTCTGGCGGGCCCGGCTGCGCACCTTCGCGGCCACCCAGGCCAGCGCGGCCAGCACGCCGATCGCGAGCGACAGCACGCGCACCGACTCGCCGCCGAACGGGTCGGGCAGGAAACCCGAGCTGATGCGCTGGAAGCCCTCGGGGAACGGACCCACCGACTGGCCCTGCAGCAGCGCGAGGGTGAGGCCCTTGAACACCAGCATGCCCGCGAGCGTGACGATGAACGACGGGATGCGGAAGTACGCGACGAACGCGCCTTGTGCGCCGCCGATCAGTGCGCCGGCCAGCACGCTCAGCACGATGGTGACGAGGAAGTGCACGTGGTACTCGACCATCAGCACCGCGGCGAGCGCGCCGACGAAGCCGACCACCGACCCCACCGACAGGTCGATGTGGCCGGCGACGATCACGAGCAGCATGCCGAGCGCCATGATCACGATGTAGCTGTTCTGCAGGATCAGGTTCGTGAGGTTCAGCGGGCGCATCAGCGTGCCGTCGGTCATGAACTGGAAGAAGCCCATGATGACGATCAGCGACGCGAGCATGCCGTACTCGCGGAAGTTGTTCTTCAGGAAGCCGGCGTAGGAGCGCGCGGGCGGCTGCTGCGCGGGGGAAGGGGAGGGGATGGCGTTGTCCATGATGTCAGTGGCTCGAGGTGACGATCGCGCGCATGATCTTTTCCTGGGTGGCTTCGGCCGCGGGGAATTCGCCCACGAACCGGCCCTCGTTCATCACGCAGATCCGGTCGCACATGCCGAGCAGCTCGGGCATCTCCGACGAGATCATCACGATGCATTTGCCCTGCGCGGCAAGCTCGGCCACGAGGGAGTAGATCTCGTACTTGGCGCCCACGTCGATGCCGCGCGTGGGCTCGTCGAGGATGAGCACCTCCGGCGTGGTGAACAGCCACTTGCCGAGCACCACCTTCTGCTGGTTGCCGCCCGACAGGTTCACCACCTTCTGCATCACGCTCGCGCAGCGGATGCGCAGGCTGCGCTTGTAGTCCTGGGCCACGCCGAACTCGCGGGCCGCGTCCACCACGCCGTGGCGCGACACGCCGGAGAGGTTCGCGAGGCTGATGTTCTCGCGGATGGGTTCCTCGAGCACGAGGCCGAGGCCCTTGCGGTCTTCGGTGACGTAGGCGATGCCGTGCTGGATGGCCTTGCGCACGGTGGAGACGTCGATGACCTGGCCGCCCAGCCGCACCTCGCCCGTGATGTGCTGGCCGTACGAACGGCCGAACACGCTCATCGCGAACTCGGTGCGCCCGGCGCCCATCAGGCCGGCGATGCCCACGATCTCGCCGCGGCGTGCGTGGAAGTCCACGCCGCGGATCACCTCGCGGTCGGCGTGCACCTCGTGGAACACGCGCCAGTCGCTGACCTCGAACACGACGTCGCCGACGTTCGGGGTGCGCTTCGGATAGCGGTCGGCCATCTCGCGGCCCACCATGCTGCGGATCACGTGGTCCTCGCTCGCGGGGGCCTCGCGGCAGTCGATGGCGTCCACCGTGCGGCCGTCGCGCAGCACGGTGATCGAGTCGGCCACCTTGGCGATCTCGTTGAGCTTGTGCGAGATCAGGATGCAGGAGATGCCCTGGGACTTCAGGCCCAGCAGCAGCGCGAGCAGCGCGTCGCTGTCGCTTTCGTTGAGGCTCGCGGTGGGTTCGTCGAGGATGAGCAGGCGCACGTCCTTCGACAGCGCCTTCGCGATCTCGACCAGCTGCTGCTTGCCCACGCCCAGTTGCGTGACCGGCGTGGCGGGCGACTCGGCCAGGCCCACCTTGCGCAGCAGGTCGCGGGTGCGGGAGAAGGTGGCCTCGGCGTCGATCACGCCGTACCGCTGTTGTTCGTTGCCGAGGAACAGGTTCTCGGCGATGGACAGGAGCGGCACGAGCGCCAGCTCCTGGTGGATGATGATGATGCCGAGGGCTTCGCTCTCGGCGATGTCGCGGAAGTGGCGGTCCTGGCCGTCGAAGCGGATCTCGCCGCTGAAGCTGCCGCTGGGGTAGACGCCGCTCAGCACCTTCATCAGCGTGGACTTGCCCGCGCCGTTTTCGCCGACCACGGCGTGGATCTCGCCGGGCTGCACGCGCAAGTCCACCCCGTCCAGCGCCTTGACGCCGGGGAAGGTCTTGCGGATGTCCCGCATCTCGAGCAGGGCTTCGGTCATCTCGCCTCGGGGTCCTTCGATGAGGGGCTTCTGGAAAAAAGCCCGCCCGCGCGGGGGCGCGGAGCGGGCATGTGGAACACGGTTACTTCAGTTGGCTTTCCGTGTAGTAACCGCTTCCCACCAGCACTTGCTTGTAGTTGGCGACGTCCACGCTCACCGGCTTGAGCAGGTACGACGGCACGACCTTGACCCCGTTGTTGTAGGTCTTCGTGTCGTTGATGGGCACCGTCTTGCCGGTCAGCATCGCGTCCACCATCTGCGCCGCCACCTTCGCGAGCTCGCGGGTGTCCTTGAACACCGTGGCCCGCTGTTCACCGCGGAGCATCGACTTCACCGAGGCGATCTCCGCGTCCTGCCCGGTCACCACCGGGAACGGCTGCTGCGGCGTGCCGTAGCCCACGCCCTTGAGCGACGACAGGATGCCGATGCTCAGGCCGTCGTACGGCGACAGCACGGCGTCCACGCGGCCCTTGGTGTAGAAGGCGCTCAGGATGTTGTCCATGCGCGCCTGCGCCACCGCGCCGTCCCAGCGCAGCGTCGACACCTTCTGCATGCCGACCTGCTTGCTGCCGACGACGAGCTTGCCGCTGTCGATGTAGGGTTTCAGAACCGACATCGCGCCGTCGTAGAAGAAGAAGGCGTTGTTGTCGTCCGGCGAGCCGCCGAACAGCTCGATGTTGAACGGACCCTTCTTGTTCTTCAGGTCGAGCGCGTGTTCGATGTAGCCGGCCTGCAGCACGCCCACCTGGAAGTTGTCGAACGTGGCGTAGTAGTCCACGTTCTTCGACCCCTTGATGAGCCGGTCGTACGAGACGACCTTGATGCCGCGGTCGGCCGCCTTCTGCAGCGCGTCCGACAGCGTGGTGCCGTCGATGGCGGCGATCACCAGGACCTTCACGCCCTTGGTGATCATGTTCTCCACCTGGGCCAGCTGGTTCGGGATGTCGTCGTCGGCGTACTGCAGGTCGGCCTTGTAGCCCTTTTCCTTCAGGGCCTTGACCATGCTGTCGCCGTCGGCGATCCAGCGGGCGGAGGACTTGGTGGGCATGGACACGCCGATCGTGCCCTTGTCCTGGGCCGCGGCCGGCAGGCTCGCGGCGCCGAAGGCGAGCACGAGCGCGGCCAGCGCGGTGCGGCGCTGAAACTTCTTCATGATGATCTCTCTCCAGGGATGCTCAGTACTTGCGCTTCGGGAACTCGCGGGCGGCCACTTCCATCGGGAAGATGGTCTCCTCGGTCACGATGCGCTTCGGCAGCGACTTGCCGGCCACGAGGTCCTTCGTGGCGCTCATCAGCTGCGGGCCCAGCAGCGGGCTGCATTCGACGGTGACGTCGAGCTTGCCCGCCATCATGGCCTCGAAGGCGCCCTTGACGGCGTCGATCGAGATGATGGTGATGTCCTTCGACGGCTTCATGCCGGCTTCCTCGATGGCCTGGATGGCCCCGATCGCCATGTCGTCGTTGTGCGCGTAGAGCACGTTGATCTTCTTGCCCTCGGCCTTCAGGAAGGCTTCCATCACCTCCTTGCCCTTGGCGCGGGTGAAGTCACCGGTCTGCGAGCGGATGATCTTGATGCGCGGGTCGGCCTTGATGGCTTCCTCGAAGCCCTTCTTGCGGTCGATGGCCGGCGCGGAACCCACGGTGCCCTGCAGCTCGACGACGTTCACGTCACCGGTCTTGCCCTTGACCTTCTCGACGAGCCAGCGGCCCGCCTTGCGGCCTTCCTCGATGAAGTCCGAACCCATGAACGTCACGTACAGCGACGTGTCCTTGCTGTCGACGGCGCGGTCGGTGAGGATCACCGGGATCTTCGCGGCCTTGGCTTCACGCAGCACGGTGTCCCAGCCCGACTCCACCACCGGCGAGAAGGCGATCACGTCGACCTTCTGCGCGATGAACGAGCGGATCGCCTTGATCTGGTTCTCCTGCTTCTGCTGCGCGTCGGAGAACTTCAGCTCGATGCCCGCTTCCTTGGCCGCGGCCTTGATGGATTCGGTGTTGGCGGTGCGCCATTCGCTCTCGGCGCCGATCTGACTGAAACCAAGCACGATCTTCTTCTGCG
Source organism: Piscinibacter gummiphilus (assembly GCF_002116905.1). Classification (NCBI taxonomy): domain Bacteria; kingdom Pseudomonadati; phylum Pseudomonadota; class Betaproteobacteria; order Burkholderiales; family Sphaerotilaceae; genus Rhizobacter; species Rhizobacter gummiphilus. The sequence goes on from NZ_CP015118.1 coordinate 2,490,835, forward strand.
CGAAGCCAGTCAGGGGCCACGCGGTGGTCAACGAAGCAGCGGCGAGCGCTGCAAACAGGGTGCGTCTTTGGAATTTCATGGAAGTCCTCGCAAGGGTTTGGATGGCCTGCGGTCTCGTGCCGCAGTGTCGAACGGGGTCGGGGGTGGGGCTCTCTCCTTCGTGAACGGAAAACGGGTCGCGCGTCAGGCCAGGGTGTAGGCCGTCTTCACGGTGGTGTAGAACTCGGCCGCGTAGCGGCCCTGCTCGCGCGACCCGTGGCTGGACTCCTTGCGTCCGCCGAAGGGCACGTGATGGTCGACGCCAGCGGTGGGGAGGTTGACCATCGTCATCCCCACTTGTGCATGGCGCTTGAAATGCGTTGCGTGTTTCAGCGACGTGGTGCAGATGCCGGCGCACAGACCGAACGGGGTGTCGTTGGCGAGGGCCAGCGCATGCTCGTAGCCTTCCGCTCGGATCACGCAGGCGACGGGGCCGAAGATCTCCTCGCGCGCCACGCGGTGTTGCGGCTGGGCGAGGAAGAGGGCCGGGCTCATGTAGTGGCCGCGCGTCTGGCGCTGCAGCGTGTCGCCGCCCACGAGGTGTTCGGCGCCTTCCTCGCGGGCGATGGCGAGGTAGCCGAGGTTCTGCTCGAGCTGGTGTTCGTCCGCCACCGGGCCGATCTGCGTGTCGCGGTGCAGCGCGTGGCCCACCTTGAGGGCGGCGGTGCGTTCGCGCAGGCGGGTGACGAAGCGGTCGTGGATGGGGGCGTCGACGATCAGGCGGCTCGACGCCGTGCAGCGCTGGCCGGTCGAGAAGAAGGCGCCCTGCAGCGCGCAGTCCACCGCCTGTTCCAGGTCGGCATCGGCCATCACGACGAGCGGGTTCTTGCCGCCCATCTCGAGCTGCACCTTCGCACCGCGTTCGGCCGTGCCCTTGAGGATCTGGCGGCCCGTGCCCACCGAGCCGGTGAAGCTGATGGCGTCGACCAGCGGACTGTCGACGAGCGCCTGGCCCACCTGGCGGCCGCTGCCCATCACGAGGTTGAACACACCGGCCGGCAGCGATGCGCGGCTGATGATCTCGGCCAGCGCCCAGCCGCAGGCAGGCACCAGTTCGGCCGGTTTGAAGACCACGCTGTTGCCGAAGGCCAGCGCCGGGGCGATCTTCCAGGCGGGGATCGCGAAGGGGAAGTTCCACGGGGCGATGATCCCGACCACGCCCACGGGCTCGCGGGTCACCTCCACGTCGACGCCGGGGCGCACCGACGGCAGCCGCTCGCCACCCAGCCGCAGGGCCTCGCCGGCGAAGAACTTGAAGATGTTGCCCGCGCGGGCCACTTCGCCGATGCCTTCCGGCAGTGTCTTGCCTTCCTCGCGCGCCAGCAGTTCGCCGAGTTCGGTGCGGCGCGCGAGCAGTTCGGTGCCGATCTGGTCGAGCGCGTCGGCGCGGCGCTGCGGCGTGCTGAGTGCCCACGAGGCGAGCGCGTCGGCCGCGGCGCGGATCGCGTTGTCGGTCTGGCTGCGGTCGGCCCGCGCGTACTCGGCCACCACCTCGTCGAGGTCCGACGGGTTCGTGCTGATGCCGGTGGTGACCCCGGTCTCCCAGCGGCCGTTGAAGTAGTTCTTGCAGGCGAGGGTGGCCATGGTCGGCTCGCTCAGAGGGCCTTCACGCCGCCGATGCCGAACCCGGCGTCGGCCACGGCCAGCGGATTCACGAGCGCGGCGCCCAGGTCGGGCAGGTCGATCTCGAAGCGGTCGCCCGGTTCGACGCGGATGCCGTCGGCGAAGCTCAGCGTCGAGGTGCCGAAGAAGTGCAGGTGCACGTCGCCGGGGCGGCGGTGGGCCGCGTACTTGAAGTGGTGGTACTCCAGGTTGGCGATCGTGTGGCTCATGTTCGCCTCGCCGGTCAGGAAGGCCTTCTCCCAGACCACGATGTCGCCGCGGCGCACGCGGCTGGTGCCGGCCAGGTGGTCGGGCAGGGCGCCGGTGCGAAGTTCGGGGCCCACGGCGCAGGCGCGCAGCTTCGAATGGGCGAGGTAGAGGTAGTTCTGGCGTTCGGTGACGTGGTCGGAGAACTCGTTGCCGATGGCGAAGCCGAGGCGGTGCGGCGTGCCGTCGGCGCCGATCACGTACAGGCCCACGAGTTCGGGCTCCTCGCCGCCGTCGAGTGCGAACGACGGGCTCTCGAGCGGGGCGCCGGGGGCGGCGACGATCTGGCCGTCGCCCTTGTAGAACCACTCGGGCTGCACGCCGGGCTCGCCCCCCTTGGGCTTGCCGCCGTCGAGGCCCCACTTGAACATGCGCATCGAGTCGGACAGCGTCGTCTCGTCGGAGGACAGCTTGTGGTGCATCGCGTCGCGGGTGGCGGCGCTGCCGAGGTGGGTGAGGCCGGTGCCGGTGACGAGGCAGTGGGCCGGGTCGCGGTGGGTGAGGGGCGGCAGCACGCGGCCGTCGGCCAGCAGGCGGGTGTAAGGCAGTTCGCCGCCGGCCGTTTCGGTCACGGCCTCGAGCGTGGTGCCGCGGGCCAGGGCCGCCATGGCCAGGTCGTAGGTGCTGCGGTGGTGGGCGACACGCCGCAGGGACCGGCCGGACGTGTCCACCTGTCCGAGGTTCGGGGCGCCGTCGTCGTCGATGAACTGGATCAGTCGCATGGGGTTCGGGAAAGCCATCAGATCAAGGTGGCGCATCGTACGAACCGCTGGGATATCTTTCTAATAGAAATTTGCTCGCTTCCGATATACGATCTTGAATCGACGTAAACCCTTATGACGAACTACACCCACTGGTTCATCCGTGCCCGCCTCAAGACGCGCCAACTGCTGCTGCTCGTGGCCCTGGCGGAGGAGGGCAACATCCATCGCGCCGCCCAGGTGCTGAACATGACCCAGCCGGCGGCCTCCAAGCTGCTGAAGGACCTGGAGGACGTGCTCGAGGTGTCGCTCTTCGAGCGGCTGCCGCGCGGCATGCGGCCCACCTGGTACGGGGAAACCATGATCCGGCACGCCCGCGTCGCGCTCGCGAGCCTGAACCAGGCCCACGACGAGGTCGAGGCGCTGAAGGCGGGGCGGTTCGGGCAGGTGAGCGTCGGGTCCATCACGGCGCCGGGGCTCGTGCTGCTGCCGCCGGCGGTGGCGCTGGTCAAGCAGGAGCATCCGAGCCTGCGGGTGTCGCTGCAGATCGAGACCAGCGACGTGCTGATGGAGCGGCTGGTGCACGGCAAGCTCGACATGCTGGTGTCGCGCCTCTTCGCCCAGCACGACAAGAGCGACCTGCGCTACGAGGTGCTGACCGAGGAGCCCGTGAGCGCCATCACCCGGCCGGGCCACCCGCTGCTGAACGTGGCCAACCTGACGCTGCGCGACGCGTTGAGCGCCGGCTGGATCGTGCCGCCGGTGGGCAGCATCCTGCGCCATCGGTTCGAGCTGATGTTCCAGGAGGTGGGGCTCGAGCCGCCCATCAACGTCATCGAGACGTCGGCCCTGCTGTTCACCACGAAGATGCTGCAGCAGAGCGACATGATCGGTGTCGTGGCCACCGACGTGGCGCGCTACTACGCGGCGCACGGCATCGTCTCCATCCTCCCGATGGAGCTGCCGTGCCACATGGACACCTTCGGCATCATCACCCGCACCGACAAGCTGCTGTCACCCGCGGCGAAGGTGATGCTCAAGGCGCTGAAGACCACCGCCACGAGCGTGTACGGCAGCCGGTTCGATCCGCTGTCGGTGGACTGAGCCGGCTCAGCTCCAGCCCGCGTCCACCTTGAACTCCTGCGCGGTGCACATCGCCGCGTCGTCGGAGGCCAGGAACAGCACCATGCGTGCGACGTCGGAAGGTTGCAGCTTGTCGGGCAGGCACTGGTTGCGCGCCAGGGCGGCCTCGCCCTCGGCGTCGAGCCACAGCTTGACCTGCCGCTCCGTCATGACCCAGCCCGGCGACACCGTGTTGACGCGGATGCGGTCTGCCCCCAGGCTCGCGGCGAGCCCGCGCGTGAGCCCGTTCACCGACGACTTCGCGATCGCGTAGCAGGGGTAGCCGCCGCTCTTGGTCTGCCAGCCGGTCGAGCCGAGGTTGATGACGGAGCCGCCGCCCAGGCGCCTCATGCCGGGCGCCACCGCCTGGATCGCGAAGAAGGCCGGGCGTTCGTTGATGGCGACCCGCTCGTCGTAGTACGCCGGCGTGACCGATTCCAGCGTGTGCCGGTCGTCGCTCGCGACGTTGTTCACCAGCGCGGCGAAGTCGCCGCCCAGCGCGGCTGCGCCATCGGTCACCGCCTGCTGCAGCGCGGTGACGTCGCGCACGTCGCACACGCGCCACCACGGGGCGGGATGCCCGGCGACGGCGAGGGATGCCGCCAGGTCGCGGCTCGGTGCCTCGGCGATGTCGACGAACGCGACGTGAGCACCCTGCTCGGCGAAGGCGGACACCATGGCGGCGCCGATGCCGGTGCCGCCCCCGGTGATGAACACGCGGCGGCCCTGCAGGCTGGGGTACCGGGCGAGGCTGGAAGTGAGGTTCGAGGCCATGAAATCCTGTAGCTATTGCAAAGTAGGTATGTCAGGGTGTTAATTTCTTATTTTTCTATCATCAATGTGCCTTGCTAGGATCCGCCGCGTCAAGGGGCTTGTGAATGTGAGCCGCCGCCCACCGATCCGAAGGACACGCACGCAATGGATTCCCAGAAGCCCAAGCCCAAGTACCCGTTCCGCCGCAGCCAGGCCTGGTTCGGCAAGCAGGACCGCGACGGGTTCATGCACCGCAGCTGGATCAAGAACCAGGGTTACCCGCACGACGAATTCGATGGCCGTCCGGTCATCGGCATCTGCAACACCTGGAGTGAACTGACCCCCTGCAACGGCCATTTCCGCCAGCTGGCCGAGTTCGTCAAGCGCGGCGTCTACGAGGCCGGCGGGTTCCCGCTCGAGTTCCCGGTGATGTCGCTCGGCGAGACGCAGCTGCGTCCCACCGCGATGCTGTTCCGCAACCTCGCGAGCATGGACGTCGAGGAGTCGATCCGCGGCAACCCGATCGACGGCGTCGTGTTGCTGATGGGCTGCGACAAGACCACGCCGTCGCTGATGATGGGCGCCGCCAGCTGCGACCTGCCCACCATCGGCCTGTCGGGCGGGCCCATGCTCAACGGCAAGTTCCGGGGCAAGGACATCGGCTCGGGCACCGGGGTGTGGCAGATGTCGGAGATGGTGCGGGCCGGCGAGATGACGATGGACGAATTCACCGCGGCGGAGTCGTGCATGCACCGTTCGAGCGGAACCTGCATGACAATGGGAACCGCTTCCACCATGGCCAGCATGGTGGAAGCGCTCGGGATGTCGCTGCCGGAAAACGCGGCGATCCCGGCCGCCGACACCCGGCGCAACCGCCTGGCGCAACTCACGGGTCGCAGAATCGTCGAGATGGTCAACGAAGATCTCCGCATGTCGAAGATCCTGACGCGTCAGGCCTTCGAGAACGCCATCCGCACCAATGCGGCCATCGGCGGATCGACCAATGCGGTGATCCACCTGCTGGCCATCGCGGGCCGCATCGGCGTGAAGCTCACGCTCGACGACTTCGACCGCCTCGGCGCCGAGGTGCCGTGCCTGCTGAACCTGCAGCCATCGGGCAAGTACCTGATGGAAGACTTCTACTACGCGGGCGGCCTGCCCGCGGTGCTGCGCGACATCACGCCGCTGCTGCACACCGAGGCGCTCACGGTCAACGGTCACACGATCGGCGAGAACATCGCCGACGCGCCGAACTACAACCGCGAGGTGATCCAGTCGCCCGAGTCGCCCTTCATGCCGGCGGCCGGCATCGCCGTGCTGCGCGGCAACCTCGCGCCCGACGGCGCGGTGATCAAACCGTCGGCGGCATCCGCCCACCTGCTCAAGCACCGAGGCCGCGCCGTGGTGTTCGAGAACGCGGAAGACTTCCACGCGCGCATCGACGACGAGGAACTCGACGTCGACGAACACTGCGTGCTGGTGCTGAAGAACTGCGGCCCGAAGGGCTACCCCGGCATGGCCGAAGTGGGCAACATGCCGCTGCCACCGAAGGTGCTGCGCAAGGGCATCACCGACATGGTCCGCATCTCCGACGCCCGCATGAGCGGCACGGCGTACGGCACCGTGGTGCTGCACACGTCGCCCGAAGCCGCGGCCGGCGGGCCGCTCGCGCTCGTGCGCAACGGCGACATGATCGAACTCGACGTGGCGGCGCGACGGCTGCACGTCGAGGTCTCCGACGAGGAGTTCGCGCGCCGGCGTGCCGAGTGGGTCGCCCCCGAGGTGCCCAAGCGCGGCTGGTACAAGCTCTACGTCGAACACGTCCAGCAGGCCCACCTGGGCGCCGACCTCGATTTCCTGGTTGGCGGCAGCGGGGCCGGCGTTCCCAGGGAATCTCATTGAACACGCCTCTCTCCTCCCCGAATATTCTCGGCGCCGTGCGGTGCCTGTGGCCCGCCGGCGCGACGCTCGGCGAGGGCACGATGTGGTCGCCCGGCGAGCAATCGCTCTACTGGGTCGACATCCTCGAACGCACGCTGTACCGGTACCACCCGGCCACCGGCGCGCGCGCGAGCTGGAAGTTCGAGGAGGAGATCTCGGCGCTGGCCGAACGTGCGAACGCGCCGGGCCTGATCGTCACGCTGCGTCGTGGTTTCGCGTTCTTCGATCCGTCCACCGAGCGGTTGACGAGGCTGCACGAACCCGAGCCGGACCGGGTGGGCAACCGCTTCAATGACGGCAAGTGCGATGCCCAGGGCCGCTTCTGGGCCGGCACGATGGACTTCGGCGCGACCCATCCCACCGGTGCGATGTATCGCTACGAGGCCGATGGTTCGTGCACGCGGCTCGACGACGGCTACGCGGTGTCGAACGGTCCCACGTGGTCGGCCGACGGCCGCACGATGTACTTCAACGACACGGTCCACCAGCAGGTCAACGCGTTCGACCTCGACCCGGCCACCGGCGCGGTGTCGAACAAGCGGCCCTGGCTGAAGTTCGGCCCGGGGGAGGGCTATCCCGACGGCATGACCACCGATGCGGCGGGCCGCCTCTGGATCTGCCACTGGGGCGGGTCGCGCGTGACGTGCCATGATCCCGTGACCGCGCAGGAGCTCGCCCGCGTGGACCTGCCGACGGCCCACATCACCAACGTCGCGTTCGGCGGCCCTGACTTCCGCACCCTGTTCATCACCAGTGCCCGGTACGAACTGACCGAGGCGCAGCTCGCCGAGCAGCCGCTGGCGGGTTCCCTGTTCGCCGTCGAGATCGACAGCCCGGGGCAGGCGCCCCATCGTTTCGCGGGTTGATCCCGCGGGGAGGTTCCCTGTCATGTTCGCCACTGCCGAGCCGCGCCACGACGCGGCGTCCGACACCGCCGCGTCCCGCCACGAGACCGTGTGGCTCCACCACGCCGGACAGCGCCTGGGCCTCGTCCCGAGCCTCGGAGGCGGCGTGGCCGCGTGGCAGCTCGAACGCCCCGAGGGCCTGCTGGACCTGTGGCGGCCGTGGGACGGCCGGACCGAGGACCGCTACACGCTGGCCTCGTTCGCGATGGTGCCGTGGTCGAACCGCATCAGCGCGGGCGGCTTCGAGCACAACGGCAAATTCCATCCGATGGAACCCAACCGCGAGGGCGAGCCGTACCCGATCCATGGCGACGGCTGGCTGCAGCCGTGGACCTTCACGCAGCGCCGCTGCGACACCATCGAGATGTCGCTCGAATCGCATGGCCACGGCGGCAACCCGTACGACTACCACGCGGTGCAGACGTTCACCCTGGTGGACGGCGGCCTCGACCAGGCGGTGCAGGTCACGCACATGGGCCGGCAGCCGCTGCCCTACGGCCTCGGCCTGCACCCGTGGTTCCCGCGCACGCCCGGCACGCGCCTGACGGCACCCGTACGGGGCGTCTGGCTGAGCGGCGACGATCCCATCCCCACCCGGCACACCGAGGACTTCCCCGCGACGTGGGACCTGCGGGACGCGGCCGACGTGAACGGCAGCCTGATCGACAACGCGTACAGCGGCTGGCCCGGCGAGGCGCTGATCCAGTGGCCCGAGCGGGGCCTGGAGATGACGATGGTGGTGACGTCGCTGCAGCGCTACTGCGCCGAAGGTCACTGCCTGCTGTACCGCCCGCCGCACGGCGAGTCGTTCTGCTTCGAGCCGGTGACCCACCCGATCGACGCGTTCCATCTGCCCGGACGGCCCGGGCTCGAATCCCTGCGGATGGGCGACAGCCTGAGCCTGTCGGTGCAATGGCGCGTGCGCCCGACGACCCGCGGCTGAATCCCGCAAATGAAAATTATTCGCATTGGCGGCTATACTGGAACACCGCTGCGGTGACCGCAGGAGGGGCCCGATGAGGCCCGGCCCGCGGCGGAGCATCGTGCACTCATTCCAGAACACCACCAGGCCATGGACAACCACCCCTTCGACCTGAAACAGAACGGCCTCAAGGCCACCGCACCGCGGGTCAAGATCCTCGAACTCTTCCAGGCGAGCGACCGCCGCCACCTGTCGGCCGAGGACGTGTACCGCCTCGTGCTGGCGGAAGACGCCGACCTGGGCCTCGCCACGGTCTACCGCGTGCTGCACCAGTTCGAGGAGGCCGGCCTGCTGAAGAAGAGCCAGCTGGGCAACAGCAAGGCCGTCTACGAACTCAACGATGGCGAGCGCCACCACGGCCACCTCGTGTGCACGCGCACCGGCGAGGTCAAGGAGTTCTTCGACCCGGCGGTCGAAGCGCGCTTGAAGGAGATCGTCACCGAACTCGGCTACGACCTCTCCGACTACGTCATCACGGCGTACGGCCTGCCGAAGCGGGCCTGAGGGCGATCAGCTCCCGAGGCGGAACACCGACATCGCCTGCGAGAGCGACTGCGCCTGGTGCTTCAGGCTCTCGGCGGCCGCCGCGGATTCCTCGACCAGCGCAGCGTTCTGCTGCGTGACCTGGTCGAGCTGGGACACGGCCAGGCCCACCTGGTCGATGCCCTGCGACTGCTCGACGGTGGCCGCGGTGATCTCGGACACGAGGTCGCCCACGCGGCGCACCTGCTGGATGATCTCCTGCATCGTGGCGCCGGCGTCCTCCACTTGGCGCGAGCCGTCGGCGACGCTGGACACGCTGGTCTCGATCAGCGCCTTGATCTCCTTGGCCGACTGCGCGCTGCGCTGGGCGAGGGTGCGCACCTCGCCGGCCACGACCGCGAAGCCGCGGCCCTGCTCGCCGGCGCGAGCGGCTTCCACCGCGGCGTTCAAGGCGAGGATGTTCGTCTGGAACGCGATGCCGTCGATCGTGCCGACGATGTCGGCGATGCGGCGCGACGACTCGGTGATGCCGTTCATCGTGCTCACGACACCGGCCACCACGTCACCGCCCTTCGCCGCCACCTGCGTGGCCTGTTCCGCGAACTGCGAGGCGGCACGGGCGTTGTCGGCGTTGTGGCGCACGGTGGCGGTCAGCTGTTCCATCGAGGCCGCGGTCTGCTGCAGGTTCGACGCCTGCTCCTCGGTGCGCTGGCTCAGGTCGAGGTTGCCGGTGGCGATCTCCGACGAGGCATGCGAGACGGCGTCCACGCCCTTGCGCACGTCGCCGACGACGTTGCGCAGCTGGCCCACCATCTGGCCCAGCGCCACCGAGAGCTGGCCCACTTCGTCGCGGCCCGCGGCGGACGACGTGGTGGCCGAGCGGCTGAGGTCGCCGTCCGCGACGGCCTTCGCGAGGTCGACGGCATCACGCAGCGGCACGGCGATGGCGCGGGTCAGCAGCAGGCCGAGCGCCGTGGCGATGCCCGCGGCGACGACGATCAGGACGGCCATGCCACGCAGGCTGCCTTCGTAGGCGGCCTTCGCGGCGGCGGCGTCCTCCTGGGACAGCCGGTCGTTGTATTCACCGAGCGCCCGCACGGCGTTCAGCGCGGCCTCGAAGGCCTTGCCGCTGCCGTCGACGATCTGGCGCGCCTCGTCGAGGCGTCCGGCCTTCGCGGCCGCGATCAGCGGTGCGTCGATGGCGATGTAGGCGCCCCACGCCGACTGCGCAGCCTCGAACAGCGCGCGTTCCTCGGGCGTGGCGATGGCTTCCTCGTAGATCTTGCTGTACTTCGCGAACTCGTCCTGGGATGCCTTCACGCGTTCGGCGATGGCGTCCACCTTGTCCGGCGCGGCCGTGGTCAGCGCCATCTCGCGGGTGCGCAGGCGCGGCACCCATTCGAGCATGTGGCCGCTGTCGCGGATGCCCGTGAGACGGTACTTCATGATCTCGTCGGTCCGTTCGAACACCTTCGAGAGCTGCCAGCCGGAGAAGCCGGCGAGCAGGAGCATCGTGACCAGCACACACGCGAACGCGCAGGTGAGCTTGGCCCGGACGGACAAGGTGTGGAAGAACATCATGGGGGGTGGGTTTCGCAGGAGGGGAGGGACACACGACGCCCGGACCACGCGGCGCCGTAGGGATTTTCCGGACGACAGGGCCGTGTGCATGGCCCGAAAAGCGGGTTCCGATCCCGCCAGTTCTCGGCAGACCGGTGGCTTGCACCGCCATGGACACCGTCGACAATGGCCGCCATGCCGACCTCCCGCATCCTCCCGTTCCGCCGCCGATGGCTGGCCTCCCTGGGCGCCGTCACGCTGACCTCGCTGCTGCCGGGCCTCGCCCGCGCGGCGCCCGTCTGGGGGGCACCCCGCTCCAGCCCGGTGGACCTGCCCCCGGCCGAACTGAAGGCGGGCCAGTGGATCTGGGCCGGTGACAGCGGGCCGGCCAGTCCGATGGTGGTGGTCGTGAGCCTGAACGAGCAGCGGGCCTACGTCTACCGCAACGGCCTGCTCGAGGCGGTGAGCACGGTCAGCACCGGCAAGCCCGGGCACGCGACGCCCACCGGGGTGTTCACCATCCTGCAGAAGGATCGGAACCACCGCTCGAGCCTCTACAACGACGCGCCGATGCCGTTCCAGGAGCGGCTCACCTGGGACGGCGTGGCGCTGCACGCGGGCGGGCTGCCCGGCTACCCCGAATCGCACGGCTGCGTCCACCTGCCGACCGAGTTCGCCCGCCGCCTCTTCGAGACCACCGCGCTCGGAGTGACCGTCGTGATCGGCAAGGACGGCGTGTCCCCGGCATCGGTGGTGCATCCGACGATGCTGTCGCCCGTGGCCGCCCGCGGGGCCTTCGACGTGGCGCCCGGGCCGCTGGCGGCCGACGAGAACAGCCGGTGGACCCCGGAGGTGGCCCCGGCCGGCCCGGTGTCGCTGGTGCTCAGCAGCCGCGACGAACGGCTGGTGGTGCTGCGGGGCGGCGTCGAGATCGGCCGCACACGCTTCCGGCTGCGGCAGCCCGGTGCGTGGACGGGCACCCACGCGTTCACGATGGCGGCGGCCACAGCAGACGGCGGCGAGCCTCGGTGGATTGCGGTCGGCGTGCCCGGCCACGAGGGCGAGGCGGGTCAGGCGCTGGACCGGGCCGCGATCGACAACGTGGAGATCCCGCCCGCGTTCGTGGCGAGCGTGCTGCCGCTGCTGCAGCCGGGGAGTGTGCTGGTGGCCACCGATGCCCCCATCCTGCCGGGCAGCACGGGCCCGCGGCAGCGTGTGGTGGACGCGGAGCCACCCACCTGAAGATACGAATTCCGACGTAGCGCATTCGGACTCCGCGCGGCGCCGAGCCGCGTCATGCCCCGTGCGCATTCGGAGGCTCCAATCGACCGGACTTTCCGCTTCGAGTCCGCCCATGAATTCTCTCGACGTCACCGCGCCGCTGGGCAGCGAGGTTCCCGCCGCCGCGCCGAGGCCGCTCGCCACGAGCCGGCCCGTGCACCGGCATTCGCTCGAAAACTTCCGTGCCCTCGCGATCCTCTGCGTGATGGTGTGCCACCTGGAATCGATCCGGGACTTCGGCGAGGCGGGCCGGCTGTTCCTGTTCGTGTTCGGCGGCGGCACGACGCTGTTCATCTTCATCTCGGGCTACCTGTTCCATCACACCGAGCACGCACGCTTCGACCACACGGCCTACCTCGGCCGCAAGCTGCGCCACGTGATCTGCCCCTACCTCGTGCTGTCGGTGCCGGTGATCACCGCCGGGTTGCTCGAGTCGCGGGCCGAGGCGTTCGACCTGTCCGCGCCGGCCTATGTGCTGTGGTCGCTGCTGGTCGGCGGATCGCTGGTCAAGACGCTCTGGTTCATTCCCATGATCAGCGTGATCTTCGTGATGACCCCGCTGTTCCACCGCCTCGCGCAGGGGGCGTGGCTGCTGCCGGTCGTGCTGGCGGCCCTCGTGTTCAGCCTGTCTTCGGGACGCCCGGTCGGCAGCCTCAACCCGTTCCTCGGCGCGGCCCACTACCTGGGCTTCTACTTGCTCGGCATCGCCGCGTCGGTCCACGCCGGGCGCATCGCGCGCCTGGCGGAGGGGCGATGGTTCTGGGCGCTGGTGCTGGGCGGCGCTGGGGTGCTCTCGGGCGCGCTGGCGCTCGACCTGGCGCGGGACCCGGGGCCGATGGGGTTCGGCGACGCGCTGGGAACCCTCAACACGGTGCAGTCCGGAAAGCTCGGCCTGCTGGTGGCCGCCTTCCTGCTGATCCACCGGTTCCTCGATCGCCCGAGCGCGGCCTTGAGCCACCTGGCCGACATCAGCTTCGGGCTCTACTTCCTGCACGGTATCCTGGCGGCCGGCCATGGGCGGCTCCTGCGGGGCACCGCGTGGCACCCGCTGCTGGCGCTGGCGGTCGAAGCGGCCGTGGTCATCGGCGTGTCGGTGGTGCTGGTGCACCTGGTGCGCCGGCAGTTCGGACGCCGAAGCCGGTATGTGGTCGGTTGCTAGGGCGGCCTGCCTCGTGGCCGCTGGCCTGCTGGCCGGCACGGCGCATGCGGGCGAGATCCGCATCCTCGTGATCGGGGGCGCGCTGGCCTCGAACTGCAACGCGCACGCGTTCCAGCCCGCGGCCGGTGTCTACCAGCTCGGGCTGGACGGCGCCGAGAAGCCCGCCGGCGACCCGTTCGACTGGGCCGACTGCCAGGGTGGCGCCCAATGGGTGCCGCTGGGCGAGGCCCTGCTCCGCCTCGGCCGGGCGGACCGCGTCGTCTTCCTGCCGGTGGGCGTGCAGCGGGCACGCGCGGCCGACTGGCTGACGGACTCGCCGGCCCGCACGCGGCTGCAGGCTGCGCTCGCGATGGCCCGTGCGCACCACATGCGCTTCGACTACGCGCTGTGGCAGCAGGGCATGGCCGACGCCGGCACCCCGCGCAGCGAACACGCGACCCAGGTCGACGCGGTCATCAAGTCGATCAACCGCCAGGTGCGGATCGGCAAGTGGCTGATCGCCCGGCAGTCCGGGTGCGCGGGCCAGCCCGACCCGGACATCTCCAGCGCCCAGCTCCAGGCCGCGCGCGACCCGCTGCACCGGCGGTTCCCGGGCCCCGACGTCGATGCGCTCGGCGCGGCCTACCGGGTCGACGGGTGCCGTCTCAACCGCGCCGGGCAGGAGGAGATGGCGCGCCGGTGGGTGCGGGCCATGGGCGAGGCGGATGCCGAATACACCCGCTATCAGAAGGAATCGCTGCTGCACTATTTCCGGTGACGGGCCGCGGCGGCGGCAACCTGCGAAAATGGCGGGTGACGTCCCTTTCGTGACCCGATGCAAGTTTCTTCCCCCTCGCGTCCGCCCAGCCCCCATCCGATGCACCGCCTGAGCGTGGCTCCGATGATGGACTGGACCGACCGCCACTGCCGGTACTTCCACCGCCTGCTCACCCGCCACACGCTGCTCTACACCGAGATGGTGACCACCGGCGCGCTGATCCACGGCGACCGGCCGCGCCACCTCGACTTCAACGACGAGGAGCATCCGGTGGCGTTGCAGCTCGGCGGCAGCGAGCCGGCCGACCTGGCCACCTGCGCGAAGCTGGCCCAGGACTGGGGCTACGACGAGGTCAACCTCAACTGCGGCTGCCCGAGCGAGCGCGTGCAGCGCGGGGCATTCGGCGCCTGCCTGATGAACGAGGCCCCGCTGGTGGCCGATTGCGTGAAGGCGATGCGCGACGCGGTCGACATCCCCGTCACGGTGAAGCACCGCATCGGCATCGACAAGACCGAGGACTACGGGTTCGTGCGCGACTTCGTCGGCACCGTGGCCGATGCGGGCTGCGAGGTGTTCCTCGTGCACGCGCGCAACGCGTGGCTCAAGGGCCTGAGCCCGAAGGAGAACCGCGAGATCCCGCCGCTGCGCTACGAGTACGCGCACCAGCTCAAGCGTGACTTCCCGCACCTGACCATCGTCATCAACGGCGGGGTCGGCACGAACGAGCAGATCGCCGAACACCTGCAGCACGTCGACGGCGTGATGCTCGGCCGCGAGGCGTACCACAACCCGTGGCTGATGGCCGATTGGGACGAACGCTTCTTCGGCCAGGCGCCGTCGGGCATCACGCGCGAATCGATCGAGGACGCGATGGTCGAGTACATGGAGCGTTTCGCCGCCACCGGCGCTCCGTTCACGCACGTCTCGCGCCACATCCTCGGCCTGTGGAACGGCCTGCCCGGCGCGCGCCGCCGCCGCCAGGTGTGGTCGGACCCGACGTACCGTGCGCTCGGTCCGCGTGGTGTCTCGCGGCTCGCGCGGAGCCCGTCGGCCGGCGCCCAGCCCGTCGCCGCCTGATCCGCCCGCTCAGAAGCTCGTCTTCGTCTTGATCAGGAACTGCACCTTCTTGATGTCCGACGTGGCATTGAGGGGGACGGCGAGGTCGACGTGCAGCACGTTGCTGAATGCCGACCGCGTGCTGACGAAGCGCAGCCCGAGGCCCACGTCGTTGAGCCAGCCGGGGTTCACCGTGTTGGTGTTGTGCCCGCCCCAGGCCCGGCCGGAATCGAAGAACGCCGCACCGCCCACGCGGAACATGCGGTACAGGTACCAGTCGGTGAAGAAGCGCTCCTCCAGCGTGAACAGCGCGCGCCGGTCGCCGCTCTGGTAGCGCAGCGGATAGCCGCGCAGGCCGTTGTCGCCACCGAGCAGCAGCTCGTCGTTCACGTCCGGGCGGGTGAGCACGTCGCCCGCGGCCGAGGCGTAGAACAGCCAGCGCTTGTTGTCCTGCGGCAGGTAGTACTGGGCCTGCGCGCCGGCCCGCTGCCGGCGGATCTTGCCCCCCGAGAACTGGCCGGTGATCTGGCCCGAGGTGATGAGCCGGTGGGCGCCGTACGGCTCGAAGCCCCGGCTGATCCGGCCGTCGTACAGCACGGTGTTCTCGGTCGAGCCCAGCCTGGCCGGCGCGAAGCCGATCTGCAACGACGTGGTCAGGCCCAGCGCGAAGAACTCCGGCCGCCCGATCAGGTTGCGGTTCAGCTCGCGTTCGTAGCGGTCCTCGATCAGCTCGACCCGCACGAACGGCCCCACGAGCGTTTCGTCCTGGGGCAGCAGGGATGGCGCGACGAGTCCGGGGTCGGGCGTGTAGATGTCGTCGCTGTAGCTCACCCCGGCCGAGTACCGCTGCACCCAGCCGTTGCGCAGCCCGGGCGACCACCCGCCGAACACCTCGGCGCGATCCTGCCGGTGGCGGTACTGGCTCGTGAGGACCCCGGCGTTGTAGATCGAGTCGACCCGGTTGTCCTTCGACAGGCTGGCGCCAGCGGCCCAGCGGGCGTCGAGCGCATAGAACGGGCGCATGACGGAGGCGGTGTCCTTGGTGCCGTCGCTGTTGCTCGCGTGGCTGTACGCGAGGTTGGTCCACGTGCCCAGCGTGCGTTCGCTGAGGAGGCTCAACTCGTTGCTGCTGCGGTCGACCCCTTTGCCGTGGCCCAGGCTCGCGGCGATGCCCGTGCCGAAGAGGTTGTATTCCTTCAGGTGGATCCCGCCCGTGTTGACACCCCCCGAGCGGCCGAAGCTCACGCCGGGGTCGAGCGACCAGGTGTCGTGGGTCACGACCTCGATGTCGACGAGCCCGTCGTGGACCGCCACGGGGGTGATCTCGACGTCGCGGAGGTAGCGGTTGGCCCGCAGCAGCCGTTCGGTCTCCTCGAGCAGGCGGACGGAGAGCAACTCGCCGCTGTGGAACAGCAAGGCGCGCTCGATCACCGCCGGCCGGGTCTGGATGTGGAGCGCGTTCGCCCAGCGGTAGAGCCGCCGGTCCTCGGTCAGGTCCTCGGCGTCGAAGATGTCGCGGGTGACGACGCGGACCTCTCCGATGCGGGTCCCGGCGGCCTCCAGTTCGGCGAACGAAGGAAGGGGCGAGGTGTCCTCTCCGGCCGTCGCGGCATCGCCTCCCGCCAGGGCCAGCACGAGGGCCAGCCGGCCGATCACCCGGCGGGGGGCGGGATTTCTCGGCGTGGCGGTCTTGCTCATGGCCGCGAATCTGCGCGGCCTGCCTTAAACGAGGCTTAAGAACCGTTGATGCGGATCCAGGTGGTCTTGAGTTCCGTGTACTTGTCGAAGGCGTGCAGCGACTTGTCACGGCCGTTGCCGCTCTGCTTGACTCCGCCGAACGGCACGGTGATGTCGTCCTCGTCGTATTGATTCACGTGCACGGTGCCGGCGCGCAGCGCGCGGGCCACGCGGTGGGCGCGGTCGACGTGGCTGCTCCAGACGCTCGCCTGCAGGCCGTAGGGGCTGTCGTTCGCCAGGCGCACGGCTTCGTCCTCGGTCCGGAAGCGGATCACGCTCAGCACGGGACCGAAGATCTCCTCGCGGGCAATGCGCATCGTGTTCGTCACGCCACCGAACACGGTCGGTTCGACGAACCAGCCGCCGCTGTCCGCACGCGCCTGCCGGCCGCCGGCGAGCAGGCGCGCGCCCTCGGCCTCGCCCGACGCGATGTAGCCGAGCACCGTGCGCATCTGCCCTTCGTCGACGAGCGCGCCCATCTCGGTGCCGGCCGCCAGCGGGTCGCCGGGCTGGTACTTCGGTGCTTCCTTCACCACCTCGGCGACGAACGCGTCGGCGATGTCCTCGTGCACGAACACGCGTGACGGCGCGTTGCAGGACTCGCCCTGATTGAAGAACATCGCGCCGGCCACGGTCTGCGCGGCGCGCGGCAGGTCGTCGAAGTCGGGGAACACGAGGAAGGCCGACTTGCCGCCCAGCTCGTTGTAGACACGCTTGAGGTTGCTGCGGCTCGCGTACTCGAGCATGCGCCGCCCCACGCGCGTCGAGCCGGTGAAACCCACGGCGTCGACGTCCATGTGCAGCGCGAGGGCCTCGCCCGCTTCGCCGCCGTGCCCCGGCACGACGTTGAACACCCCTTCGGGCAATCCGGCCTCGAGCGCGAGTTCGGCCAGGCGCATGGCCGTCAGCGGCGACTTCTCGCTGGGCTTGAGCACCACGCTGTTGCCCGCGGCCAGCGCGGGCCCGAGCTTCCAGGCCGACATGATCATCGGGTAGTTCCACGGCACGATGGCACCGATCACGCCCATGGGCTCGCGCGTGATCAGCGCGAGGCCCGAACGCGGCGTGGGGGCGATCTCGTCGTAGACCTTGTCGACGGCCTCGGCGTACCACGCGATGCACCGCGCGGCGGCCGGCACGTCGACGCTCGTGCTGTAGCGCACCGGCTTGCCCATGTCCATCGTCTCGACGAGCGCGAGTTCGTCGCGCGCCGCGAGGATCTTTTCGGCGAACCGCTGCAGCACGCGCTTGCGCGCGGCCGGGGGCTGATGCGCCCAGCGGCCGTCGTCGAAGGCCGCGCGGGCCGAGGCCACGGCCGCGTCCACGTCCGCCTCGCGACAACGGGCCACGGTGGTCAGCACGCGGCCGTTGAGCGGCGAGACGCAGTCGAACGTGGCGCCGTCGGCGGCGGCCACGCGGCGCCCGCCGATGAAGGCGCGGCCGTCGTAGCCCTGCTGCGCGGCACGGGCATGCCAGTCGATGTCCATGAGGGCCTCCGTGAGGTCAGAACCACCCGCGCGACCGCAGGTCGGCGAGGGTGAGGTCGAGGCACTGGCGGATCAGCGCACCCATCTCGTCCAGTTGCGCGATGGACATCACGAGGGGCGGGGCGACGATCATGCGGTCGCCCACGGCGCGCATCACGAGGCCGTTGCCGAAGCAGTGCGCGCGGCACACCATGCCCACCTCGAGCGTCGGGTCGAACACCTCGCTCGTCGCCTTGTCCTTCACGAGCTGCAGCGCGGCCATCATCCCGCAGGTCTGCACCTCGCCCACCAGCGGGTGGTCGGCCAGCTGCTCGAAGTGCCACGCGAGGTGGGGCGCGAGTTCCTCGCGCACACGCTCGACGACGCCCTCGCGCTGCAGCAGCCGGAGGTTCGCGAGCGCCACCGCGCAGGCCACCGGGTGGCCCGAGTACGTGTAGCCGTGGTTGAACTCGCCGCCCTCGTCGATCAGCACGCGCGCGAGGCGTTCGCCCACCATGACGCCGCCGAGCGGGATGTAGCCCGACGTGACGCCCTTCGCGAACGTCATCAGGTCGGGGCGGAAGCCGAAGGTCTCGCAGCCGAACCACTGCCCGGTGCGGCCGAAGCCGCAGATGACCTCGTCGGAAACGAGCAGGATGCCGTACTGGTCGCAGATGCGCTGGACCTCGGGCCAGTAGGTGTCCGGCGGCACGATCACGCCGCCCGCGCCCTGCACGGGCTCGCCGATGAAGGCGGCCACGCGGTCCGGTCCCACCTCGCGGATCTTCGCTTCGAGCCACCGCGCGGCGGTCAGGCCGAACTCGTCGCGCGTGTGGCCGCGGCCCTGTTCGAACCAGAAGGGCTGCTGGATGTGTTCAATGCCGGGGATGGGCAGGCCGCCCTGCTGGTGCATGCCGCTCATGCCGCCGAGCGACGCGCCGGCCATCGTCGAGCCGTGGTACGCGTTGTGGCGGCTGATGATGACGTCCCGCTTCGGCTGGCCCATCAGGTCCCAGTAGCGGCGCACGAGGCGCACCACGGTGTCGTTGCCCTCGGAGCCCGAGCCGCCGAAGAACACATGCTTGAACTGCGGCGGCGTGATCTCGGCCAGCAGCTCCGCGAGTTCGATGGCCGGCGGCGTGGTGGTCTGGAAGAACGAGTTGTAGAAGGGCAGGGTCTCGAGCTGTTTCGTGGCCGCGTCGATCAGCTCGCGGCGGCCGTAGCCCACGTTCACGCACCACAGGCCCGACATGGCGTCGAGCAGCCGGTGGCCCTCGCTGTCCCACACGTAGATGCCGTCGCCGCGCACGATGACACGCGTGCCCTTGGCCGAGAGCGACTTGAAGTCGGTGAACGGGTGCAGGTGGTGGGCGGCGTCGGCGGCCTGCCACTGGGCGGTGGTGCGGGTCATGGCGTCTCCTCGGTCACGGGATCAGACGTGGAGCAGGAGGTGCTCGCGCTCCCAGGGCGAGATCACCTGCATGAATTCGCTGTGTTCGATGTCCTTGATCTCCGAGTACACGGTGATGAAGTCCTTGCCGAGCACCGAGTGCAGTTCGGTCTCGTCGGCCAGCCAGCCGAGCGCCTCGCTGAGCGAACGCGGCAGCTGGTATTCGGAGAGGTACGCGTCGCCCTTGCACTCGGGCGAGGGTTCGATGCGGTTCTTGATGCCCAGGTAGCCGCACGCGAGCGTGGCGGCCAGGGCCACGTACGGGTTCGCGTCGGCGCCGATCACGCGGTTCTCGATGCGCCGCGCCGCGGGCGTGGCCACCGGTGAGCGGATGCCCACGGTGCGGTTGTCGGTCCCCCACTGGATGTTGATGGGGGCGGCGGTGGAACGTGCGAGGCGCCGGTACGAGTTGACGTAGGGCGCGAAGAGCGCCATCGCCGCGGGCGTGTACTTCTGCAGGCCGCCGATGTACCAGAGGAACTCGCGCGAGGGCGAGCCGTCCTCGTTGCTGAACAGGTTGCGGCCGCTGACCGTGTCGGTGATGCTCTGGTGCACGTGCATCGCGCTGCCCGGTTCGTGCGCCATCGGCTTGGCCATGAACGTGGCGTACATCTCGTGCCGCAGCGCGGCCTCGCGGATCGTGCGCTTGAAGAAGAACACCTCGTCGGCCAGGCCCAGCGGGTGGTCGTGGAAGAAGTTGATCTCCATCTGGCCGGCGCCCACCTCGTGGATCAACGTGTCCACGTTGAGCTCCATCTTCTGGCAGTAGTCGTAGATGTCCTCGAAGAGCGGGTCGAACTCGTTGACGGCGTCGATCGAGTACGCCTGGCGCGAGGTCTCCGCGCGCCCGCTGCGGCCGCGGGGCGGGCGCAGGGGCTGGTTCGGGTCGGTGCTGCGCTCGATCAGGTAGAACTCGAGTTCGGGCGCCACCACGGGGGCCCAGCCCTCGGCCGCGTACAGGTCGCACACGTGGCGCAGCACCGAGCGCGGGGCGTAGGGGATCAGCGTGCCGTGGCGGTCGAAGCAGTCGTGAATCACCTGCGCGGTGGGGTCGGCCGCCCACGGGACGATGCGCACGGTGCTCGGGTCGGGCCGCAGGTGCATGTCGCGGTCGGTCGCGTGGATGACGTCGTAGTACGGGCCTTCCGACGGGAACTCGCCGGTCACGCCGATCGCCACGATGGCCTCCGGCAGGCGCATGCCGCGGTCCTCGGTGAACTTCTCGCGCGGCAGGATCTTGCCGCGGGCCACACCGGTGAGGTCGGGCACGAGGCACTCGATCTCGGTCACCCGGTGGTCGTTGAGCCACTGCTCGAGGTCCGCGAAGGAAAAGTTGCTGTTGTCTCGGGCCACCATGGTTCACCTGTTGTCGTGGAACGTGGACCGGGAGACGCCCCGGCGTGCGGCGGATCGAACCGGGTGGCAACTAACGATCGGGTGCGGGCTGGCGGCGTCGGTCGTGGTAGGCCTGGCATGCGGCGCCGAAGGCCTGGAAGAGCTTGGTGGAGATGGGGTTCTGCGCGGCCTGCCACTCGGGGTGCCACTGCACGCACAGGTTGAAGGTGTCGCCGGGCAGCGAGAAGGCCTCGATGAGGCCGTCCGGTGCACGGGCCTCGACGCGCAGCCCCGGCGCGAGGCGGTTCACGCCCTGGCCGTGCACCGAATTGACGCGGAAGATCCGCTGGTCGAGGATCGCGTCGAGCGCGCCGCCCGGGATCACCTCGACCTCGTGGGCGAAGTCGTACTGGATCTCGGCCGTGCCGTCGGTGCGGCCGCGGTGGTCGTTCTGCCCGGGCACTTCCTGCACGGCCTGGTGCAGGCTGCCGCCCAGCGCCACGTTGGCCTCCTGGAAGCCGCGGCAGATCGCGAAGAGCGGGATGCCGCGCGAGAGCGCGCGGGGGATCAGGGGCAGCGTCCAGCCGTCGCGCACGGGGTCGAGGGGCAGGGACTCGTCGTGCACGGTTTCCCCGAAGTGGCTGGGGTGCACGTTGGACGGGGAGCCGGTGAGCAGGATGCCGTCGGCCATGTCGAGCAGCGCGTCGATCTCCTCGATGGGCACCGACGGCACCACCAGGGCGATGGCACCGGCCAGGCGCGCGGCGTCCACGTATTTCTGTCCGGCCACGAAAAACGGGTGATAGCCCAGCATGCGGTTGCACGCGGGAATCAGCACGAGCGGTTTGCGTTGTGTTCTCAGGAACGATGGGCCGGTGGAGGGCAGAGGGGCTTTCATTCGGCTTGCTGTGCCCCGGTTATTGGCCGCGGCACGTTGGGCTTGCTGGTCACCTGATCAAGCATTCAGTGTGCCCAGTGGAAGGATGAAGTCAAATCATGCGGCGGATCGGATCGCCTCCGTCAGGGTCTTGAAGATCTGGTCGACGTGCTCGGGTTCGATGATCAGCGGCGGCGACAGCGCCACGGTGTCGCCGGTGGTGCGCACGAGCACGCCGCGTTCCCAGCAGTCGAGGAACACCTTGAACGCGCGCGCGCCGGGCTGGCCGTCGAGGGGCGCGAGCTCGATGCCGGCCACGAGGCCCATCGTGCGCACGTCCACCACGTTCGGCAGCTCGCGCATCGCGCGCGCCGCCGCGCCGAACGGCTCGGCCATCGTGGCGGCCCGGGTCAGCAGGCCTTCCTCGGCATAGGTGTCCAGCGTGGCGATGGCCGCGGCGCAGGCGAGGGGGTGTCCCGAGTAGGTGTAGCCGTGGAAGAACTCGATCACGTGCTCGGGGCCGGTCATGAACGTGTCGTGGATCTTCTGGGTCGTGAACACCGCCCCCATGGGCACGGTGCCGTTGGTCAGGCCCTTGGCCGTGGTCATCAGGTCCGGGGTGACGCCGAAGTGCGTGGCCGCGAAGGGCGAGCCCAGGCGGCCGAAGCCGGTGATGACCTCGTCGAAGATCAGCAGGATGCCGTGCTTGTCGCACAGCGCCCGCAGTCGCTCGAGGTAACCCTTCGGGGGCAGCAGCACACCGGTGGAGCCGGCCACGGGCTCGACGATGACCGCGGCGATGGTGGACGCGTCGTGCAGCGCGACGAGTCGTTCGAGGTCGTCGGCGAGGTCCGCCCCGTGCTCGGGTTGTCCGGGCGAGAACAGGTTGCGCGGGTCGTGGGTGTGGCGCAGGTGGTCGACGCCGGTGAGCAGCGTGCCGAACATCTTGCGGTTGGCCACCATGCCACCCACCGAGATGCCGCCGAAGTTGACCCCGTGGTAGCCGCGCTCGCGGCCGATCAGCCGGGTGCGCTGGCCCTCGCCGCGGGCGCGGTGGTAGGCGATGGCCATCTTGAGGGCCGTTTCCACCGACTCGGAACCCGAGTTCGTGTAGAAGACCTTGTTCAGCCCCTTCGGCGCGATCTCCACCAGTCGCCCGGCCAGCTCGAAGGCGAGCGGGTGGCCCATGTTGAAGGGCGGGGCGAAGTCGAGTTCCGCGGCCTGGGCCTGGATCGCCTGCACGATGCGCGGCCGGGCGTGGCCGGCATTCACGCACCAGAGGCCCGCGATGCCGTCGAGCACCGGGCGGCCCTCGGGGGTCCAGAAGTGCATCCGGTCGGCCCGGGCGAGCAGCCGGGGCGCCTGCTTGAACTGCCGGTTCGCGGTGAACGGCATCCAGTACGCATCGAGCGAGGCCTGGGTCAGGGGAGAGGACATCGGCAGCTCCGGGGTGGCAACGGACGTCTCCAGTCTAGGCCGACTCGGACGCCGGTGGTGTCGGACGGACACTTGCCGACGATCTTTCCACATTCAGAAATGGGTCTTTCACGAAGTGAAATCATGCCGTGTTGCAGCGCGACATTTTTTGCCTGATGGAGAAATCGGATTTCACATCCGGAAATGTGCATGCTAAGTATTTGATTTCATTGGTGTTGCGTCTTGGTCTTATATAAGACATAAGTCTTCCCGCGCTTCGGCTTCTTCTCTATGCTTGAGGCACAGGATTGCAAGTTTTCTCATCTGTCTCTCACCCTTGGAGGTCTTCATGACGAACCTGACCCGCGAACAGCAAATCGCCGCCCTCGAGAAAGACTGGGCTGAAAATCCCCGTTGGAAGGGCATCAAGCGCGGCTACACCGCCGCCGACGTGGTCCGCCTGCGTGGCTCGCTGCAAGTCGAGCACACCCTGGCCAAGCGCGGCGCCGAGAAGCTGTGGCACCTGATCAACACCGAGCCGTTCATCAACTCGCTCGGCGCCCTGACCGGCAACCAGGCCATGCAGCAGGTCAAGGCCGGCCTGAAGGCCATCTACCTGTCCGGCTGGCAAGTCGCCGGCGACGCCAACAGCAACGGCGAGATGTACCCCGACCAGTCGCTGTACTCGGTGGACTCGGTGCCCAAGGTCGTCAAGCGCATCAACGCCACGTTCGCCCGCGCTGACCAGATCCAGTGGTCGGAAGGCAAGAACGACATCGACTACTTCGCCCCGATCGTCGCCGACGCGGAAGCCGGTTTCGGTGGCGTGCTGAACGCCTTCGAACTGATGAAGGCCATGATCGACGCGGGCGCCGCCGGCGTCCACTTCGAAGACCAGCTGGCCTCCGCGAAGAAGTGCGGCCACATGGGCGGCAAGGTGCTCGTCACCACCCGTGAAGCCGTCGCCAAGCTCGTGGCTGCCCGCCTGGCCGCCGACGTGTCCGGCGTGCCCACCGTGCTGCTGGCCCGTACCGATGCCGAAGCCGGCGACCTCGTGACCAACGACGTCGACGACAACGACAAGCCGTTCCTGACCGGCGAGCGCACCGTGGAAGGCTTCTTCCGCACCCGCAACGGCCTGGAGCAAGCCATCAGCCGCGGCCTGGCCTACGCCCCGTACGCCGACCTGATCTGGTGCGAAACCGGCAAGCCGGACCTGGCCTTCGCCAAGGCCTTCGCCGACGCCATCCACGCCAAGTTCCCGGGCAAGCTGCTGTCGTACAACTGCTCGCCGTCGTTCAACTGGAAGAAGAACCTCGACGACGCCACGATCGCCAAGTTCCAGCGCGAGCTGGGCGCGATGGGCTACAAGTACCAGTTCATCACGCTGGCCGGCTTCCACAGCCTGAACTACTCGATGTTCGACCTGGCCTACGGCTACGCTCGCAACAACATGAGCGCCTTCGTGGAACTGCAGGAGAAGGAATTCGTCGCCGCCGAGCGTGGCTTCACCGCCGTGAAGCACCAGCGCGAAGTGGGCACGGGTTACTTCGACGCCATCACCACGACGATCGAACGCGACGCGTCGACGGCCGCCCTGAAGGGTTCGACCGAAGACGAACAGTTCTTCGACGACAAGCACTGATCGCGCAGGGGGACCACGCGGCGCACACCGCGCCGCGTGCTTGAGGAGACAGAAGGAAAGCCCGGCAGACGCCCCGTCTGCCGGGCTTTTTCACGAGGGGGACGGACCGGCCGTGGAACACTCGGTATGCTTCGCCCCGAACTCCGCCCCGATCCTTCCGTGACACCGCCTTCCCTGAGCCCCGCGATGCGCGGCCTCCTCGACCGCATCCGGCGCGCGGCCCAGCCGCCGTTCCACACGCTGACCGCCGTCGAGGCACGCGCTCTGTATGCCCGTGGCGCCGAGGTGCTGGACCTGCCGCGCGCGCCGCTGCCGCGTGTCGAGGACCTGACCCTCCCCGCCGACGACGGCACGCCGCTGCCGGCGCGCCTGTACGCCCCGTCGTCCGATCGCCTGCCGGTGATGCTCTACCTGCACGGCGGCGGCTTCACCATCGGCGGCATCGAGACCCACGACAGCCTGTGCCGCCAGCTCGCGCTGCGCAGCGGCGCGGCCGTGCTGTCGCTCGACTACCGGCTCGCCCCCGAGCACCGTTTCCCGGTCGCGGTGGACGACACCTGGGCCGCACTGCGCTGGCTGCACGCGCGGGGCGCCGCCTCGCTCGGGCTCGACGGCACGCGCCTGGCCGTGGGCGGCGACAGCGCCGGTGGGACGCTCGCGGCGGTCACGGCCATCCGGGCACGCGACCAGGGCATCCCGCTGCGCCTGCAGCTGCTGATCACGCCGGGCACCGCCGACGGTCCGTCCGGGATGCCGTCGCGTTCCACGTTCGCCGAGGGCTACCTGCTCGACGCCCGCACCATCGACTGGTTCTTCGGCCACTTCGTCACGGCCGAGGAACGTGCCGACTGGCGTTTCGCCCCGTTGAACGCCGATGATGTCGAGGGTGTCGCGCCGGCCTGCGTCGTGCTGGCGGAGTGCGATCCGCTCGTGGACGAGGGCGTGGCCTACGCCGACCGCCTGCGGGCGGCCGGCGTGCCGGTGGAACTCGACATCCACCGCGGCATGACGCACGATTTCATCAAGATGGGCCGCGCGCTGCGCGAGGCCCTCGTGGCGCAGGCCGTCGCGGCCCGCGCCCTCCAGACCGCATTCGAGGCCCCATGAAACGAAACGAATACCGATTCACCGAACGCCTGCGCGTGCGCTGGGCCGAGGTCGACATGCAGAAGATCGTGTTCAACGGTCACTACCTGATGTACTTCGACACCGCCGTCTCCGGCTACTGGCGGGCCATGGCCGCGCCGTACGAGGACACGCTGAAGTACCTCGGCGGCGACCTCTTCGTGCGCAAGTCCACCCTCGAGTACCACGGCTCGGCGCGCTACGACGACGTGCTCGACGTCGGCGTTCGCTGCGGCCGCATCGGCAACTCCTCGATGGTGTTCAACGGCGTGGTGTTCCGCCAGGACGAGGCGCTCGTCAGCGCCGAGCTGGTCTACGTCTTCACCGACGCCGAGACGCGCGAGCCCAAGCCCGTGCCGCAGGAGCTGCGCGAGCTGCTGCAGAACTTCGAGGCCGGCAAGCCCATGACCACCGTGCGCGTGGGCTCGTGGGACGAGCTGGGCGAGGACGCCCATCGCATCCGCAGCACCGTGTTCATCGAGGAGCAGGGCATTCCCGCCGACATGGAATGGGACGAGGCCGACGCGGGCTGCGTGCACGCGGTGGCCTACAACCACTTCGGCGCGCCGCTCGCCACGGGCCGCCTGCTCGAGCACGTGCCGGGGGTCGCGAAGATCGGCCGCATGGCCGTCTCGCAGTCCATGCGCGGCAGCCGCGTGGGCAAGGCCGTGCTGGACGCGCTGATGAAGACGGCCCGCGAACGCGGCTACCGCGAGGCGGTGCTGCACGCGCAGGTGTCGGCCTCGCCGTTCTACGTGCGTTCGGGGTTCGTGCCGCGCGGCTCGGTGTTCGACGAGGTGGGCATCCCCCACGTCGAGATGGTGTGCGTGCTCTGACCTGAGCGCGTCAGGCCGCGGCGCGCTTGCGCCGCGACGGCTCGGGCTTGAGCAGCGTGCGCACGCGGGTGCGCCGCACCGGGTGGTTCGGCGCCTGCGTCTCGGTGCTCTCGAGCACCACTTCCTGCTGGCTCACTTCGGGTGGCGGCGCCTCGGTGTAGCGGGGCGGCCAGTCCTTCACGGTGGAGCGGCGCAGCAGCGCCATGCCCCCCGTGGGGCTGAAGGTGCGTTCCAGCACGTGCGTGACGAGGCGCTTGTTCACGCGTTCGGTGATCACGAGCGTGGAGCAGCGGGTGCCGTAGGTGCCGTCGGCCGTGCGGATGAACGCCGACGACAGCACCTTCTCCCACTCGCGCGACACGCCGGTGCTCGGCAGTTCATCGTCCTCGGCCGGCGTCTTGTCGGCCAGCGCGTCGAACAGGCGGGCCGCCAGGGCGTCGACGGTGTCGCACGACTCGAGGGCCTCGCGGGTCGCCTCCTTGAGCGCTTCCACCTTCGGCCACGGCGAGTCGAGCGTGCCGTTCGAGAGTCCGTACAGGCCGCGTTCGAGCCGTTCGGGGTTCGGACGCTGGTTCGAGGCGTAGAAGCAGTCGCCGCGCTGGAAATCGGCGGCGATCAGGTTGAAGCCGTTGTAGCCGCTGAGCGCGGTGCGCATCCAGAAGCGATCGGTGGAAGCGTCGCCGGCGAGCCAGCGCTGCACGATCTCGCCACGCGACGGGGCCTTCGGGTCGCGCGGCGCCGTGGGCGCGCGCACGTTGGTCACCATCGCGAGGCGGCCCTGGGCCGTGAGGCCGAGCCAGGTGCCGCCGGCCTCGAGGTCGCGCCCCCCGAGGACGTCGGGCAGGCCGTCGCCCGGCGACCACCACGCCAGGCGGGCGGCGGGGCGGTTGAAGAATTCATCGCGGTTGCCGGCGACCACGAGGGGGAAGCGGCGCGACTGGTCGATGGCGACGGTCAGCAGGCACATGGCACGAACACCTCCACATGGCGCGCGGGACTCCACCGCGAAAGCGTTTCAGCCGCGAGCCGTTCGATCGTGTGTTCGAGCGCCTCGGAAACCCCGTCGGGGTGCCCGGGCAAAGCGTACGTTTCCATCCAGGTCTGCCAATCATCTGCCGGTTCAGGTCGGCGCAGCAGACGGGCTTCGAGCCCCGGTTGAAGGGCCCTCAGGCGTCGCTGGAGCGCCAGCACCTCGGACTGCAGCGCATGGGCGTCCGCCGTCCTCGCTCGATAGTAGATGAACAACTCGCGGGCGGCGGGCATGGCGGATGGCAGTGGATGTGAACTATTGGGGCAATGGTGCCGGATCAGCCCGCGGGCGTGAACTGCGCCACACCCGGTCAGTCCGCGGCCTCGGTGGTGACCTCGTAGGGCATCGGCGTGGCGGCCAGCAGCGGGCCGTCGGCGCGGCCCAGGTGCAGCGTGCCGTCGCCCATGGCCGCGAGCTTCATCTCCGCCAGCACGCTGCTGCCGCCACCCTCGCCGGGCAGCGTGGCCGCGTTGACCACCATGCCGGCCGGCTGGCCGGGGTCGGCGCTGTGGAAGATCTCCTGGCCCGGTGCGGCGGGCTCGGCGCCGGCGAAGAGGTACGTGCGCCGCTTGATCGTGCCGCGGTACTGGCTGCGGGCCACGATCTCCTGGCCGGGGTAGCAGCCCTTCTTGAAGTCGACGCCGCCCAGCAGCTCGTAGTTCAGCATCTGCGGCACGAACTGGTCGACCGTGGCCGTTTCGATGGAGGCGATGCCGCTCTGCACCTCGCTCCAGCGCCAGGCCGCGGGATCGAGGGCGGGCAGGGCGGGCGTGGCGGCGCCGGCCGGGGCCACCCACAGGTAGCGGGCCGCGCCGGCCACGTCGGGCAGGCGCACGATGGTGGCGCCGTCGCGTTCCGTGCGGCCCCACACCACGGCGGGTGCGGCGTCGCCCAGCCACGCGGTGGCCGACGGGCCGGCGAGGCCCATGCGCTGCAGTTCGGCGGTGGCGTCGGTCAGCTTGCACTTCGCGCGCAGCACGAACATCGAGAGGCGCTTGAGCGTGGCCGGCAGCACGTCGGCGCTGCACAGCAGCTGCACCTCCTCGGGCGACGTCTTCCAGGCGATGAAGCTCGCGAGCAGGCGGCCCTTGGCCGAGCAGTAGCCCGCGAGGCGGGCACGCGCCGTGTCGAGCAGGGCGACGTCGCTGGTGAGCTGGCCGTGCAGGAAGGTGGCCGCGTCGGCGCCGGCGGCGCGGATCAGGCCGAGGTGGGCGAGGGGTGCCGCGCCGTCGAGGGTGTAGTGGCTGGTCATGTGGCGATTATGATCACGGCCCCGACCTCGTCTCGTCCCTGGGGTCTCCCACTCGTTCCTGCCCGTGAAGTTCCTGCGCCGCTGCCTGTTGCTGATCGTGTTCGCCGCTCTTGCGGCGGGGGGCGCGGCCGCGTGGTGGCTGCAGGCGCCGCTGTCCCTCGCGGCCGATTCCATCGAGGTCTCGATCGAGCCCGGCACGTCGCCCCGCGAGGTGGCCAACCTGTGGGCCCAGGCCGGCGTGCGGTCCAACACCTTCCTGCTGTACGAATGGTTCCGCTGGTCGGGCCAGGCGCGCAAGATCCGCGCGGGCAGCTACCAGATCGGGCAGGGCGCGACGCCCCGCTCGCTGCTCGACAAGATGGTGCGCGGCGACGAGGTGCTCGCCACCGTGCGCCTGATCGACGGCTGGACCTTCCGCCAGTTCCGCGCCGAACTCGCGAAGGCGCCCGACCTGAAGCAGACCACCGCGGCGATGACCGAGGCCGACCTGATGGCCGCCATCGGCGCGCCGCCGGGCCAGCGTGCCGAAGGCCGCTTCTTCCCCGACACCTACGCCTTCAGCAAGGGCGCGAGCGACGTGGCCGTGCTCAAGCGCGCCCACCGCGCGATGCAGCGGCAGCTCGAGGCCGCCTGGGCCGAACGCGCGCCCAACACGCCGCTGAAATCGCTCGACGACGCACTCACGCTCGCGTCCATCGTCGAGAAGGAAACCGGGGCCGCGGCCGAACGCGGGCTGGTCGCCGGCGTGTTCGTCAACCGCCTGCGCATCGGCATGCCGCTGCAGACCGACCCCACCATCATCTACGGCCTCGGGGAAACCTTCGACGGCAACCTCCGCAAGCGCGACCTGCTCGCCGACGGCCCGTACAACACGTACCTGCGCGCCGGCCTGCCGCCCACCCCCATCTCGATGCCCGGCAAGGCGTCGCTGCTGGCGGCGGTGCGGCCCGACGCCACCAAGGCGCTCTACTTCGTCGCGAAGGGCAATGGCGCGAGCCATTTCAGCGACAACCTCGCCGACCACAACCGCGCGGTCAACCAGTACCAGCGCTGAACCGGAGACCACCGTGGGCGGACGATTCATCAGCTTCGAAGGCATCGACGGTGCGGGCAAGTCCACGCACATCGACGCGCTCGCGGCCCGCTGGCGCGCCGCGGGCCACGAGGTCGTGCTGACCCGCGAGCCGGGCGGCACCGACCTCGCCGAACGCCTGCGCGAGCAGGTGCTGCACACCGGCATGGACGCGCTCACCGAGGCGCTGCTGGTGTTCGCCGCCCGCCGCGACCACCTGCGCCAGGTCATCCGCCCCGCACTGGACGCCGGCCACGTGGTGCTGTGCGACCGCTTCACCGACGCCACCTTCGCCTACCAGGGCGGCGGCCGCGGCTTCGACCCGCACGTGCTCGCCACGCTGGAGGGCTGGGTGCAGGAAGGCCTGCAGCCCGCGCTGACCGTCTGGTTCGACCTGCCGGCCGCAGTCGCCGCCGAACGCCGGGCCGCCGCGCGGTCGCCCGACCGGTTCGAGAGCCAGGACACCCACTTCTTCGAACGCGTGCGGGCCGGTTACGAGGCCCGCCGCGAGCAGGACCCCGGCCGCTTCCTGCAGCTGGACGCATCGCTGACCCGCGAGGCCGTGTGGGCCCAGCTGGTCGCCGGCCTGGAGGCGCGCGGATGGTAGACGCCGAAGGCCACCTGCCGCTGCCCTGGCTCGCCGGGCCCCTCGCCGAGGCGCTGCGCACCCAGAAGGGCCATGCGCTGCTCGTGCACGGGCCGCAGGGCATCGGCCAGTTCGAACTGGCGCTGTCGCTCGCGCAGAGCTGGCTCTGCGAGGACCTGACGGGTGGGCACGCCTGCGGCCGCTGCGCCAGCTGCCACCTCGTGCAGGCGCGTTCGCACCCCGACCTGCTGGTGCTGCTGCCCGAGGCCCTCGCCGAGGCGCTGGGCTGGACGAACGAGGAGACCACGTCCGACAAGGCGTCGAAGGCCAAGCCCAGCAAGGAGCTGAAGGTCGAGGCCATCCGCGCGGCCGTGCTGTTCGCGCAGACCACGTCGGCGCGCGGGCGGGGCAAGGTCGTGCTGGTGCACCCGGCCGAGCGCATGAACATGATCTCGGGCAACACGCTGCTGAAGACGCTCGAGGAACCGCCGGGCGAGGCCCGCTTCATCCTCAGCTGCGGCGCGCCGCAGGACCTGCTGCCCACCATCCGCAGCCGCTGCCAGGCCGTGCCGCTCGCGCTGCCCGACCCCGAGGTGGCCCGCCGCTGGCTCGCCGACCACCAGGTGGCCCAGCCCGACGTGCTGCTCGCCGCGGCCGGCGGCCAGCCGCTGGAGGCGCTCGCCTGGTCGAAGGACGGGCTCGACGCGGTCGCGTGGACGCGCCTGCCACGCCAGGTGGCTGCCGGCGATGCCGGCAACCTCGCCACGTGGCCGCTGCCGCGCCTGCTCGACGCGCTGCACAAGCTCTGCCACGACGCGCTGTGCGTCGCCTGTGGCGCGCCCCCGCGGTACTTCCCGCCGGCCGCGCTGCCGCAGAAGCCGGCGGCCGTGGCGGCGCTGAACGTGTGGTCGAAGGAACTCGGCACCACGCTGCGGCATGCCGAACACCCGTGGAGCGGGCCGCTGATGGTCGAATCGCTGGTGCTGCAGGCCCGCACCGCCCTCGCACCGCGCGCGAATTAATGCCGCGGACCGGCGGGAGCAAGCCTCCCGCGCCTTCGCTACACTCCCGTTCATGAGCGAACCTACCGCCACCCCCCGCCCGCTGGGCAGCACGCTCGCCGCGGCCAACGCGCCCCGGCCCAGCGTCATCCAGCTCGTCTTCCGCGAGAAGGGTGCTCTGTACGCGGCGTACATCCCCGTGTTCACCGACGGCGGGCTGTTCGTGCCCACCACGCGCGAGTACAAGCTCGGCGAGGACATCTACCTGCTGCTGTCCCTCCCGGACGACCCGCAGCGCTACCCGGTGGCCGGCAAGGTCGCCTGGATCACGCCGGCCAACGCGTCCGGCGGCCGCACGCAGGGCGTGGGCGTGCGTTTCCCGAGCGACGAGAAGACGCGCCTGCTGCGCGTGAAGATCGAGGAAGTGCTCGGCACGTCGATCGCCTCGTCCAAGCCCACCCAGACCATCTAGGAAGGTGCGAACGAACCCGGCATGGCCGATCAGCCCGCCCAAACGGCCTCACTCGTCGTTGCAAATGCTCGCCGTAGCCCGGGCTACGGCTGCGCTTTGCGCCTAGATTGAGACCGTTTGGACGGCCTGCTCGACCACGCCGGGTCCGTCCGCACCTTCCACGCCCTCGCGCCATCCCCATGTTCGTCGATTCCCACTGCCACCTCGCCTTTCCCGAACTGAAGGCGAAGCTGCCCGAGATCCGTGCCGCCATGGCCGAGGCCTCGGTCGACCGTGCGCTGTGCATCTGCACCACGCTCGAGGAGTTCGACGAGGTGCACGGCCTGGCGGTCGAACACGACAACTTCTGGTCCTCGGTGGGCGTGCACCCCGACAACGAGGACGTGCGCGAGCCCGACGTGGCCACGCTCGTCGAGCTGGCCGCGCGCCCGCGCGTGGTGGCCATCGGCGAGACCGGCCTCGACTACTACCGCCTGAACGGCCGCTCGGTGGCCGACATGGAATGGCAGCGCGAGCGCTTCCGCGTGCACATCCGCGCGTCGAAGCAAACGAAGCTGCCGCTCGTCATCCACACCCGCAGCAGCTCCGACGACACGGTGCGGCTGCTGAAGGAGGAGGGCGCCGAAAGCGGCGTCTTCCACTGCTTCACCGAGACCATGGACGTGGCCCGCGCCGCGCTCGACCTCGGTTTCATGATCTCGTTCTCCGGCATCCTGACCTTCAAGAATGCCGCCGACCTGCGCGAGGTGGCCGGGTTCGTGCCGCTCGACCGCTGCCTGATCGAGACCGACAGCCCGTACCTCGCGCCGGTGCCGTACCGCGGCAAGACGAACAACCCGTCGTACGTGCCCTTCGTGGCGAAGCAGATCGCCGAGCTGAAGGGGGTGCCGGTCGAGACCATCGCCCAGGCCACCAGCGAGAACTTCGAGCGGCTGTTCCCGGTGCGCGAGCGCACCTGAGCGGGTGTTCGACGACCTGACCCGGCTCGCCGCGGCGGTGTCGCGCCAGGAAGCCGCGGCACCGTCACCGGCGTTCGTGCTGTGGCGGACCCTCTGGATCGCCGCGAACGGACCGCTCGGCCGCAAGAAGGCCGTTGCGCTCGACGGCCTCCCCGACCCGTACGTCTACCTGTTCGGCGTGGAATGTGCGCTGGTGTTCGTCGCGCACGAGCTGGCGGCGGTGTGTGGCGGCCGGCTGGCGGCCAGCGAGGCGGCCGGGCTGTTCGACGGGTGGCGCGTTGCGCCGTCCCCCGACACCACCGACTCCGCCACGGCCCTGTCCCGCCACCTCGCCACGCTGACGGCCGACGAGCGCCTCGCGTTGCTCGCCGGCGATCCCTTCCGCACGCTGTACCACGCGCTGCTCCCGAAGGCGATCCGGCACACGCTGGGCGCGTACCTCAGCCCGCCGGACCTCTGCGCGCACGTGCTCGACGGCGTGTCCGCCGACCGCCTCTTCGAGTCGGCCGAGGTCCGTTTCGTCGAACCCAACTGCGGGCTCGGGGCCTTCTTCTCGGCGCTGCTGGCGCGGGGGCTGCCGCGGGCGCACCTCGGGCACACCTTCGCCCGGCAGGTGTTCGGCGTCGAGAAGAACCTCGGCTCGTGGGCGGTCGCCCGTGCGTTGCATGCGGCCATCGTCGCGGAACTGGGCGGCGAGGCCGCCCCGCACAACGTCGTGTGGGCCGATTCGGTGTTTGTCGACGAGGCGGCCATCGCCGCCGCACTCGGCACCGAACGGCCCGCGGGCGGACGCACGCTGGTGCCGGGCCACCTCAAGCTGGCGCTGCCGGCCGACCGCGTCACGCCGGCGGCCCTGGCCCACACCGCCGAGGTGCGGGAAGCCTTCGACGGCGAGGCCTGGCAGCCGGTGGACCGCCCGCTGCGGGACTGGCTGGCGGAGCAGCCGCCGCTGACGCAGGGCGTGCTGCGGGACGCCCTGGACGGCGTGGCCCGCCTCGAATCGATGGGGGGCTTCGAGCTCATCGTCGGCAACCCGCCCTGGGTCAACTGGGAGAACCTGGACCCGGCCTACAAGGCGCTGATCCTGCCGTCGTGGCCGCCGCTGGGCCTGTTCGCGATGGTCGGGCGCGACCGGGCCTTCGCCAAGGAAGACCTGAGCGTGCTGGCCACGTACGCCGCGTGCCTGCGCTTCGGCCGTGCCGGTACGCGCGTGGGCCTGCTGCTGCCGCAGGGGCTGTTCCAGTCGCGCAAGAACGCGAAGGGCTTCCGCCGCTTCCGGCTGGGAGACAGCGGCATCCACCTGCGGGTCGACGGGGTGACCGACTTCTCCGCCTACGCCGCCTTCGGCGACGCGAAGAACCGCACCGCGGCGCTCTTCTGCACGCTGGGCGGCGAGCCCGCGACGTACCCCGTGCGGTACCGGCGGTTCGCTCCGGGTGGCGCCTTCGAGGTGCTGCGCGCCATGCCGTCGGCCCCGGACGACCCGACGTCCAACTGGGCGCTGTACGCCGAGGACGAGGCCGCGGCCCCCGCCGCCGTGAGCGTCCGCACCTACCGCGCCCGCACCGGCGTCTTCACCGGCGGCGCGAACGCGGTGTTCTACCTGCGCGTGCTGGACGGGGAGGGGCCGCTGCTGCGGGTCGAGAACGACACCGACCGGGCCAAGGTGAAGGTCGAGCGTGTGGAGGCGCAGCTCGAACCCGAATGGCTGTACCCGTTCGCGAAGGGCCGGGACCTGGGCCCGTGGACCGTCGACCGCCCCCCGGGCAACGCCATCGTCGTGCCCCACACCGTCGAGACGAAGATGCGCCCGGTGCCGCCGGAGGCGCTGGGCGGCACGGCCCCCCGCACGCTCGCCTACCTCGCCCGCCACGAGGCCCTGCTGCGCGTGCGCCCGAGCCTCACCGGCATGGACAAGGCCAGCGTCGCCGAGGGCTTCTACGCGCTGTTGCGGGTGGGCGACTACACCTTCGCGCCGTACAAGGTGGCCTGGAAGTACATCTCGCGCACCTTCTGCTGTGCGGTGGTCGGCCCGTCTTCCCTGGCCGGGACGCTGCGGCCCACCGTGCTGCAGGAGAAGCTGATCTCGATCGCGTTCCACGACGAGGCCGAGGCGTTCTACGTCTGCGCCTTCCTGAGCACGACCCCCGTGCGCCGGGACGTGGAGCGTCGCATCGTCGGCACCCAGGTGTCGGTGCATGTCATCGAGGACATCCACATCCCCCCGTACGACGCCGCCGACCCCGTCCACCGGCAGCTGGCCGCGGTGTGCCGGGAAGGGCACGCGGACGGGGGGCTGACCCCCGCCCGGCAGGCCCGGCTGGACGCCTTGCATGGTTCGCTGGCCGGCGGGGTAGGAAGGCACCCTTGTCAGTGAACTTCTGACAGGCCCTTTGGCGGGCGGACGACTTATCGGAAACGGCCCCGGTCCCTACAGTTCATGCATCGACTTCCCCTGTTCACCGGAGAATTCACATGCAGACCCAAGACCTCGTCGCGAACCCGTTTGCCCTGATGCTGAACCCGGCCGAAGTGATCCAGGCCATGGAACGCTCGGACCGCCTGGAACGCCTGCAGCGCCGGGTCTGCCGTCCGCTCGACAAGCCGCTGATCGCCCACGTGCCGGCCGCCTTCGACGACTACGACCACGCGATCGACGCCGAACCCGAGACCGACCTCGGCGAGTGATTTCCTGACGCGGGGGGAAACCCTCGCCGCGGCCTGACCCCGGCGCCTCCGCGCCGTGGGGCAGAATCCAGGCCGCCATGCTGACCTTCCACGACCTCGCCTGCGCCAAGGGCGAACGCCTCCTCTTCAAGGGCGTGCACTGCACGCTCGAACGCGGCGCATGGCTCCACGTGTCGGGTGCCAACGGCATCGGCAAGACGAGCCTGCTGCGCCTGCTGTGCGGCCTGTCCCCGCCCGCCACCGGCGAGATCCGCTGGGACGGCACCCCCATCCGCACGCTCGGTGACGCCTGGCGCCGCCAGCTCCTCTACATCGGCCACGACAGTGGCCTGCAGGGCATGCTCAGTGCCCGCGAGAACCTGCGCCTGCTGGCGCAGCTGGCCGGTTTCCATCCCTCCGACGCGCAACTGGCCGACGCCCTCGGGCAACTGGGCCTGGCCGCCCGCGCCGAACTCCCCACCCGGTTCCTGTCCCAGGGCCAGAAGCGCCGCGTGGCGCTCGCCCGGCTGGTGTTCAGCACCGCGCCGGTCTGGGTGCTCGACGAACCCTTCGTCGCGATCGACGGCGGCGCGCTCAAGCTGCTGTCGTCGCTGATCGCCGGCCACCTGGACCGCGGCGGCCTGGCCGTCCTGACGAGCCACCAGCCCGTGGAAATCGGCGCCCACCCCGGCCGCACGCTGGAGCTGACCCGGTGAGCGGCGACCTGGGGGTGTTCTTCGCCGTGCTGCGGCGCGACCTGCAGATCGCGATGCGGCAGAAGAGCGACGTGCTGATGTCGCTCGTGTTC
This sequence comes from Piscinibacter gummiphilus, assembly GCF_002116905.1. Lineage (NCBI taxonomy): Bacteria > Pseudomonadati > Pseudomonadota > Betaproteobacteria > Burkholderiales > Sphaerotilaceae > Rhizobacter > Rhizobacter gummiphilus. Next base: position 2,527,177 of record NZ_CP015118.1, read on the forward strand.
TTCGTGATGGTGGCCAGCCTGTTCCCGCTGGCCATCGGTCCCGAGACCGCGTTGCTGCGGCGCATCGCGCCCGGCGTGCTGTGGGTGGGGGCGCTGCTGGCGGCCGTGCTGTCGCTGCAGCGCATGTTCGCGAGCGACCACGCCGACGGCAGCCTGGAGCAGATGGTGCTGTCGCCCACGCCGCTCGTGGTGACGGCGCTGGCCAAGACGCTGGCGCACTGGCTGCTGGCCGGGTTGCCGCTGGTGCTGGTGGCCCCCGTGCTCGGGCTGCAGTTCGACCTCGACGGCCGGGCCCTGGGCCTGCTGACCCTGTCCCTGCTGCTGGGCACGCCGGTGCTGAGCCTGGTCGGGTCGGTGGGGGCGGCGCTGACGCTGGGCGTGCGCGGCGGCGGGGTGCTGCTCGCGCTGCTGATCCTGCCGCTGTACGTGCCGGTGCTGATCTTCGGCGCCGGGGCGGTGGAGGCGGATGCGGCCGGGATCGACCCGTCCGGCCACCTGATGCTGCTGGGGGCGATGTTCGCCCTGGGCGGGTTCTTCGCCCCCTGGGCCACCACGGCTGCGCTGCGGATCTCGTTGGAATAGACGATCACGCTTGCGCGGGAGCAACTGTTATAAGTTGAAACCCCGACGAATCGGCCTCTCGGGGCGCGCGCTCCCACAGTACATTCCGAGGCTGATTTTTCCGAACGACCGTTCTCAGGCAGCCGAATGTCTTCCGCCACCAAGATCAACTGGTTCCGGTTCGCGTCACCTCCGGCCTTCTACCCGCTGGCCGGCCGGTTGTGGACCCTGTTCACCGTGCTGGCCGTCGGCTTCGCCGCGGTGGGGCTGTGGATCTCCTTCTTCGTCGCGCCCACCGACGCCCAGCAGGGCGAGGGCTACCGCATCATCTTCATCCACGTGCCCGCGGCCTGGATGGCGATGCTCCTCTACGTCGTGATGGCGTTCTGGTCCGCGGTGGGGCTCGTCTTCAACCTGCGGCTGGCGAGCATGATGGCCTCGGCCATCGCGCCCACCGGCGCGTTGTTCGCGCTGCTGTCGCTCTGGACCGGCGCCCTCTGGGGCAAGCCGATGTGGGGCGCCTGGTGGGTGTGGGACGCGCGGCTCACGTCCACGCTGATCCTGTTCTTCCTGTACCTGGGCTTCCTCGCGCTGCAGGCGGCCATCGACGACCCGCGCCGGGCCGACCGGGCCGGGGCCGTGATCGCGCTGGTGGGCGTCGTGAACGTGCCCATCATCTATTTTTCGGTGAAATGGTGGAACACATTGCACCAGGGCGCCTCTGTATCAGTGACACGATCTCCGTCAATGGCCAGCCTGATGCTCTGGGGCATGCTGCTGATGGTGATGGCGTGCTGGATGTACGCGGCGGCCGCCGCCATGTCGAGGGTGAGAAGCATCATCCTCGAACGGGAACGACACGCGGATTGGGTGAAAGATGCAGTGGCACAGTCTCGGTGAGTTTTTCGCGATGGGCGGGTACGCCGTCTACGTGTGGGGCAGCTTCGGCGCGGCCGTGGCCGCGCTCGTGGCGGAGGCCGTGCTGCTGCGCGCGCGCCGCCGCAAGGCGCTGCGCGTTGCCGCCATGCCACAGGACCTGATGCCATGACGCCGCGCCAGAAACGCCTCGCGTTCATCGTGGGCGGGGTCGCGAGCCTCGGCATCGCCACCGCGCTCGTGCTCAACGCGTTCCAGAGCAACCTCGTCTTCTTCTTCACGCCGTCGCAGATCGCCGCGGGCGAGGCGCCAAAGGACCGCACCTTCCGCATCGGCGGCATGGTCAAGGCCGGCAGCGTGCAGCGCAAGGACCTGACGGTGAACTTCGTCGTCACCGACACCGTGCAGGAGACGCCGGTCACGTACACCGGCATCCTGCCCGACCTGTTCCGCGAGGCGAAGGGTGTGGTGGCGCAGGGCCGGCTGAACGCCGAAGGCCTGTTCGTGGCCAACGAGGTGCTCGCCAAGCACGACGAGAACTACATGCCGCCGGAAGCGCAGCATGCCGTGGACCAGGCCCAGAAGGCCGCGAAGACGCTGAAGCCATGATTCCAGAACTCGGTCACTTCGCGCTGATCCTGGCGCTGCTGGTCTCCATCGTGCAGGGCACCTTCCCGCTCGTGGGCGCGCACCGCCAGCGGGCCGACTGGGTCGCGCTCGCGCGTCCGGCGGCGCAGCTGGTGTTCGTCCTCGCCGCGGTGTCATTCGGCTGCCTCGCGTGGTCATTCATGGCGAACGACTACTCGGTGCTGTACGTGGCCCAGCACTCGAACTCGAAGCTGCCCGACATCTACCGCTTCGCCGCGGTGTGGGGCGGCCACGAGGGTTCGCTGCTGCTGTGGGTGCTGATGAGCTCCATCTGGGGCCTGGGCGTGGCCACGTTCTCGCGCCAGCTGCCCGACGACATGGTGGCGCGGGTGCTCGGCGTGCTGGGCCTGCTGGCCGTCGGCTTCCTGCTGTTCATCCTGGCCACGTCCAACCCGTTCACGCGCCTGGTGCCGGCCGCCGCCGACGGCCGCGACCTGAACCCGCTGCTGCAGGACCCGGGCCTCGTGTTCCACCCGCCCATGCTCTACATGGGCTACGTGGGCTTCTCGGTGGCCTTCGCGTTCGCCATCTCGGCGCTGCTGTCGGGCCGGCTCGACGCGGCGTGGGCGCGCTGGTCGCGCCCCTGGACCACGGCCGCGTGGATCTTCCTCACCTTCGGCATCGCGCTCGGCTCGTGGTGGGCGTACTACGAGCTGGGCTGGGGCGGCTGGTGGTTCTGGGATCCGGTCGAGAACGCGTCGTTCATGCCGTGGCTCGTGGGCACCGCGCTGATCCACTCGCTGGCCGTGACCGAGAAGCGCGGCACGTTCAAGAACTGGACCATCATCCTCGCGATCAGCGCGTTCTCGCTGTCGCTGCTGGGCACGTTCCTCGTGCGCTCGGGCGTGCTGACGTCGGTGCACGCGTTCGCCACCGACCCCACGCGCGGCGTGTTCATCCTGATCTTCCTGTGCATCGTGGTGGGCGGCTCGCTCGGCCTGTTCGCATGGCGGGCGGGGGCGGTCACCACCGGCGGCCACTTCGCCGTCGTCTCGCGCGAGGCGCTGCTGCTGCTCAACAACGTGCTGCTGATGGCCGCGGCCGCCAGCGTGCTGCTGGGCACGCTGTACCCGCTGATCGTCGATGCGCTGAACCTCGGCAAGATCTCCGTGGGCCCGCCGTACTTCAACAGCGTGTTCGGGCCGCTGATGATCCCGCTGCTGATGCTGATGCCGCTCGGGCCGCTCGCGCGCTGGAAGGCGGCCGACTGGCGCGAGGTGATGGCCAAGGTGTCGCCGGCGTTCGTGCTGGCGCTGGTGGCCGGCATCGCCGTGCCGCTGCTGATGGGCGGCTGGTCGTGGCTGGCCGCGCTGGGCGCGTTCCTCGCCACCTGGATCGTCGTCAGCTCGGCGCTGCACATCGTCCACCAGACCCGCCGCGGCACCGTGAAGGCGCCCATCTCGTTCTGGGGCATGCACCTCGCGCACTGCGGCATCGCGGTGTTCGTCGTGGGCGCCACGCTCGTGTCCAGCTACCAGACCGAGCGCGACGTGCGCATGGCGCCGGGCGACACCGTCTCGGTCGGCAGCTACACCTTCCGCCTCGTGGGCGTGAGCGAGGTGCAGGGCCCCAACTACGTGGCGCAGCGTGGCGATGTCGAACTCTCGCGCGACGGCCAGGTGCTGCGTTCGCTGCACCCCGAGAAGCGCAAGTACTTCTCGTCGTCGATGCCCATGACCGAGGCCGCGATCGACGCCGGCCTCACCGGCGACCGCTACGTCGCCCTCGGCGAGGCGCTCGACGGCGGCGCGGCGTGGAGCCTGCGCGTCTACAGCAAACCGTTCGTCGACTGGATCTGGGGCGGCTGCCTGCTGATGGGCCTGGGTGGCGTGCTGGCCGCGGCCGACCGCCGCTACCGCCTCGGCAAGGCCCGTGCGGCCGCCGCGGTGGTCCAGGGAGCCCCCGCATGAAAAAGCGCTTCCTGTGGCCGCTGGGCCTCTTCATCGTGCTCGTGGGTTTCCTCGCCGTCGGGCTGAACCGTGATCCGAGCGTGGTGCCGTCGCCGCTCGTCGGCAAGCCGGCCCCTGCCTTCGAGTTGCCGCGGCTGGAGGGTGACCAGCGTTTCGCCCCGAAGGACATGCTGGGTCAGGTGTGGATGTTCAACGTGTGGGCGTCGTGGTGCGTGGCCTGCCGCGAGGAACACCCGGTGCTGGTGGCGCTCTCGCGCGAGAAGCTGCTGCCCATCGTGGGCCTGAACTACAAGGACCAGCCGGCCGACGCCACGCTGTGGCTGCAGCGGCACGGCAACCCGTACGGCCTGTCGGCGGTGGACGCCGACGGCCGCGTGGGCATCGACTACGGCGTCTACGGCGTGCCCGAGACCTACATCGTCGACAAGGCCGGCGTGATCCGCTTCAAGCAGATCGGGCCCGTGACCCGCGAGGTGCTCGACAAGAAGATCCGCCCGCTGGTGCAGGAGCTGCAGCGATGAAGCGGCTCTGGATGGCGCTCGTGCTGGTGTTCGCCTGCAGCCTTGCCGCCGCGAACGAGGCGAAACCCCTGGCCGAGGACCCGGTGGTGGAGCAGCGGCTGATCCGCATCTCCGAGGACATCCGCTGCCTCGTGTGCCAGAACGAATCGCTCGCCGGCTCGCGCGCCGACCTCGCGAACGACCTGCGCCGCGAGATCCGCAAGCTGATCCGCGAAGGCAAGACCGACGCCGAGATCACCGACTTCCTCGTGAGCCGCTACGGCGACTTCGTGCTGTACCGCCCGCCGGTCAAGCCGCTGACCTGGGTGCTGTGGTTCGGCCCGTTCCTGCTGCTGCTGGGCGGGGTCGTGTTCCTGATCCGGTTCCTGCGGCAGCGCCAGCAGGCCCACGCCGCGGTGGCCGAGACACCGCTCTCCGACGAAGAACGCCGCCGGGCGAAAGCCTTGCTCGATGCCACGGAAAACTGACCGATGACCGCCTTCCTGTCACTCGCCGCCGTCCTGACCCTGCTCGTCGTGGTCCGCCTGCTGTGGCCGCTGTGGCGCGGCACGCGGCGCGACACGCTGACCGTCGCGCAGCTCAACTCGAAGGTCTACCGCGATCAGCTGCAGGAACTCGAGCGTGACCTGGCGCGCGGCCAGCTGACCGAGGCCACCTACGGCGAAGCCCGCGACGAACTGCAGCGCCGGCTGCTGCAGGACGTGACGCCTGGCGCCGACAAGCCCGCAGCCGCCGCGCCCGCGGGCCGCTGGACCGCGGTGCTGCTGGCCGTGCTGGTGCCGCTGGGCGCCGCCGGTCTCTACACCCGGGTGGGCAATGCCGCCGCCATCGACGCGGCCACCCGTCCCGCCGCCCCCGAGAACGTGCTGGCCGCCGTGGCCAACCTCGCCGAGGCGCTGCGCAAGAACCCCGACAACCCGCAGGGCTGGCTGCTGCTGGCCCGGTCGTACCGCAAGATGGAGCGGTTCCCCGAGTCGGTCGCCGCGTACGAGCACGCGAAGGCGCTGGTCGACCAGGACCCGGACCTGCTGGTGGAGCAGGCCGACACCATCGCCGCGGCCACGGGCGACAACATCGAGGGCCGCCCGATGGAACTCGTGCACAAGGCCCTGGCGCTCGATCCGAAACACCCGATGAGCCTGATGCTGATGGGCATGTCGGCGTACCGCAAGGGCGACTTCGCGGGCGCCATCGGGCAGTGGCAGGTGCTGATGACCGTGCTGCCGCCGGATTCGCCCGAGGCGCAGCAGGTGCAGGCCAACATCGACCAGGCGCGCCAGGAGGGCGGGCTGCCCGCCCAGGCCTCGGCCGCACCCGCGCCCGCGGTGAAGCAGGCCCCCGCGGCCCAGGACACGCCCGCGCCGTCCGCGCCGGCGCAGGCGGCGGGCAACGGCCGCGTGATGGGCGAGGTGACGCTGTCGCCCGCGCTCGCGGCCCAGCTGCGTCCCGACGACGTGCTGTTCGTGATCGCGCGCCCCGACGACGGCTCGCGCGCGCCGCTGGCCGTGCTGCGCAAGCGCGCCGGCGACCTGCCGCTGCAGTTCACGCTCGACGACACGCTCGCGATGATGCCGGACCGCACCATCTCCAAGGCCAAGGGCGTGATCCTCGTCGCCCGCATCTCGAAGTCCGGCCAGCCCATCCCGCAGCCGGGTGACCTGACCAGCGAGGCGTCCACCCCGGTGCCCCCGGGCACCACCGGCATCCGGCTGGTCATCGACCGTCAGTTGTGATGTGGTTCACGAATCCCGTAGCACACGGGCGTGTCATTGGGTAGGTGGGGCCACTAGGGATAAGCGCCAATCCGGGGAAATGAACGCTGGTGCAGCATTGACGCGCCAGCGATTGCGGGGTTTGCCCTCGTGTCGAAGCCAGCAACGCATGGCGGTCGTCTTCGGACGATCACACAAAACACACGTTGCTGGACAACGAGGAGACAAACCATGAAGTTCCCCAGAGGAGCCGCCTTCCGGCGGCTCGTCGGCTCGGTCTCGTGCGCGGGATTGGGCCTGTGCGCCCTGGTCGCGCCGGCTCACGCCGCCACCATCTTCCAACAGAGTTTCGCGAGCGGCCTCGGCACGTTCACGTCCGCCGGCACGGTGGCCACGAGCAGTGCCGGCGCGAAGATGACGGCCGCGTTGCTGAGCACCGACGGCGCCATCACGTCGGCGGCCATCAGCACCGTCAACTACACCAACGTCACCGTGTCGTACGACCGCGTGACCGTGGGCCTCGAGTCCACCGAGGGCGGCATTGCCGAGTTCTCGGTGAACGGGGGCACCACCTACAGCCAGCTCGAGTCCACCCGTGACACGGCCAGCGCGCGCGTCACCTTCGCGCTGCCCAGCGGAGCGTGGGGCCAGGCCAACGTGCGGCTGCGCTTCCGCGTGAACGCCAACAGCGCCACCGAGTCCTACACCGTCAACAACCTGTCGGTCGACGGCACGGGCGGCGGCACCGACCCCGGCACCCCGGGCACCCCCGGCACGCCGCCCGCGATCGGCGAGTTCGTCACCTTCGAGAGCGGGCACGTGCGGCCCATGGCGCTCTCCAGCAACGGGCTGCGCCTGTTCGTCGTCAACACGCCGGACAACCGCGTCGAGGTCTACAACACCGCGTCGGGCACGCCGGTGCTGACCGAGTCCATCCCGGTGGGCCTGGAGCCGGTGGCCGTCGCGCTCGCGAACGACAACCAGCTGTGGGTCGTCAACCACCTGTCCGACAGCGTCAGCGTCGTCGACGTCTCCACCACCCCGGCGCGTGTGGTCAACACGCTGCTGGTCGGCGACGAGCCGCGCGACATCGTGTTCGCAGGCACGGGCAACAAGTGGGCGTTCATCACGGCCGCGCACCGTGGCCAGAACGTCAAGTTCGACCCGCAGCTGACCACCGCGGGCGTGGGCCGTGCCGACGTGTGGGTGTACAACACCGCGTCGCAGGGCACCGCACTCGGCGGCACGCCGGTCACCGTGCTGAACATGTTCGGCGACACGCTGCGGGCGCTGGCGAAGAACGCCGCGGGCACGCGCGTCTATGCCGCCGTGTTCAACTCGGGCAACAAGACCACGGGCCTCACCGACGACATCGGCGAGGGCGGCATCACGAAACCGCCGCCGACGACCGCCGCCGACGGCACCACGCAGCCCCAGACCGGCCTCATCGTCCAGAAGAACGCCGCGGGCAACTGGATGGACAGCGGCGATCCCCGGACCAACACCGCGCCGCGGAACTGGAACAGCCGGGTCAAGCTGAACCTGCCCGACTACGACGTGTTCACGATCGACACGAGCGGCAGCACCCCCACCGTCACGTCCACACGCGTGACGGGGGTGGGCACCACGCTGTTCAACATCGCCGTGAACCCCTCGTCCGGCAAGCTGTACGTGAGCAACCAGGAAGCGCTGAACCTCACCCGGTTCGAAGGCCCCGGCACACGCTCCACCACCGTCCGTGGGCACTTCGTCGAAAGCCGCATCACGGTGATCGACGGCACCACCGCGTCGCCTCGCCACCTGAACAAGCACATCACGAGCTACGCGGCCGCGACCGGCACCTCCGCCGAGAAGGCTGCCTCGCTCGCCACGCCGCTCGAGATGGCCGTGTCGCCCGACGGTGCCACGCTGTACGTGGCCGCGATGGGCTCCAACAAGCTGGGCCGCTTCAGCACGTCGGCGCTCGAGGGCAACACCTTCACGCCTTCGGCCAGCAGTCACGTGACGCTCACCGGTGGCCTGCCCACCGGCGTGATCCTGGACCCGGCGCGCAACCTGGCGTTCGTGACCACCCGCGGCGACAACGGCGTGTCCGTCGTCAACACGTCGACGTTCACCGAGCAGGCCCACGTGAAGATGAACAACCCGGAACCGGCCTCCGTGGTCGCGGGCCGCAAGTTCCTCTTCGACGCGTCGCTCACCTCGAGCCGCGGCGACTCGTCGTGCTCGGGCTGCCACGTCTTCGGCGACCTCGACCAGCTGGCGTGGGACCTCGGCAACCCCGACGAACGCCGCGTGCAGAACCCGGGCGCCTACAACGTGAACATCCCGCGCCTTGGCCGCAACACCAACCTGCACCCGATGAAGGGCCCGATGACCACGCAGAGCCTGCGCGGCCTGAAGGGCAACGGCCCGATGCACTGGCGCGGCGACCGCACCGGGCAGAGCCGCAGTTCCGGCGAGACCCTCGAACAGCAGGCGTTCCAGGACTTCAACGTCGCCTTCACCGGCCTGCTGGGCAACGCCACGCAACTGTCGGACGCCGACATGGCCACGTTCACCAACTACGCGCTGCAGCTGACCTACCCGCCGAGCCCGATCCTGGCCCTCGACCTGTCGCTCACCACGGCGCAGGCCCAGGGGCAGAACATCTACAACACCATCACGTCCGACACGCTGACCACCTGCAACGGGTGCCACGTGGTCAACGCCGTGCAGAACCGCTTCGGCACCGACGGCACGCTCGCCATCGAAGGCGGCGGCGTGGACGAGGACATGAAGATCCCGCACCTGCGGAACATGTACCAGAAGGTGGGCATGTTCGCCGACAACACGCAGATCCCCGGCGCGCCGAACTTCGGCGACCAGATCCGCGGGTTCGGCTTCGACAATGCGGGGGCTTCCGGCACGGTGGCCGACTTCCTGAGCGCCCCGGTGTTCACGCTGAACGCCACCCAGCGCGGCCAGGTCGAGCAGTTCGTGCTGGCGATGAACTCCGAGATGAACCCGATCGTGGGCCAGCAGGTCACCGTGACGCCGGCGAACGCCTCCCAGGCCGACGTCAGCGCGCGGCTGAACCTGATCGTGTCCCGCGGCAAGGTCACGAGCCCGCGCGTCGAGTGCGAGGTGGTGGTCAAGGGGGTCATCGCCGGCGTGCCGAAGGGCTGGGTGCACAACCGCAGCACCGACCGCTTCGTGCCGAACAAGTCGTCGGAAGGCGTGTCCACGCTGTCGGAACTGCTGGCCGCCGCGGCCGGCGACAACGCCGCGCTGACCTTCACCTGCGCGCCGCCGGGCAACGGCACGCGCTTCGGCGTGGCCCGCTCGGGCACCTCCAAGCGGGACCGCGACTGACGTCGTGACGCGCTGAACGAAAACGCCCCGGCTTCCACCGGGGCGTTTTCCTTTGGAGGACTCAGCGCTTGCGCTTCGTCGTGCCTCCACCGAACAGGCTGCCCAGCACGCCGCGCACGATCTCGCGGCCCACGCTGGTGCCCATCGTGCGGATGGCCGACTTGGCCATGGTCTGCGCCAGGCCATCGTGTTTCGCGCCGCGCGGGCCGGTGTGGCCGAACAGCAGGTCGTTGAGGCCGCCCATCAGGCCGCCGCCGTCCGCCTCGGCCGGCGCCGGCTTGCTGCCGATGCTCCCCTGCTTGACGGCCTGGTCGGCCGCCTCACCGCCTTCGTCCGCGCGGCCCTTGAGCTTCTCGTAGGCCGACTCGCGGTCCACCGACTTCTCGTAGACCCCGGCCACCAGCGACCGTGCCAGCAGCGCCTTGCGCTGCTCGGGCGTGATGGGGCCGATCTGGCTGCCCGGCGGCAGCACGAACACCCGTTCGGTGATGCTCGGGCGGCCCTTCTCGTCGAGGAAGCTGACCAGGGCCTCGCCCACGGCCAGCTCGGTGATGGCCGCCTCGATGTCGAGGCCGGGTTTGGCGCGCATGGTGCTGGCGGCCGACTTCACGGCCTTCTGGTCGCGCGGGGTGAAGGCGCGCAGCGCGTGCTGCACTCGGTTGCCGAGCTGGGCCAGCACGGTGTCGGGGATGTCGAGCGGGTTCTGCGTCACGAAGTAGACGCCCACGCCCTTGCTGCGCACGAGGCGCACGACGAGTTCGATGCGTTCGACGAGCGCGGCCGGCGCGTCCTTGAACAGCAGGTGGGCCTCGTCGAAGAAGAACACGAGCTTCGGCTGGTCGAGGTCGCCCACCTCGGGCAGCTGCTCGAACAGCTCGGACAGCATCCAGAGCAGGAAGGTGGCGTACAGGCGTGGCGCGTTCATCAGCTTGTCGGCGGCGAGCACGTTGACCACGCCTTTGCCATCCACCGTCTGCATGAAGTCGGCGATGTTGAGCATGGGCTCGCCGAAGAACTTGTCGCCCCCCTGTTCCTCGATCTGGAGCAGGCCGCGCTGGATGGCGCCCACGCTCGCGGCGCTGACGTTGCCGTACTCGGTGGTGAAGGCGCTGGCGTTTTCGCCCACGTGCTGCAGCATCGCGCGCAGGTCCTTCAGGTCGAGCAGCAGCAGGCCGTTGTCGTCGGCGATCTTGAACACGAGGTTCAGCACGCCGGCCTGGGTCTCGTTCAGGGCCAGCATGCGGGCGAGCAGCAGCGGGCCCATGTCGCTGACGGTGGCGCGCACCGGGTGGCCCTGCTCGCCGAACACGTCCCACAGCGTGGTGGGGCAGGCGAGGGGCGCGGGGGCGTCGATGCCGCGTTCCTTCAGCACGGCGGCGAGCTTGTCGCTCACCTTGCCCGTCTGGCTGATGCCGGTCAGGTCGCCCTTGATGTCGGCCATGAAGACCGGCACGCCGATGCCGCTCAGCTGCTCGGCGAGTGTCTGCAGGGTGATGGTCTTGCCCGTGCCGGTGGCCCCGGTGATCAGCCCGTGGCGGTTGGCCAGCGGGGGCAGCAGGTGGCACTCGGTGGTGCCGTGTTTCGCGATCAGGAGGGGGTCGGCCATGGGGTGCTCCGGAGAAGTGGGGCGGCGGCAAGTAAAATCGCAGTCTATTCGCAAGACCCCCCTTTTTTTCCAGAACACCTGAGCGGCCGCCGGCGGGAGATCCCCGCCGCCCGGCCGCCGCACGAGGAGCCTTCATGGCCGGACATTCCAAATGGGCCAACATCCAGCACCGCAAGGGGCGGCAGGATGAAAAACGCGGCAAGCTGTGGACGCGCGTGATCCGCGAGATCATCGTGGCGGCCCGCCATGGCGGTGGCGACCCCAAGGAGAACCCGCGCCTGCGCCTGGCGATCGAAAAGGCCAAGGCGGTGAACCTGCCGCTCGAAACGGTCAAGAAGAACATCGACAAGGCCACCGGCAACCTGGAGGGCTCGTCCTACGAGGAAGTGCGCTACGAGGGCTACGGCATCGGCGGCGCGGCCATCATCATCGACTGCATGACGGACAATCGGGTCCGCACGGTCGCCGAGGTGCGCCACGTGTTCAGCAAGTACGGCGGCAACATGGGCACCGAAGGGTCGGTGGCGTTCCAGTTCAAGCACGTGGGCCAGCTGGTGTTCGCCCCGGGCACGGATGAAGACAAGGTCATGGAAGTGGCGCTGGAAGCCGGTGCCGACGACGTCGTCACCGACGACGACGGCGCCATCGAGGTGCTGACGCCGCCGGCCGGGTTCGAGGCGGTGAAGGCGGCACTCGAGGCCGCCGGCCTGGTGCCCGGCGTGGCCGAAGTGACCATGCGTGCCGAGAACACCATCACGCTCGAAGGCGACGACGCCGCCCGCATGCAGAAGCTGCTCGACATGATCGAGGACCTCGACGACACGCAGGACGTGTTCCACAACGCCGTGCTCCCCTGAGCCCGGCCGCTCCACCAACTGGTAACCCCATGAAAATTCTCGTGATCGGCTCGGGAGGCCGCGAACATGCGCTGGCCTGGAAGCTCGCGCAGTCCCCGCGCGTGCAGGCGGTCCACGTCGCCCCCGGCAACGGCGGCACGGCGCTCGACCCCAACCTCAAGAACATCGCCATCACCGACGTGAAGGCCCTGGCCGACTACGCCGAAGCCGAGAAGATCGGCCTGACGGTGGTGGGCCCCGAGGCGCCGCTGGCGGCCGGGGTGGTGGACGAGTTCCGCGCCCGCGGCCTGCGCATCTTCGGCCCGACACGTGCCGCCGCGCAGCTCGAGAGCTCGAAGGCGTTCGCGAAGGACTTCATGAAGCGCCACGCGATCCCCACCGCGGCCTACGACACGTTCACCGACGCCACGGCCGCGCACGCGTACGTGGACCGCATCGGCGCCCCCATCGTCATCAAGGCCGATGGCCTGGCGGCGGGCAAGGGCGTGGTGGTCGCGATGACGCTGGCCGAGGCCCACGAGGCGGTCGACTGGATGCTCTCGGGCGACGACAACAAGCTCGGCGTGCAGCACAACGCGGGCGGCGCCCGGGTCGTGATCGAGGAGTTCCTGCGCGGCGAGGAAGCGAGCTTCATCGTGCTGTGCGACGGCAAGAACGTGCTGCCGCTCGCCACCAGCCAGGACCACAAGCGCCTGCTCGACGGCGACGAAGGCCCGAACACCGGCGGCATGGGCGCGTACTCGCCCGCCCCGGTGGTCACGCCCAACGTGCACGCCCGCGCGATGCAGGACATCATCCTGCCCACCATCGCCGGCATGGCCCGCGACGGCATCCCGTTCACCGGTTTCCTGTACGCCGGCCTGATGATCGACGACGAGGGCGTGCCCAAGACGCTCGAGTTCAACACCCGCATGGGCGACCCCGAGACGCAGCCGATCATGATGCGCCTCAAGAGCGACCTGGTGGACGTGTTCATGCACGCCACCGAGGGCACGCTCGACCAGGTCGAACTGCAGTGGGACCGCCGCGTCGCTCTCGGCGTCGTGATGGCCGCCCACGGCTACCCGCTCACGCCCCGCAAGGGCGACGCCATCACCGGCCTGCCGCCCGAGGCGCCGGACGCGATGGTGTTCCACGCGGGCACCACGCCGTCGGGCAAGGACACCGTGTCCTCCGGCGGCCGCGTGCTGTGCGTGACGGCGCTGGGCGACTCGGTCAAGATGGCCCAGCAGCGCGCCTACGAGGTGCTCAACGGCATCCGCTTCGACGGCGCGCAGTACCGCCGCGACATCGGCCACCGCGCCATCAAGCCGCGCTGATCCAACGCATGGACTTCACCCCCGTCCGGCAGTACCTGCTCGGCCTCCAGGACCGCATCGTGTCGGCCCTCGAGGCCGAAGGTGGCGACACGTTCCTCACCGACGCCTGGTCCCGCGACCCGGGCGGCCCGCTGGAAGGCGACGGCCGTTCGCGGCTCGTGGAGGGCGGGGCGCTGCTGGAACGGGGCGGCTGCAATTTCTCGCACGTGCGCGGCCGCACGATGCCCCCGTCCGCCACGGCGCACCGCCCCGAGCTGTCGGGCGCGCCGTTCGAGGCGATGGGGGTCTCGCTGGTGTTCCACCCGCGCAACCCGTACGTGCCCACCGTGCACATGAACGTGCGCATGTTCGCGGCGCTGCCGGCCGGGCGCGACCCGGTCGTGTGGTTCGGCGGCGGCATGGACCTCACGCCGTACTACGGCTTCGAGGAGGACGCCGCGCACTTCCATCGCGTGAACCGCGATGCGCTCGCGCCGTTCGGCCCCGCGCTGTACCCGCGCTTCAAGGCCTGGTGCGACGAGTACTTCTTCCTGAAGCACCGCAACGAGCCGCGCGGCATCGGCGGCGTCTTCTACGACGACTTCACCGAAGGCGGCTTCGACCACGGCTTCGGCCTGACCCGCGCCGTGGGCGACGCCTTCCTGGGCGCCTACCTGCCCATCCTGCAGCGCCGCAAGGCCCTGCCGCACGGCGAGCGCGAGCGCGATTTCCAGACCTACCGTCGCGGGCGCTACGTCGAGTTCAACCTCGTGTTCGACCGCGGCACGCTGTTCGGCCTGCAGTCGGGCGGGCGCACCGAATCCATCCTCATGTCGATGCCGCCGGTCGTCACCTGGCGCTACGACTGGGCGCCCGAGGCGGGCACGCCCGAGGCGCGGCTCTACTCCGACTTCCTGCGCCCCCGCGACTGGGCAGGCGAAAGCGCGGCTTGAAGCGCATCGGCATCTTCGGCGGTTCGTTCGACCCGGTGCACCTCGCCCACGTGGCGCTGGCCCGCACCGCGCTCGAGCAGCTGCACCTCGACGAGGTGCGCTGGATCCCGGCCGGCCGGCAGTGGCAGAAGACCCGTCCGCTCACCGCGGCCGCGCACCGTGCCGCGATGGTCGAACTGGCGGTCGCGGACGAACCCCGGTTCGTCGTCGACCGCTGCGAACTCGACCGCAGCGGCGCCAGCTACACGTACGACACCGTCCGCGAACTGCAGGCGGCCGAGCCCGGGGCACAATGGACCCTGATCATCGGGCAGGACCAGTACACCGGCCTGCACACCTGGCTCGGCTGGCAGAAGCTGCTGGAGCGGGTGACCCTCGCCGTGGCCAACCGCCCGGGGGTCTCCCTGGAAGCCAGCCCCGAGGTCGCCCAGGTGGACCACGAGGCCGTGGCCCTGCCCATGATGGACATCTCGTCCACCGACATCCGCGCCCGCGTGGCGGCGCGCCTGCGCATCGATGCGCTGGTGCCTGCCGCCGTGGCGCGCTATATTGACCAACACCACCTCTATCGAGGAACCCACGGGAGCTGAATGGACATCCGAAAACTGCAGCGCGCCATCGTCGATGGCCTTGAAGACGTCAAGGCCCAGGACATCGCCGTCTTTGACACCGAACACCTCTCGCCGCTCTTCGAGCGTGTGATCGTCGCTTCGGGCACCTCGAACCGGCAGACCAAGGCGCTCGCCGCCAGCGTGCGTGATGCGGTCAAGGCCGAAGGCTTCCCGGTGCCCCGCACCGAAGGCGAGGTCAATGGCGAATGGATCATCGTCGACTGCGGCTCCGCCGTCGTCCACGTGATGCAGCCCACCATCCGCGAGTACTACCACCTCGAGGAAATCTGGGGCGACAAGCCGGTCAAGCTCAAGTCCGAACGCAGCACGAAGCTCGTGAAGGCGGAGGAGCCCGCGCCGGTCGCCAAGAAGGCCCCGGCCAAGAAGGCGGCCGCGAAGAAGACGGCGGCCAAGGCCGAGCCCGCGGCGAAGAAGGTGGCGGCCAAGAAGGCGCCGGCCGAGAAGGCCGCGCCCGCCAGGAAGGTCGCCGCCAAGAAGGTCGCTGCGAAGAAGACCGCGGCCGCCGCACCGGTGCGCACGCTGAAGGTCAACGAGCCGGTCAAGAAGACGGCTGCGAAGAAAGTGGCCGCCAAGAAGGCGCCGGCGAAGAAGGCCGCCGCGCCGAAGGCCGGTGTCACCCGCACGGTGGGCGTGAAGTCCGCCGCTGCGAAGAAGGCGCCCGCCAAGAAAGCGCCCGCCAAGAAGACCGCCGGCCGCGCGTGAAGCTGCTGCTCGCCGCGGTCGGGCAGCGTCAGCCGTCGTGGGCGGAGACCGCCTACGACGACTTCGCCAAGCGCTTCCCGCCCGAGATGCGCCTGGAGCTCAAGGCCGTCAAGGCCGAGACCCGGGGCTCGAAAACCGCCGAGCAGTTGATGGCCGCCGAGGCCACCCGGCTGGAGGCGGCACTCCCGAAGGGCGTTCGCCGGGTCATCCTCGACGAACGCGGCACGCGCCTCACCACCGTCCAGCTGGCCGCCCGCATGGAGGCCTGGCAGCACGACGGCCGCGACGTGGCGTTGCTGATCGGCGGCCCCGACGGCCTCGACCCCGCGCTCAAGGCCACCGCCGACGAAACCCTGAGGCTGTCCGACCTGACGCTGCCGCACGCGTTCGTGCGCGTGCTGCTCGCCGAGGCGCTGTACCGCGCCTGGACGGTGCTCGTGAACCATCCCTACCACCGAGAGTGACCGGCGCGAAGGGCGCCCTGCGATGACCGACTTCATCTACCTCGCGTCCCAGAGCCCCCGCCGCCGGCAGCTGCTCGAGCAGATCGGCGTGCGGCACGAGCTGCTGCTGGCCGGCCCCGAGGAGGACGCGGAGGCGCTGGAGGCCGAGCAGCCGGGCGAACTCCCCATCCACTACGTCGAGCGGGTCACGCGCGCGAAGCTCGCCGCCGCCCGCGCGCGCTGGCAGGCGAGGGGGCTGCCGCCCGCGCCCATCCTGTGTTCCGACACCACGGTGGCGCTCGGCCGGCGCATCCTCGGCAAACCGGCCGACGCGGCCGATGCCACGCGCACCCTGACGATGCTGGCGGGCCGCACGCACCGCGTGCTCACCGCGGTGGCGGTGGGGCACGGCGACTTCGAGGCCGTCGCGGTGAACGTGTCGAAGGTGCGCATGGAAGCGGTGGACGCCACGCGCATCGCGGCGTACGTCGACAGCGGCGAGCCGTTCGGCAAGGCCGGCGCCTACGCGATCCAGAGCGCCGCGGCCACCTGGATCTCGCGCATCGAGGGCAGCTACTCCGCTATCATGGGTTTGCCTTTGTACGAGACGGCCGAACTGCTTCGACAGGCAGGCTACCGCTTCCCCTGACGCGGTCCCAGAACCTCCGAAAGAGAGAGATCCGTCCTCCATGCAAGACATCCTGATCAACTGGTCCCCCCAGGAAACGCGGGTCGGCATCGTCGAGAACGGCGCCGTCCAGGAACTGCACGTCGAACGCACGCTGGAGCGCGGCCTCGTCGGCAACATCTACGCGGGCCGCGTGGCACGTGTGCTGCCCGGCATGCAGTCGGCCTTCATCGACATCGGCCTCGAACGCGCGGCCTTCCTCCACGTGGCCGACGTGCACGTGACGGGTTCGCCCCGCGCCGAACACGGCCCGGGCGCGGCCCCGCCGCCGCCCATCGAACGCCTCGTGTTCGAGGGCCAGACGCTCACGGTGCAGGTCATCAAGGACCCCATCGGCACGAAGGGCGCGCGGCTGTCCACGCAGATCAGCATCGCGGGCCGGCTGCTCGTGTTCCTGCCCCAGGACGACCACATCGGCATCTCGCAGAAGATCGGCTCGCACGAGTTGCGCGAGCAGTTGCGCACGCGCATGAACACCCTGGCGGGCAAGCCGCCCGAGGGCGACCCGGCGCCGTACAACGGCGGCGGCTTCATCCTGCGCACGAACGCCGAGGACGCCACCGACGAGGAACTCGCCGACGACATCGCCTACCTGCGAAAGACCTGGGGCCTGATCCGCGAGAAGAGCTTCAAGACGCCGCCGGGCGAACTGCTGCACCAGGACCTGAGCCTCGTGCAGCGTGTGCTGCGCGACCTGGCGAGCGACAACACGCAGAGCATCCGCATCGACTCGCGCATGCAGTACGACCAGCTCGTGGCCTTCGGCACGGCGTTCACGCCCACGTCGGTCAGCAAGCTGGCCCACTACAAGGGCGAGCGGCCCATCTTCGACCTCTACAACATCGACGACGAGGTCGCCCGCGCGCTCGCGCGGCGCGTGGACCTGAAGTCGGGCGGCTACCTGATCATCGACCAGACCGAGGCGCTGACGACGGTGGACGTCAACACGGGCGGCTACGTGGGCGCCCGCAACTTCGACGACACCATCTTCAAGACCAACCTCGAGGCCACGCAGGCCATCGCGAGGCAGCTGCGCCTGCGCAACCTGGGCGGCATCATCATCATCGACTTCATCGACATGGCCCGGGAGGAGCACCAGAACGCGGTGCTCTCCGAGCTGCGCAAGCAGCTGGCCCGCGATCGCACGAAGATCACGGTGAGCGGGTTCACGCAGCTGGGCCTGGTGGAGATGACCCGCAAGCGCACGCGCGAATCGCTGGCCCACATGCTGTGCGAGCCGTGCCCGGTGTGCGCCGGCAAGGGCCAGGTGAAGACCGCGCGCAGTGTCTGCTACGACATCCTCCGCGAGATCCTGCGCGAGGCGCGGCAGTTCAACCCGAAGGAGTTCCGGGTGATCGCATCGGCCACCGTCGTCGAGATGCTGCTCGACGAGGAGAGCCAGCACCTGGCGGGCCTGAGCGACTTCATCGGCAAGCCCATCTCGCTGCAGGCGGAGGCCACGGGTTCGCCCGAGGCCTACGACATCGTGCTGCTCTGATCCACCGATGGACCGTCGCACGATCCCCATCCTGACGTGCTTCGATGACAACTACGTCATCCCGGCCGCGGTGGCGTTTCGCACGCTCGCGGAACAGGCCGACCCGGCGTTGCACTACCTGATCTACGTCGCCCAGTCCGGCATCGGCGCGGACCACCAGGCCCGGCTGAAGGCCGAGGTGGCGAACCATCCGGCCCGGGTCGAACTGGTGTTCGTCGACATGGCGCATCAGCTGAGCGACCTTTTCGCGCGCACCGACTGCAAGGGGCACTACAGCAAGGAGATGTTCTACAAGCTCCTGGCCCCGTCGCTGTTCCCGCAGCACGACGCGATGCTCGTCACCGACGTCGACGTGCTGTTCCAGGGCGACGTGTCGCGCGACTTCCTCGCGTTCGATCCGGCGGGGGAGGACTACCTGGCGGCGTCGCCCAGCCTGGTGCGGCGCGGGTCGTGGGTGCACCGCGTGGCCGAGATGTACGAGAAGGACTTCACCGCCGAGGAACGCACCCACCTGCGGTACGGTGCCGGGTACTGCGTGGTCAACCTCGCGCGGATGCGGACCGATGGCCTGGAGGCGCGCATGCTGCGGTACGCCGAGGAACATGCCAGGCGCCTGCTGCAACCCGAGCAGGACGTGCTGAACCTCGTGTGCCACCCGCACATCCGCACCTTGCCCGCGGACAGCATGGTGTGCACGTATGCCTACGACTGCTACCGCTCCGAAGCCGACCTGGCCGAGGACGTGAACTACACGGCGGACGAGGTGCGGCACGCGCTGGCCCATCCCGTGCAGCTGCACTTCGCGGGCCGCGAAAAGCCCTGGAACAGCCCCGCCTGCACGCGCAGCGAGGTGTGGTTCGAGGCCCTGGCGCGCACGGGGTTCCTGCGCGATCACCTGCAGCAGTTGGGCCGTGCGCTCGATGCACAGCGGCAGCACAAGGTGATGGCGTCGGTGAAGCTGCCGTTCTCGCCGCGACGCTTCGTGCTCAGCAAGACGAAGTGCTGAGGGGCGGGGAGGTCAGGGGAAGTAACCCTGGCACTTCTCGGCGAACACCCGCACGCTGTCGTTGGCTTCGCGTTCCTGCGCCTTGAGGTGCGGCAGCAGCAGCGGGGCCGTGCGGCGCGCCCACTCGACGTCGTCGAAGCCCCAGGCCTGGCCGTAGCGGTCCCGTTCGTCGGGGTACCACTCCTCCTTCGTCCTGCCCTCCTCGGGCACCACGACCGACACGCAGCCGCACAGTGCGGCGAAGGCCGAGTACAGCGTGTAGGTGTCGTAGGAGATGCAGGTCTCCACGCGGTTGAACACCTCGGCCAGCTCGCGGTGGGACAGGTCGTCGACCAGCACCGAGTTCTCGAGCGGATGGACGATCGGCCGGTCCTTGCCCTTGCGCAGGATGTAGCAGGTGCCCGAGCGCGGACCGAAGTTGGTCTGCTTGTAGATGTCGTCGCGGATGAAGACGGTCTTGAGCAGGTTGTCCGGGTGCGGGTTGATCGCCGGGTCGTTGAAGGCGTTCTGGAAGAAGAAGAACTTGTCGTTCGGGCCGTACACCGCACGGCCCGTGTGGAAGCCCGGCTTGTGCAGCAGCCAGCGCACCACGCGCTCGGCCCGCAGCGGGTTGCCGTCGACGATCTCGGGGTACACGACGATGCCGCGGGCGATGTGTTCTTCCTTCGCGATGGGCGTGATGAAGCCCGGCGCGCGCCGCAGCCGGCGGTCCTTGCCCCGCAGCCAGTAGCTCAGGCGCTGCAGCGAGCTGCGCACCGGCCGGGCCGGGTCGTGCCGCGGCTTCTTCGGCGGCCAGACGTAGGCTTCGTGGCCGCCTTCGTTGAGCAGGTGGCACAGCCGGTGCAGCGCGATGACGCCGCCCATCTCGTCGTTGAAGTGGCCGACCTGGATGACGAACGGACGCCGCGCGGCCTCGGCCATGTCAGAGCGCTCCCAGGCGGGCCGACAGGGCCGGGCCCTGGGCGACGGCCAGCTCGAGCAGGTCGCACAGCGCGTGGATGGATGCAGTGTTCATTCCCGTGCCGGTGGGCAGGATCATCAGGCGGTCGGCGATGGCCTCCGTCTGCGGCAGGCGTTCGCCCACGGTCGGGAACAGCGTGCGGTAGGGTTCCATGCGGTGGCAGCCCGGCCAGAAGTATTTGCGCGCCATCACGTTCTCTGCCCACAGCAGGCGGATGAGGTCGTCACGGCTCGGTCCGCCCGGCTGTGGCATGTACTCCACCACCACGTACTGGAAGTTGTTGCGCTCGGTCGTGTCGTAGCGGCAGAGCTTCATGCCGGGGATGCGGGCGAGGCGCTCGGCATACGTGTCGGCGTTGGTGCGGTTGGTGGCGATGAAGCCGTCGAGCGCCTGCAGCGACGTGAGGCCCATCGCGGCACACACCTCGTTCATCTTGCCGTTCGTGCCGACGTGCACGACGTTGTCGTAGCCCGCGAACCCGAAGTTGGTCATCAGCCGGATCTTCGCGGCGAGGGCGTCGTCGTTGGTGGTGATGGCACCGCCTTCGAACGTGTTGAAGAACTTGGTGGCGTGGAAGCTGAACACTTCCGCGCGGCCGAAGTTGCCTACCATGCGGCCTTGGTGCGAGCACCCGAAGGCATGGGCCGCGTCGAACAGCAGGTGCAGCCGATGCTCGTCGGCGATGGCCTGCAGGGCGTCCACGTCGCAGGGGCGGCCCCACAGGTGCACGCCGAGGATGCCGGTGGTGCGCGGGGTGATGAGGCGGCGCACCTGCTCGGGATCGAGGTTGTGCGTGACGGGGTCGACGTCGCAGAAGACGGGGGTGATCTGCTGCCACTGCAGCGCGTGGGCGGTGGCGACGAAGGTGAGCGACGGCACGATCACCTCGCCCTCCATCGGCATGGCACGGATCGCGATCTCGAGGCCCACCGTGGCGTTGCACACGGCGATCACGTGCTTGACGCCCAGGTGCTCGCCCAGCCGGCGTTCCAGTTCCTGCACGGCCTCGCCGTTGTTCGTGAGCCAGCGGGAGTCGAAGATGCGGTTGACCCGGTCGAGGAAATGCGCGCGGTCGCCGATGTTGGGCTGGCCCACGTGCAGCTTGTGCCCGAAGGCTGGTTCGCCGCCGAACAGCGCGAACTCGTCGAGGGTGGACTTTGGGGTCATGGGGTTTCCTTGATGGCCGCGGGGCAGCCGTAGGCGCGCACGCCGTCCGGCAAGTCCCGCACGACGACGCTGCCGAGGCCCACGAGGCAGTCGCGTCCGATGTGGATCTCGTCGCGCACGACGGTGCCGGCGCCGACGAAGGTGCGGTCGCCGACCGTCACGTGGCCGGCCAGGCACACGCGGGGGGCGAGGTGGACGGCGTCGCCGACGAGGCCGTCGTGTTCGACCACGGTGCCGGTGTTGAGGATGGTGTGGCGGCCGATGCGGGCATCGGCGTTCAGCACGGCGCCCGGGCCCACATAGCAGCCGTCGCCGAGCGAAACCCCCTCGGCGACCAGCGCCGTGGGGTCCACGAGCACGGGGAAGGCGACGCCCCGGGCCGCGAGTTCGGCGCCCAGGCGGTACCGGGCACCGCAATGCCCGAAGGCGAGGTGCAGGGCCACCGGCTGGCGGGCGTGCAGCGCGTCGAAGGCGGCGCGGTCACCGAGCACGGTGGCGCCGCAGAAGGGTTCGCCTGCCCGGCCCGGGTTCACGTCGTCGATGAACCCGGCGACGCGGAAACGGCCGGCGCGGCGGATGGACGCGGCGACGACCTTCGCGTGCCCGCCGGCGCCCCAGATGACGATGTCCTCCATGCTCAGTCGGCGAGCAGGTGAGGGGGGACGAGGCGCGCGACGGCGGGATGCCGGCGGTGCTCCGCGAGGGCGCGTCCCTTCACGTAGGGGAAGCCGTCGGCGACGAGCTGTTCCCAGCCGGCGTACGGGTCGGCGGTGGGGAACACCGCTTCGCACGCGAAACCCGCATGGCGCAGGCGCTGCGTGAGGTGCGTCTCGTAGACGTCCACCACGGTGCCCTTGTCGGCGAAACACAGCACCTCGCGGAAGAACGGCACGAGGCCGCCGGCGAGGGCGCGTGCGTTGAAGGCGAGGAAGAAGCTCTGCAGGTGCGGGCGGGGCGTGGGGGCCTCGATCAGGCCGACCACGTCGGCCCGGCTGGAGCGCACGCGGGCCAGCAGCCGGTCGAAGGCCGCACCGTCGAGCGGGCCCACGATGCTGTCGTTGACGAGGTAGAGCCGCTGCGCGCGCAGGTGGGGCGACACCACGGCATGGGCGTGGGCCCAGCCGGCGAAGTCGTAGCCGAGGTTCTGGCGGACCAGCAGGCCGTCGAGGCGGTCGGCGAAGGCCGGGTCGATGCGCAGCGTGTCCGCGGGGAGGTCGGTGTTGAGCACCAGCACGACGCGCACGCCCCGGTCGAGCAGCGCGGTGACGTGGGCGACCACGTGCGGCTTCAGTGCGGGCGCCGCCTGGTGGCTCAGGAACAGGCACAGCTCGTCCGCGTCGCCGGGGCGGACGGGCCGCGCCACGGTCAGGGTGACGTCGGCGGCCCGGGGCACGCCCATGCCCAGCGCGTCGGTGAGGAGGGCGTAGCGCCGTTCGAGGCTGGCGTGGACCCGACGGCGCACGTAGGGCAGGCGGTCCTTCAGCGACCGGCGCCAGTCACGGAGCGTGTTGGAGCGTGTCATGGGTCAGACGAAGCGCCAGCCGCCGTTCTCGCGCAGCATGTGCAGGGTTATGCCGTGTGCGGCCGACTCGTCGCGCGACCAGTCCTCGGTCTGCTTGCGCTGCTGGGCCTTGAAGCGCTTTCGCGCCCACCAGCCCATGCCCATGCGCTGGTACGCATGGTGGCGGTCCCCGAGCGACTTGACGCCGCTTTCCTTCTTCATCGCCTTCTGCGTGATGGAGCCGAAGTGGTGCAGCACCGTGGCGCCCACGGTGCCCACGCGGACGCCGTGCCGCAGGCAGCGCACGAGGTACTCCTTGTCCTCGTGGCCGCCGAGCAGGCGGTCGGTGTCGGGGTAGCCGACGGTCTCGAACACGGAGCGCTTGATGGCGAAGCAGACGCCGTGGAACCAGCCGGTGCGCGTGACGCCTTTCATCTCGTTCACGTAGGTGGGCGCGTAAGTGGTGAAGTCGTAGTCGAGCGCGCCTTCGAGCAGGGCGGGGCTGACGACGTCGAAGCCCTCGCGTTCGGCGGCGGCCAGCAGGTCGGCCATCCCGTTCGGCGGCACGATCACGTCGTTGTTCAGCAGCACGACCCAGTCGGCCTGGCTGTGGAACGAACCCTGCGCCCAGGCGCCGCCGCAGCCGAGGTTGACCCGGTTGGTGATGGACGGGACGCCGGCCTCGTTCGCGAGCCAGGCCGGGGTGTCGTCGGTGCTGGCGTTGTCGATCACCAGCACGCTGGCGGCGGGGGTGCCTCCGGCCAGCAGGCTCTCCACGCACAGGCGCGTGAACTTCAGCTGGTTGAGGACGGGGATGACGACGGTGTAGGTCATGGCGGTCTCAGTCGGGGCGGACCAGTCGGTAGTGCTTGTGGCTCAGGTCGAGGCCGAGGGCGCGTTCGAGCTTCATCGACCACCGGTGCTTGCGCTCGCGGCGGGTGAGCACGTGCGCGGGGTCGGGTGCGAAGTGCTGTTCGGCCTCGCTGTCGAGCCAGGCCTGCATGAGGGCGGGGTGGGTGCCTTCGAACGGTTTCAGGGCCTGCGCGTCGATGTTGCCGTAGTGGACCTTCGGCGCGCCGGTCGTCCAGTACTTGCTGACCTGGTCGAGCTTGGCCTGCATGTACTCGGTGCGGCGGACGTGGCCGTAGTGGTAGATGTGGGCGCGGGCGAGCGCGGCCTTCGGGTGGCGGCCCTGGCGGTGGCGGTCCATCACCACCCAGAACTGCCCGTCGGGCGCGTAGCTGCGGATGGTGTTGCGGATCAGCCGGCACTCGCGCCGGTACCAGGCCGGACTCACGGCGAGCCAGTGTGGCGAGCCGTAGAAATGGAGGTAGTCGAACACGAGCGCCTCGACCTCGGGGTCCCCGTGATGGCGGTCGACCGAGGCACGGATGGCCGGCAGCTCGTTCTCGTGCAGCACCTCGTCCCCTTCGAGGTAGAACGCCCAGTCGCCCGTGCAGGCGTACTGCGCGATCATCTTCTGCTGTGCATAGACGAACCCGCGCTCGGCCATGCGTTCGTTCCAGATCGTGTCGATGATCCGGATCTTCGGATCCCCGATGGCCAGCAGCCGCTCGCGGGTCGCGTCCTCACCGGCGCCCACCGCGATGACGAATTCGTCGACGAGGGGCAGCAGGGAACGGACGGACGCCTCGAACGGGAACCCGAGTTTGACGCCGTTGCGGAGGAAGGTGAAGCCGCTGATGCTGGCGGTCATGGGGTTGTCTCGGTGAGGTGGGCAGGCCGCGTGGGCGCTTCGACCGTTGGCCTACCAGGCAGCTGGACGAATGCGCGCTGGCAGGTCCGGAGGTCGGAGTGCCGGTGCTTGAGCCGCGTTGCCAGGGAAAGGGCGGACGTGTGTGTCATGCGACGTTCATTGTTCGATGAGCATCCCGGGTCTCGGCGGACCTCCGAAGGGGCAGTCGCCCGGGGGATCAGGGCTACGGGATGGCCGGTCGTACCGGCGGTGAGCTGAGCATCATCAGCTTGAGGTACTTGTAGTAGGTGTATTCGGCGTTGTAGATCGCGAGCATCATGCCGCGCTGCCCGTCAAGGAAACCCAGGCGCAGGAAGTACGTGCGCGCGAAAGCGAATGCTGCATGGACAATCGCCTTTTTCAGGTTGGCCGTCTTGCCACGTGCGTGCATGTCCTTCGCGTGGCCCGTGGAGTAGCGGTCGAGCTTTTCCAGGACGTCGTGCAGATCTGGGTAGCTGAAGTGGATCAGCGGGGTCTTTAGGTCGCCGATCGCGCCCTCCACGGTCATGTGAGCATGGAGGAAGTGATCGGTGAACCCTGAGACCGACCGCACACCGAGCCGCAATGTGTAGTCGGGGCGCCAGCCGGAGTGATGGATGAACTGGCCGACGAACTCCGACAGGCGGGGGATGCGATAGCCCTGTCGAGCGCCCGATGTGATGGCTACGGTGATCTCACGCGCCAAGTCCGGCGTGATGCGCTCGTCCGCGTCCAGGGAGAGCACCCAGTCGCAGGTGGCCATCGAAAAGCCCCGAGCCACTTGCGGGCCATAGCCGGGCCAGTCCGTGGCAACGACGCGGGCCCCCGCTTGGCGGGCCAGTTCGGCGGTGGCGTCGGCGCTGCCGGAGTCGAGCACGATCACTTCGTTCGCGAATGACGCGCTGGCCACGCATTCCGAAATATTGCGGGCTTCGTTCTTCGCAACGATTACGACCGTCAAAGTCGGCGGGTTTTGCATCATGAAAGTTCGGCTCAATCTATCATTGGGGATTGTGCATGATTGCCTCGGGCTGATGCCGAGGCCCCAGTCCAGCCGTCTATGATCCTCCTACACCGACGCTCTCTGCTGCTGTCTGCCGTGGCGGCCTCAGCAGGAGCTGCTCTTCCTTCTGCCCACGCCCAATTCCGCGTCGAAATCTCCGGCGTCGGCGCCACCCAGATTCCCATCGCGATTCCCAAGTTCCGGGACGAGGGCAAGGTGCCTCATCCGGTGTCGGAGATCATCCGGGCCGATCTCGAGCGGATCGGGGTGTTCCGGGGGATCGACACGGTGGCGATCCTCGACGAGACCGCGCGGCCGGACATGGCCGAGTGGAAGTCGAAGACGGCCGACCTGCTGCTCGGGGGCTCGGTGATGCGGCTCGCCGACGGGCGGTTCGACGTGCGGGCGAAGCTCTGGGACGTCGTCCGGAACAAGGACCTCGGCGGGCAGTCGTTCGTCGTGGCCCCGGGGGACCTGCGCCAGGGCGCGCACCGGGTCGCCGACTTCGTCTACGAGACCATCACCGGGGAGAAGGGCATCTTCGCCACCCGGATCGCCTACGTGACCAAGTCGGGCAAGAGCCATTCTCTGCGGGTCGCCGACTCCGACGGCGAGAACGGCCAGGTCGTGATCACGAGCATGGACCCGATCATCTCGCCGGCGTGGTCCCCGAACGGGCAGGAGATCGCCTACGTGTCGTTCCACGAACGGCAGAAGGCGGTGGTCTGGGCGCAGACGATCGCGACCGGCGCCCGGCGCGAGATCGCGGCGTTCCGCGGGTCCAACAGCGCGCCGGCCTGGGCGCCGGACGGTCAGTCGCTCGCCGTGACCCTCACGCGTGACGGCGCGTCCCAGGTCTACATCGTGGGCCGCAACGGCGAGAATCCGCGCCGTGTCACCAACAGCGCGTCCATCGACACCGAGGCCGTGTTCACCCCCGACGGCAAGAGCCTGCTGTTCGTCAGCGACCGCGGAGGCGGCCCGCAGATCTACCGCACGTCCGTGTCGGGTGGCGGCGCCGAGCGGGTGAGCTTCACCGGTGGCTACAACATCAGTCCGGCCATCAGCCCCGATGGCCGCTACCTTGCCTACATCTCGAGGCAAGGCGGCGCGTTCCGCGTGTACCTCGCCGACCTCACCGGCGGCACACCGGCTCGCGCGCTCACCGATTCGAGCGACGACGAAAGTCCGAGCTTCGCACCGAACGGGCGGTTGATCATGTATGCGAGCCGCGCCCAAGGGCGCGACGTGCTGATGACCACCACCCTGGACGGCAAGGTCAAGTCCAAGCTGGTCTCCACCACCGCCGACGTGCGCGAGCCGGTGTGGGGCCCGTTCGGTCGCTGACCCTGCCTCCTTCTTTCCCTGTCCCTGGAGATACCTACATCATGATGAATTCGAAACTTGCCGCCCTCGTCGCCATTGCCTCCATCTTCGCCGCCGGCTGCGCGTCGGACGTCAAGCTCGATGACAAGGCCGCCACCGTCGAGACGCGCAGCCCCGTCACGGCCGGCAGCGGCAACGCCGGCAAGGGCGTGACCGACTCGCCCGTCGCCAGCGTCGACCTGACGAAGGATGGCGCCAACAACGCCGCCGGCCGCGTCGTGTACTTCGACTACGACAGCTACGTCGTGAAGGACGAGTACCGCGGCGTGCTCGAGTCGCAGGCCAAGGCCCTGACTGCCAACAAGGCGAAGAAGCTCGTGATCGAAGGCCACACCGACGAACGCGGCGGCAGCGAGTACAACCTCGCCCTCGGCCAGAAGCGCGCCCAGGCCGTGCTGAAGTCGCTGACGCTGCTCGGCGCCGCCGATGCCCAGCTCGAAGCCGTCAGCTTCGGCAAGGAGCGCCCGGCCGACACCGGCCACGACGAAGCCGCGTACGCGAAGAACCGCCGCGCCGAGCTGGTGAGCCGCTGATCCACGGAACCGGATGAAAGACTGGGCCATGTCCTCTCTGATCCAACGCGGGGCCGTGGCCGCGGCCCTTTCCTTCGGGGTGCTGCTCGCGGGTCCGGCCCGCGCGGCATTGTTCGACGACACCGAGGCCCGCAAGGCCATCATCGACCTGCGCACGCAGGTCACGCAGCTGAAGGATCAGTTGCAGGGTGAGATCAAGGCGTCGAACGAACGCATCGAGCAGCTGCAGCGCAGCCTGCTCGACCTCAACCGCCAGCTCGACGAGGCCCGCGCCGAGACCGCGCGCCTGCGCGGCCAGGAAGAACAGCTGGCGCGCGACGTCGCTGACCTGCAGCGTGCGCAGAAGGACATCCGCCAGGGTGTCGACGAGCGCATCCGCAAGCTCGAGCCCCAGACGGTGTCCCTCGACGGCCGGGAGTTCAAGGCCGACCCCGACGAGACCCGTCTCTTCGAGGACGCCATGGGCGTGCTGCGCAAGGGCGACTTCGCCGAGGCCGCGAACCAGCTGTCGGCTTTCCAGCGCCGCTACCCGGCGAGCGGTTACGCGCCGTCGGCGCTGTTCTGGCTGGGCAACGCCCAGTACGGCAAGCGCGACTACAAGGAAGCCATCGCCTCGTTCCGCTCGCTCGTCTCGAAGGCGCCGGACCATCCGCGCGCACCCGAGGCGCTGCTGTCGGTGGCGAGCTCGCAGGCCGACCTGAAGGACGTGAAGGGCGCGCGCGCGACCCTCAACGAACTGATGAAGACCTACCCGAAGTCCGAAGCCGCGGTCGCGGCCAAGGAACGCCTGGCGACGCTGCGTTGAACGACACCGCGCTCGATGCCGACCTCGAGCGCCGCTTCGGCGGCCTGCGGCGACTCTACGGTGACGCCGGCTACACGCGGCTTCGCCGGCTGCGTGTCGCCGTGGCGGGACTCGGCGGCGTGGGGTCGTGGGCGGCCGAGGCGCTCGCGCGCAGCGGCGTCGCCGAACTCACGCTGATCGACATGGACCACGTGGCGGAGTCCAACATCAACCGGCAGGTGCAGGCGACCGGCGCCACCGTGGGGCAGGCCAAGGGCCTCGCGCTGCAGGAGCGCTTCAAGGACATCCACCCCGGCTGCCACATCCACCTCGTCGACGACTTCGTTTCGCCGGACAACTGGCCCGCGCTGCTGACGCACGACATCGACGTGCTCATCGACGCCTGCGACCAGGTCCACGCGAAGGTGGCGATGGCCGGCTGGGCGCTGGCGACGCGCACGCCGTTCGTGACGGTGGGCGCGGCAGGCGGCAAGCGCAAGCCGCAGTCGGTCGAGGTGGAGGACCTGTCCGCCACCACGCACGACCCGCTGCTCGCCTCGATGCGCCAGCGCCTGCGCAAGCAGCATGGCGCGGCGCGCACGGGAAAGATCGGCGTGCGCTGCGTGTTCTCGCGCGAGCCGGTGACCCTGCCCGAGGCCTGCGTGATCGAAGGGCAGGACGTCGACGCGAACCTCAATTGCCATGGGTATGGTTCGGTCGTGACAGTTACCGCAACATTCGGCTTGGTTTCTGCCGCAGAAGCGCTACAATGCGGGCTTGCCGACAAGGCTTGATCAACGCGAAGATTCCAGCTTATAATCGTGGGCTTGCGGGTTGTTAGCTCAGTTGGTAGAGCAGCGGACTTTTAATCCGTAGGTCGTGGGTTCGAGCCCCGCACAACCCACCACCTTCACCGGTGGTGCCGGAGAGAAAGTCAGGCAAGAAATTTCGGGCTCTTAGCTCAGTTGGTAGAGCAGCGGACTCTTAATCCGTAGGTCGAGTGTTCGAGTCACTCAGGGCCCACCAAAATTAAGAAGCGAAGCCTCCGTCGGAAACGACGGAGGCTTTTTGCTTTGTGGCGAGGCCGAGTGTGCACACGAACGCGTGCGTTCTGGTACGGTGCCCGGTCCAACGATCCAAGATCCTTCGCCGATGGACACCGCCGCCACCAAGCGCTACCTGCCCTGGGTCGTCGCCACCGCGCTCTTCATGGAGCAGCTCGACTCGACGATCGTCAACACCGGCATCCCGGCCATGGCCGCGAGCCTGCAGGTCTCGCCGCTGAGCCTGAAGGCGGTCGTCACCAGCTACATCCTGAGCCTGGCCGTCTGCATCCCGGTCAGCGGCTGGCTCGCCGAACGCTACGGCACACGCCGCATCTTCATGTTCGCGGTGGGCCTGTTCACCGTGTCGTCGGTGCTGTGCGGCCTGGCCGTCGATTCGACGATGCTGATCGCCGCGCGCGTGCCGCAGGGCATCGCGGCCGCCATGATGATGCCGGTGGGCCGCATCGCCATCGTGCGCACGTTCCCGAAAGGCGAACTGCTGCGCGCGATGAACTTCGTGATCATCCCCGCGCTGCTCGGGCCGCTGCTCGGCCCCACGGTGGGCGGGCTGATCGTGCACTGGCTGTCGTGGCGCGACATCTTCTTCGTCAACGTGCCCGTGGGCATGGTGGCGATGTGGTTCGCGCACCGGCACATGCCCGACTACCGCAGCGCGGCCCCGCAGCCGCTCGACGTGCGCGGCTTCCTGCTGTTCGGCAGCGGCGCCGCGCTGCTGTCGTGGCTGCTCGAGGTGTTCGGTGAACACAGCCTGGGGCTGGGCGCGGGCGGCGCGTTGCTCGCGACGTCGCTGCTGCTGCTCGCGGGTTACGCCTGGCACGCGCGGCAGGTGCCGTTCCCGCTGCTGCGCCTGACGCTGCTGAAGGTGCGCACGTTCCGCGTGTCGGTGCTGGGCGGCTTCGTCACGCGACTGGGCATCGGCGGCATGCCGTTCCTGCTGCCGCTGCTGTACCAGCTGGGCCTGGGGCTGCCCGCGTGGCAGTCGGGCCTGCTGATGATGCCGGCGGCCGCCGCGGCGATGGGCATGAAGGTCATCTCGGCGCCGCTGCTGCGCCGCTACGGCTACCGCCGCGTGCTCGTGGTCAACACCGTGCTGATCGCGTGCACCATCGGCGGCTACGCGCTCGTGGGGCCGGGCACGCCCATCGCTGGCATCGTGGGCCTGGGCCTCGCGATGGGCCTGTTCAACTCGCTGCAGTTCTCGAGCATGAACTCGATGGCCTACGCCGACATCGAGGAGAAGGACACCGCGATGGCCAGCACCTTCGCCAGCACCCTGCAGCAGATGTCGATGAGCTTCGGCCTCGCCTGCGGCTCGCTGGTGGCCGCGTGGTACCTGGCGGGCCTGCCGCAGACCGACCCGGCGGCCGTGATGAACGCGCTGCACCATGCGTTCCTGACCCTCGCCGGCGTGACGCTCGTCTCCTCGCTGTCGTTCTGGGCGCTGCGTCCGGACGACGGCGACAGCGTCAGCCGGGGCACCTTGCCCGTTGGTGCATGACCCCTGGACGGTCGCCTGCCGGCGGCCGCAGAATCCGCCCATCCGACAGGAGGACCGTCGATGGGGAGTGTGCTGCACACGCTGCTCGGGAGCCACCCGGAGATTGCGCTGTTCCTCGCGCTCTGCATCGGCCATGCGATCGGGCAGGTGCGCTTCGGCCCGGTCCAGCTCGGTGGCATCTGCGGCACGCTGATCGCGGCGCTGGTGATCGGACAGGTGGGCGTCGAGGTCGACGCCGGCGTGAAGAACCTGTTCTTCATGCTCTTCATCTTCGCGCTCGGGTACGCCGGCGGGCCGCAGTTCTTCGCGAACCTCAACGCGAAGGGCCTGCGCATCGGCCTGCTGTGCGGCATCGAGGTGGTGACCGTGCTCGTGCTGGTGCTGCTCGCCACCCGGCTGATGCACCTCGACCAGGGCACGGCCGCCGGCATGATGGCCGGCGCGGCCACCGAGTCGGCGGTCGTGGGCACGGCCAGCGACGCCATCTCCAAGCTGGCGCTGCCGGCCGACGAAGTGAAGCGGCTGCAGGCCAACGTCGTGACCGCGTACTCCATCACCTACATCTTCGGCCTGATCGCGATCGTGGTGGCCACGAGCCAGGTGTTCCCGCTGCTGCTGCGCGTCGACCTGCGCGCGGAGGCCGCACGGCTGTGGAAGGAGATGGGCGGGCGCGAGGACGATGCCGGCGTGCAGGAGGCGGCCCCGGAGATGGTGGGCCGGGTCTTCGAGGTCACGGCCGGCGCCGGCCATTCGGTCGCGACGGTGCTGGCGCTGCTGGGTGGCGAGGCGAACGTGGAGGGCGTGCGGCGCGGGGGCGCCGACGTACCGGTGGTGCCGGCATTGGTGCTCGAGGCCGGGGACCAGCTGCTGGTGACCGGCCGCCGGGCCGCCGTCGTGCGGCTGGCGCAGGCGGGGGCGGAACTCGGCCGGGAGATCGCCGACACCCAGTCCTTCGGCGTCGTGATGGAAACGCTCGAGGTGGCCATCGCCACGCGCGCCTTCGACGGCCGAACGCTCGCCAGCCTGCGCGCCACCGGTGGCGACGGCCCGGTGCTTCCGCCCGGCGTGCAGGTCGCGGGCGTGGCCCGCGGTGGCCATCCGCTGCCTGTGTTGCCGGACCTGGCGCTGCGAAAGGGGGACACGGTCTCGCTGTACGGTCGCCCCGACCTGCTGGCGGTGGTGGGCGACCGGTTCGGCGAACCCGTGTTGAAGTCGGATCGAACCCACCTCGGCTACGCGAGCTTCGGGATCGTCCTCGGCGTCTGGGTCGGCCTCTACAGCGTGCGCGCGGCCGGCGTGCCGTTTTCGCTCGGCACCGGCGGCGGCGCACTGCTGAGCGGCCTCGTCTTCGGCTGGTACCAGGCCCGCCATCCGGGCCGGCTGAGCCTGCCGCCGGACGCCGCCGGCCTGCTGAAGGATGTCGGGCTCGCCACCTTCATCGCCTGCGTGGGCCTGGCCTCCGGCCCGCAGGCCCTCACGCTGATCCGGCAGTACGGCGTCGCGCTACCGCTGATGGGCGTCGCGATCGCGCTGATCCCCGCGCTGATCTCGCTGTTCGTCGGCCACAAGCTGCTGAAGTTCGAGGCCCCCGTGCTGCTCGGTGCCATCGCCGGGCAGCAGTGCAGCACCCCCGCGCTCAGCGCCGTGCAGAATGCCGCGGGCAACACCACGCCGCTGCTCGGCTACACCATCACCTACGCCATCTCGAACGTGGTGCTGCCGCTGATGGGGCCGCTGGTGGTTGCGCTCGCCGGCTGGGCCGCGCCCCGCTGACAGAGGAGCCCCCATGGACTGGCTGCACGCCATCTTCAAGCGGTCCCCCGAGATCGCGCTGTTCCTGTCGATCGCCCTCGGCTGGTTCGCCGGGCGCCTGCAGTGGGGCACGTTCCGCGTCGGCACCGCCACCGGCACCTTCCTCGCGGCACTGGTGGTGTCCCAGGCCGGCGTGCACGTCGATCCGGGTGTCCACACCGTGCTGCTCGCGTTGTTCCTCTACGCGGCCGGGTTCGAGGCCGGCCCGCAGTTCCTCCCGGTGATGCGGGGGGAGGGCGCACGGGCTGCCGGGGTGGGGGCGGCGTTCGCCGTGACCGCGTTCCTGCTGGCGTCGCCGGCACGCGCGGGGGGCGACGGGGCGCAGGCGCTCGTGACCGTGCTGGGTCTCCTCGCGGCCTTGCTGGTGTGCGGTCACGCGGTGCCCTGGCTGATTCGCCGTCCGCTGCTCGACGATGCGCTGCAGGCGGATGCGGCCCTGAGCCAGGGCGTGCCGGTGCTCGCCCCGGGTCTGCAGTCGGCGGCGCCCGAACTCGTCGGGCGCCTGTACCGCGTCGCGGCGGGGCCGTCGCGCACCGTGTCCGACGTGTCGGGCCAGGAGGCCCACGACCCCGACCTGCCACCGGTCAGCATCAGCCGCATCAAGCGGGGCCTCCGCTTCGTCGAGCCGGCGCCGCAGGTGCGCCTCCTTCCCGCCGACGTCGTGCTGGTGGTCGGCCGGCGCGAGGCCGTGGTGGCACGCGCCCGTGGCCTGGGCGAGGAGGTCCACGGCATCGACGGCATGGCGCTCGCGATGCAGCGCCGCGACGTGGTGCTGACCCGGGCCTCGTTCGACCAGCGGTCGATCGGCGAGATCCGGGCCACATCGTCCGGCAACCTGCGGCACGGCGTGGTCGTCGTGCAGCTCAGCCGCATGGGGCGCGTGCTGCCCCTGGCGGCGGACACGGTGGTCCGCCTGCACGACACCGTCTCCCTCCACGGCACGGAGGCGGACGTGGCCCGTTTCGCGGCGGTGATCGGCGACCCCGTGCTGCCCACCGCCCGCACCGACGTCATGTACCTCGCCGGCGGCCTCGTGGCCGGCCTGCTGCTGGGCCTGCCCTCGGTGCACGCCGGCTCGGCCGTGCTGACGCTCGGGGCCGGCGGTGCGCTGGTCTCCGGCGTGGCCTTCGGCTGGTTCCGCGCGAAGCGGCAGACCTTCGGGGCCGTGCCACCGGGCGCCCTGCGGGTGCTGAAGGACCTGGGCACGGCCGCGCTCGTGGCCGTGGTGGTGCTCGGAGCCGGGGAACCCGCCGTCGCGGCGGCGCGCGAACTCGGCGCGCCGCTGCTGGCCGCGGTGGCGGCGATGGCGTTCGTGCCGCTGGTGGTCGCCCTCTGCGCGGGCCGCTACCTGCTCGGCGGCCGCCACGGCGCGCTGCTGGCCGGGGCGCTGTCGGGCGCCGCGCTGAGCGCGCCCGCGCTGGGCGACACACTGGACCGCACCGACAGCGCCGTCCCCGTGGCCCCGTTCGCCGTCGCGGCGGCGGTGTCGGGCCTGCTGCACGCCTGGTTCTGACCCCGCCGCGTCAGCGGCGCTTCGCCTGCTTCTGCCAGTAGGTGAACTCGTCCTCGTGCACCTCGATGTCGATCTCGGAGACCCGCTGCTGCAGACGCTCCTGCACCTCGGCCACCGCGCGGTTGTAGATGGCCGGCCCGATCTCCTCGACGAAGAAGTTCAGCAGGGCGCCCGCGGCGATGTTGCCGATGCGCTCCTCCATGTGTTCGGCGAAGTAGCGTTCGATCGAGGCGATGGCCTCCTTGCGCGTTTCCTTCGGGAGCTCGATGGCCATGGGCAGTCCTTCCGTCGTGCGGGTGCAGGCTGCGCCCGTCAATGGCAGATGTTGCCATCCTCCAGCAGGGCCACCTCGAAATTGATGCCGCCGGTGCGGCGCAGGCGCGCCTGCGCTTCGCCCCCGGAGGCCCGCCACCAGCGGCGCGTGGCCTCGACGAAGCGCGACGACGGGGCATCGCCGGTCGCGAGCGGCAGGGGCACGGCGGATGCGGCCGGCAGCGTGCCCGCCAGGGGCGAATAGAAGCGCCACGCCTCCTGGCCGAGCAACCGTTCGATCACCTCACCGTCCTCGACGAGCGCGGCGCACTCGCCGGCCATGAACCCGTAGGCCGCGTGCACCGCCGACGGATAGGTGCGGGGCGACACACCGAACCGGCCCGACAGCACCTCCGCATACGGGCTGCCGTCGGCGACACAGGCGACACGGCCGCGAAGGTCCTCCCACCGCGACACCGGGCCGCCTCGCATCACCGCGGCACGGGCCGGAGCTTCGGTGGACGCGCCGGCCGCGAGCAGGTCCACCCGACCGTCACGCAGCGCGGTCTCCCGGACATCCGGCGCGAGGCCGACGAGTTCCACGCGCAGCCCCAGCCGTTCGCCCAGCATCGTGGCGAGGTCGGCATCGAAGGAATCGGGCTCGGGCGGGAGCGGATGTCCCGGCGGAGAAGGGCGGGGATAGGCCCGCACCCCCACCCGCAGCACCCCTCGTGTGCGCGCGGCGTCGAGCACCGGCCCCACGCCATCGCCGGCCACCGGCGGGACCGGCGAAAGCGAGGCCACCGCCATCGCCGCCGCGGCCAGTCCCGTGGCGACGCCGGCCACGGCGAAGGCGTTCCGACGCCGCAGCAGTTCACGCATCGTGCTGCAGCCCCTTGCGCCAGCCCGTGAGCCGCGCCTCGAGCCGCGCGAGCAGCGTGTTGAGCGCGAGCCCCAGCACGGCCAGCAGCAGGATGCCCGCGTACATGCTCGGGATCTGGAAGGTCTCCTGCGAGTTCAGCGTCAGGAACCCGAGCCCCGCGTGGGCGCCGATCATCTCCGCGGCCACGAGCGCCGTGATCGAGTAGGCCCCGGCCAGCCGCACGCCCGTGAAGATCGCCGGCAGTGCCGCGGGCAGCACCACCTTCGTGAAGATGAAGGTCTGCGATGCGCCCATCGAGCGCGCCGACAGGATCAGCAGCCGGTCCACCTGCTTCACGCCGCTGATCGTGTTGAGCAGCACCGGCCAGAACGAGGCCCAGAAGATGATCGCGATCTTCGATGCCTCGCCGATGCCGAGGAACAGCAGGAACACCGGGAACAGCGCGAACGCCGAGGTCTGGCGCATCAGCTGCAGCACCGGGTCGACGAAAGCCTCGAAGCGGGAGAACCAGCCCATCAGCAGTCCGGTGGTCACGCCCGCCGCCACCGCGATCAGCAGCCCGGTGAACGACCGCTGCAGGCTCGCGGCGAGGTGTTTCCACACCGTGCCGTCGGCGAACCACGACACGATGGTGGCGGCCACCGCCGACGGCGGACTGAGGAAGGCCGGGTTGACGATGCCCAGGCGCGGCAGGGCTTCCCACACGGCGAACAGCAGCACGATGCACGCACTGCGCTGCACGACGTGCCGGACGCGCCGGCGAAGCGTCGGCGTCGTCATACCGCGAAGCCCGAGAGGGCGGGGCGCGCGAGCGGGCTCGCCGCCTGCACCGCCGGCGCCACCGCCACATGGCCGTGCGACGAGGCGAACTGCACCTCCTCGCGCAACACCTCCCACGCCCGCTGGCGCAGCCGAACGAACGCGTCCGAGTGGCGCACCTCCGGCGCGCGCGGGCGTGGCAGCGGCACGTCGAGGATCTCCTTCACGCGCCCGGGCCGGTGCGTCATCACCGCGATGCGGTCGGAGAGGTAGATGGCTTCGTCGAGGCTGTGCGTGATGAACACGATGGTCTTCTTGTGCGTGTCCCAGATGCGGAGCAGCTCGCCCTGGAGGATCTCGCGCGTCTGCGCGTCGAGCGCCGCGAAGGGTTCGTCCATCAGTAGCAGGTCGGGGCTGTACGCGAGCGACCGCGCGATCGCGACGCGCTGGCGCATGCCCCCCGACAGCTCGTGCGGGTACCGCGAGGCGAACCCCTGCAGTCCCACGAGCTCGATGTACTCGGCCGCGACACGCCGGCGTTCGGCCTTCGGCACGCCGCGGATCTCGAGGCCCACCTCGATGTTCTGCGACACCGTGCGCCACGGGAACAGCGCATAGCCCTGGAACACCACGCCCTGGTGGCGGTTGATGCCCTCGGCCGGCGCGCCGTCGATCGACACCGACCCGCCGGTGCGGCGGGCCAGGCCCGCGAGGAGGTTCAGGAACGTCGACTTGCCGCAGCCCGAGGGCCCAAGGATCGAGAGGAACTCGCCCTCGCGGACGTCGAGATCGAAGTCCTTCAGCACCCCCACCGACTCGGCGCGCCCGTCCTCGTCGCGCGTGTCGAAGTCCATGCGCACGCCACGCGCCTCGATCTTCACCGGGAAACCCATCGCGCTCAGGCCTTCGCGTGCGGGTTGAACGCGTTCGTGTAGACCTGCGACACCGACACCTTGCCCTTGGTGATCTTCCCCTCGGCCTCGAGGATGTCGATGTAGTACTGGATGGGCGGCTCGGTGACGAGCTGGTCGTCGACGTAGGCGTAGCGCTCGACGTGCTCGAGCTTCATGCCGATGCGCTCGGCCGTGTAGCGCCGCGACTCCTCGGGGTTCGCGTTGACCCAGTGGGCCGCCTTCGCGAGGGCCGCCACCACGTCGCGCACCGCCTGCGGGTTTTCGCGGGCGAACTTGCCGTTCACGCTGTACGGCGCCATGCCGCCGAGCCCCTGGTCGAGGTCGTAGTCGCTCCACAGCCGCAGCAGGTCACCGTTGGCCTCCGCGCCGCCGGAGTGGGGCGGGTGGATGATCGCGAGGTCGACGTTTTTCGTGGCCACCGCCTGCTCGTTCTGGTTGTCGGGCACCACGAGGAAGTTGATCTTCGCGACGTCGACCCCCTGCTGGCGCAGGTACTTCTTCGTGACGAACTCGGCGCATGCGCCGAAGCTGTTGATGCCGATGGTCCTGCCCTCGAGGTCCTTCGGCGTGCGGATGCCGGAGTCCTTGCGCACGAAGTACTTCATGTGCGGTGCTTCCTGCAGCGTCTTGCCGCCGGAGGCGATGACCTGGATGTCCGCACCGCTCGCGATGGCCGAGATCACGAGGGGCACCATGCGTGCACCGAAGTGGATCTCGCCGGTGCCCACGAGCGGGATGATCTGCGGCGCCGCGACCTTGCCGATGTACTTCGGCCGGGTGGACGTGCCCTCGAAGTAGCCGAGCTTCTCGGCAAGGTAGATCAGGTCGAACGACGGGTTGTCGGGGTAGAGGAACTCGACGATGCCGCCGGCCTTGGCCGTGGTGCCGGCACCGGCGGCGGGGGGCACGGGATCGGCCGGCTTCGAGCAGGCGGACACGCCGAGGCCCAGGGCGGCGAACGAGGCGATCTGCTTCAGCGCCGTGCGGCGCGGGGTGCGGGAGGTCATGGCCGGAAGTCTTCGAGTGAAGGAATCCGGCGATGTTGGCGGGTCCCGCCGCGGCGGGGAAGAAAGCAATCCGTCGTTGCTTAGTCGATTCGCATCAATGCGCGGTCAAGGCGCTGGCAGCCGCCGCGTGGCACGCACGTCGCCCAGCGAACCGTACTCCTGCTCCTGGTCGAGCCGGCCGTCGCGGTCGGTGTCGACCTCGGCGCGCACGACCTTGCCGTTGCGGTAGTGCTCGATGCGCAACGGTTGCCCGGTGGTGGGGTCGAGGTATTCGCCGGACACCGCCACGCCCTGCGCCGACCGGATGCGCAGGTCGAAGTAGCCGTCGCCGTCGCTGTCCATCTCGGTGGTCTCGACGAAGCCGTTCCGGTAGAACGAGCGCCCCTCGAAGACCCCGTCGAAGTTGTCGTCGGACTCGGCGACGTCGGGCACGCCGTGGCCGTCGAAGTGGGTGACGTGGTCGGCCTTGCCGTCGCCGTTGCGGTCGAATTCGCTGCGCAGCGGCGCGCCGCTCGCGCTGTAGAACCAGCGGGTCTCCATCACGCCGTCGCGGTCGGCGTCGATGCCTTCGGCGGACACGGCCGAGCGGAAGAAGGTCCACATGACCGCCGCTCCCACCGCCACGCCGGCGAGGAACCCGAGCAGCACGCGCGGGCGCGACGCCGCGGGACGGGGCGCGATGTCCTTCGGCTGCGCGGCCTCCCATGCGTCGATCACGGCGCGGCCGCGCGGGTAGTCGGCCTCGTCGACCACGAGCCGCACGAGGCCGGCGGCCGGCAGTTCGCCCATGGCCCCCTGCAGGTGTTCCCCGTGGATGTGCGCGGCGATGCCTTCCTGGCGCAGCAGGTCGCGCACCATGTGGGCTTCGACGGCGCTGGCGGCTTCGAACAGGGTCTTCATGGGCGCCGAGTGTGGCACGGCGCCGGCGGGGTCAACAGCCCGCGATCCCGGGGACCTCCTCGAGTGCACCGTAGACGGGCAGCCGGAGTTCGCGCGCGCGGCGCACGTCCTCGTCCGCGCCCTTGGAAGCGCCGGGCAGGCGCAGCACCGCGTCGCAGCGTGCCAGCAGCCGGTGGGCCACCGGGTAGCTGATCTCCTCATAGGCCGCGTCGCCAGGACGCCGGGACCCGGCCTGCCGCAGCAGGGGCAGGGCGAGCCACTCGCCGATCACGGGCAGGTGACCCGCGCGGAACAGCGCGAGCGTCACCGATTCCAGCCGCGCGAGGTTGCGGGCCATCAGCTCGGGGTCGTCGCCGGTGCCCCCACGGTACGGGCCGGCCACCAGGATCATCAGCGGGGACGTGCTCATCGGGGTTCCTTGTCGAACAAGTGGAGCGCCGCGTGCTGCAGCAGCATGATGGTCTTGCCGTCGCGGATGCGGCCGTCGGCCACCTGCGCCAGGGCGTCGTCGATCGTCAGCTCGAGCACCTCGATGTCCTCGCCTTCGCCCGCCACGCCACCGCCGTCGCCCACGCGCATGTGCGCCTCGTACTCGCCGACGAAGAAGTGCAGCTTCTCGGTGACCGAGCCCGGGCTCATGAAGGCCTCGAACACGGGGCGCACGTCGTGCAGCCGGTACCCCGTCTCCTCCTCGACCTCGGCGCGCACCCGGTCCTCGGGCGACTGCGTGTCGAGCAGGCCGGCCGGGGCCTCGATCAGAAGGTCGTGGTGGCCGTTGACGTACGCGGGGTAGCGGAACTGCCGCGTGAGGATCACGGTGCGGCGCGCGCGGTGATACGGCAGCAGCACGGCGCCGTTGCCGCGGTCGTAGGTCTCGCGGTTCATCGTCTGCCAGGTGCCGTCGCGGCGCTGCCAGTCGAAGCGGGTC
Organism: Piscinibacter gummiphilus; assembly: GCF_002116905.1. Classification (NCBI taxonomy): domain Bacteria; kingdom Pseudomonadati; phylum Pseudomonadota; class Betaproteobacteria; order Burkholderiales; family Sphaerotilaceae; genus Rhizobacter; species Rhizobacter gummiphilus. The sequence goes on from NZ_CP015118.1 coordinate 2,567,045, forward strand.
TTCTTCAGCACGTACCAGTCGTCGGAGAGGACGCGCACGTCGTGGATGCGGAGGCGTTGGTGGATGTCCATGGTCGGCAGTATGCGTGCAGGTTCGTGCAAAAACAAGATGAAACGTGCAATCGCTGCAGCCGGCCTGATAAGCTCGCGCCCATGCTGACCCGCCAACGCAAGGACCACCTGCTGACCGTGCTCGCCCGCGACGGCCGCATCGTCGCGAAGGACCAGAGCGACCTGCTGGGCCTGTCCGAGGACACCATCCGGCGCGACCTGCGCGAGCTCGCGGCCGACGGCCTGCTGCAGCGCGTGCACGGCGGCGCGCTGCCGGTGTCGGCCGCGCTCGCCGACTTCGCGGGGCGGCAGTCGGTGGCCACCGACGAGAAGGCCGCCATCGGGCGGGCCGCGGCGAAGCTCGTGCTGCCGGGGCAGGTCGTGCTGATCGACGGCGGCACCACCGCCGTGCAGATGGCGCGGGCGCTGTCGCCCACGCTGCGGGCCACGGTCGTCACGCACAGCCCGTCGGTGGCGGTGGAGCTGGTCGCGTTCCCGGGCATCGAGGTCGTGATGATCGGCGGCCGGCTGTTCCGCCATTCCGTCGTCAACGTGGGCGCCATCGCGATGGAAGGCATCGCGCGGGTGCATGCCGACACGTACTTTCTCGGGGTCACCGGCGTGCACGAGAAGGCGGGGTTGTCCACCGGCGATGCGGAGGAGGCCGCCATCAAGCGGGCGCTGATGGGCGCGGCCGCGGAGACGGTGGTGCTCGCGTCGTCCGAGAAGATCGGCGTGGCCTCGCCGCACGTCGTCGCGCCACTGGCCGAAGCCTCCACGGTGGTCGTCTCCACCGCGGCACCGAAGGCGGTGCTGGCGGGCTGGCGCCGCCGCGGCCTCGAGGTGGTGGTGGCCGAACCGTGAGACGCCTCGTCGCGGTCGTCATCGGGCTGGCCGCGGCGGGCCTGGCGTGGGGCGGTCCCGTGCTGCAGGTCCCGCGGTCGTCGATCCAGCCCGACGAACTGGGCATCGTCGTGCGCGAGGGCGACCCGGTCTCCGAGGCCATCGCCCGCCACTACCGCGAGGCCCGCGGCATTCCCGAGGCCAACGTCGTGCGACTGCCGGTGCCGAAGTCGGGCACCACGGTTCCCGCGGCCGACTTCGCCGCGCTGAAGGCCCGCCTCGACGCGGAGTTGCCCGCGCGCGTGCAGGCCACGCTGCTGACGTGGGTGCATCCGTCGCGCGTGGCCGGTGCGTGCGCGATGTCGATCACGAGCGCGTTCGCGTTCGGCTACGACGACCGGCGCTGCGCCGTGGGCGACCGCGCGGGGCCGCTGGTGTCCCCGTACTTCGACAGCGATTCCACACGCCCGTGGGACGACCTGCAGATCCGCCCGTCGATGATGCTCGGCGCGGAGACCCTGGCCGAGGCCCGCGTGCTGATCGACCGCGGGGTGCGCGCCGACGGCACGCGGCCCCCCGGCGACGGCTACCTGGTGCACACGTCCGACCGCGTGCGCAGCCTGCGCTGGCCCGACTTCCTGAAGGCGGCCGGCACCCCCGGCGTGCACTTCGAACTGGTGGACCACCGCAAGGGCGGTGGTGACGCGCTGACGAACCGCTCCGGCGTGCTCTTCTACTTCACGGGCCTGCCGCGCACGCCCGACCTCGCGACGAACACCTACCGTCCCGGCGCGGCGGGCGACAGCCTCACGTCGTCGGGCGGCGTGCTCGGCAGCGCCACGCAGCAGACCACCGCGCTCGAATGGCTGAGGGCCGGGCTCACCGGCAGCTACGGCACGGTCGAGGAACCCTTCGCCATCGCCGAGAAGTTCCCGAAGGTCTCGGTGCTGGCCGACCACTACGTGCGGGGCGCGACGCTGATCGAGGCGTACTGGAAATCGGTGCAGCACCCGGGGCAGGGCCTGTTCGTGGGCGAGCCGCTCGCGCGCCCGTTCGCCGACCGTCCGAAATGGACGACGGAGGGCGACACTGCCGTGCTGTCCACGCGGTCGTTGCGGCCGGGGCGGCGCTACCCCGTCCTGCACCGGGACTCGGCAGCCGCGCCGTGGACCCCGGCGTCCACGCTCACCGGCACCGCGGGCGAGGTGTCCTACCGCGTGCCGCTGGCCGCCCTCGGCGGCGGCGAGGTGCGGCTGTCGCCGGTGGCCTGCCCCGACGGCCCGCGCGTGGCGGCGCTGCTGCGCAGCGATCCCGCGCCTGTGGCTGCGGGCCGCGCACGGCGCCTGGTGGCCCAGGTCGAGCTGATGCTGCACGCGGCACCCACCGGGTGTGGCGAGGCCGGCCCCGCGCGCTACGACCTCGTGACGGGCCCGGCAGGTGATGCGGTGCGAACGCGGGGGGCCGAGGGACTGTTGCTCGTGCCGGGCGTGCCGGTGCTGGCCCGGGTGGAGGTGAACCTGTCCGCCGACGCCACCCACACGGTGACGGTGCCGCTCGAATGGACCCGCCCGGACACGAAGGAGCGAGGGGTGATGGGCGGCTGGCGCATCACGATGGCGCCCGCCACCACGGCGCAGCCGCTGCGCATCGTGGAACCCGGCCCGTCGTGGAACCTCGCGGAGGCCCGCCGCGGCCGGGGGCTGCGCCTGCCGGCGGTGGCCGACGTCGATCCGGACAGCCCGATCCAGCGCGTGCGGTTCCTGCTTCGTGGGGCCCTCGGTGGCCGTTCCGTGGAGGGGATCGCGGCAGCGCCCGGGTTCACCACCGAACTCGTGGCGCCGGCCGTGCCGCCCGGCCTCTACCGCCTGGTGGCCCAGGGCGAGGACCGGGCGGGCGCCGTGGTCGCGTCGTCGTCGGTGCTGGTGTCGGTGCCCTGACCCCCGGACGGTGCGCAGCAAGTCACGCCCACGCCTGACGGCAGTGGGGGTGTCGGCGGGAAGCGGGGCGTTCGGCCCGATACTGGCAGGCCCGCCCCCGGCGGGCCGCTTTGGTTTCCCATGTCCCGTTCCGACGCGCCCGGTGCGCCTTCCCCCTCCCCCGACAGCCTCGACGCGCTGAAACCCGGCGCGCGCGTCGGTGAGTTCATCGTCGAGCGGGTGCTGGGGGTCGGCGGGTTCGGCATCGTCTACCTCGCGGTGGACCAGGTGCTGCTGCGCCAGGTCGCGGTGAAGGAATACCTGCCCACCGTGCTCGCGGGCCGGGGGGCCGACGGCCGGATCACGCTGCGCTCGCCGTCGCACCGCGACACCTTCGAGGCCGGCCTGCGGTCCTTCGTCAACGAGGCCCAGTTGCTCGCGCGGTTCGACCATCCGTCGCTCGTGAAGGTGCACCGGTTCTGGGAAACGAACGGCACGGCCTACATGGCGATGCCGTACTACGACGGCCACGTGGCCAGCCACAAGCGTTTCGTGTCGCAGGGGCCGCTCGACACCGCCCGCCTGCGCGCGTTCCTCGACCCGCTGCTCGACGCGCTCGACCTGCTGCACCGGGCCGACGTGTACCACCGCGACATCTCGCCCGACAACATCCTCCTGCTTCCCGGCGGCCGCCCGGTGCTGCTCGACTTCGGCGCCGCGCGCCGCGTGATCGGCGACCGCACGCAGACCCTCACCGCGGTGCTCAAGCCGAGCTTCGCACCGGTCGAGCAGTACGGCGACGTGCCAGGCATGCGCCAGGGCCCGTGGACCGACCTCTACGCGCTGGGCGCCGTGGCGCACCACCTCGTGACCGGGCAGATGCCGCCGCCGGCCGCCGTGCGGGCGGTGCGCGACGCGATGCCGGTGCTGGCCCGGGCGCCCGCGGGCGACTGGCCGCTGCTGGACCGTGCGGTGCTGGCCGCCATCGACTGGATGCTGGCCGTGGTGCCCGACGAACGCCCGCAGAGCGTGAAGGAACTGCGCGACGCGCTCGACGGCATCGTCGTGCCGCCGCCCTCGACGCCGCGGGTGCTCGCGGTCGATCCCCCGTCCGCGCCGAGCCCCGGCGCCTGGCAGCCCACGGTGCAGGTGCCCACGCCCCAGCCGGTCCGCCGGTCGCGCGTGCGCCGTGCCGGCCCCTGGGCCGCGGCCGCGCTGGCGCTGGCCCTCATCGCCGGCGGCACCTGGCACACGGCACGGACACCTGCCGACACCGCCGCCGCGGCGGTGACTCCGGCGCTGCCCGAGGTGAAGCTCCTGCCCCCCGGCCCGCCGGTGGAAACGCCGCTCGGCCGGGAGCCGCGCCTGCAGGCCGCGGAAACCGCGCCGCCCGTGGCGCCGCACCGCGAACGTGTGGTGGAGGAGACACCGTCGTCGCTGTGCGCCGGCCGCCGCGTGGTGGGCAAGGCCCTGTGCGAGGCCCGGGTCTGCCTGCAGTCGCGCTTCCGCGACCACCCCGAGTGCAACCGGCCGCAGCCGGCCCGCTCCGACCCTTCTTAGGTCCGGCGCCGTCTCAGCGCCGGCGCAGGTGCCTGACGCACAGCAGGCCCAGCAGCCCCAGCAGCGCGAGCAGGTCCGGGAGTTCCGCCGCACCGCCACCGCTGCCGCCGGTGTCCACCGTCGTGGGCGTCGATGCGGGCGGATCGCTCGGCACCGGCTTGCCCATCGCCACCGCGCACTGCTCGATGGCCGTCGACCGCAGCGTCGGTGCGGTGCGTGCGGGCGCGGCGTAGCCCGCGGGGTTCACCGCCTGGCGCCGCCGCTTCGACGCGGGCGAGGCGCCCGACGCGACCCCGTACGGCTACCACTTCGCCGAAGACGATGGCGTGGCCGTCGAGTTCTCGCGCGCCACGCCCACCGCGACCGGCCCGGCCAAGCTGCTGGACGCCGGCGCACGCCGCGTGCTGGGCCTCGACCTGCAACACGCGTGGCGCAACCGCGAGGCGCTGACCTCCCACTTGTTTGAGCCCGTCAGGGCGAGTTGTGGGCGAAGCCCCAAGCCGCGAGCACCGCAGAGCAGTCCTGACCGGCGCAGCCGGGCAGGACCGCCGGATCGGGGGCGCTCTTTGCCCACTGTCTCGCGTGAGAAAGTGGGTCGGCTGCCGGGCCGAGACCCGGCGCGGCCTCTCCCGAAGAGAAAACTCCACGCCAGATCACTCGATGCCACGCACGCTCAACGCCCCCAGTGGGTCCCGGCCTTCGCCGGGATGACGAGTGTTTTGAGGTCGTCTCGCTTTTCCCCGGACAGCAATGGGCGCAGGCCGGGATGACGCCTTGTTTGGGAGAGCGCGGAGGCTCTCCGTTCTTCATCCGCGGCGGCGGCGCCCCACCAGCCCGGCCACGGCCGCGCCCGCCAGCATCAGCATCGGCGCTGCGGGTTCCGGCACCGGCGACACCGCGAAGTCGATCATCGCGAAGCCCGTGTCGATGTACGCGCGGCGCGGGCCCGTGGCCGACGACTCCGTGTACGACTCCAGCAGGTTGCCGAACGACACGTGGTAGCCGAGGCTGCCGTCGAGCGGCGTGCCGCCGAAGGCGAGGGCGGCCGTGGCGGTCCAGGCCTGGGCCACGCCGTTGGCGAGGCCGAACGGCGCGGTGGCCTGCAGCGCGGCGACCTGTTCCGACGACGGGTCGGCCACGCCGAACACCCGCAGCAGCCCCGAAGCCGAGACGAAGCTGTCGGCGCCGCGCAGCAGGTAGCTGCCGCGCTCGAGCACGCTCACGCCGTCGAGCGTCCAGTCCGCATGCGGCAGCACCCGGAAGTTCAGGCTGGCGCTGGCCTCGCCGAGTCCGGCGCCGTTGAGCGTCTGCGTCACGAACGCGGCCGGCGTGAAGAACAGGCTGGTGCCCGACAGCGTGGGCGTGCCGAACAGCCCGACGAGCGTGTCGTCGTAGACGAGGTCGAAATGTTCGCCGGCGAGGGTGACGGTGGCCGCCTGGGCGGCGGGCAGGGCGGCGACGGCGGCCGTGACGATGGCCGTGCGGGCCAGCCAGCGGGTGTGAAACGCGAGGGTCATGGGATCTGCTCCTGTGGTGGCATGGTTCGCTTGTCATTTGCCCGACGCAAACAAGGCGATCCATGACGGGAACGGACAAGACTAGGTGGCGCACGTGACGCGCCGTCATGGGAGGGCATCCGTTTCGTAGTCCGAACGAAGCCGACCCTCCCCTTCGGACGGGGGGATCCGGTCGGCTCATGGGGGTGCCATGTCGAGACATGGCCGGGTCACCGCCCGTCGGCATCCTGCTGCGGCCTTCCTCCATCCCCCGGAACCACAATGAAGCTCAAACCCCTTGCCGCGCTGGTCGCCGGCACCCTGTTCGGCCCGTGTGTGCTCGCCTCGACGCAAGGCGTGGTCCTCAGCCAGATCTATGGCGGCGGCGGCAACAGCGGCGCCACGCTGCGCTCCGACTTCATCGAACTCTTCAACGCCGGCACCGCGCCCGTCAGCCTCGCCGGCTGGTCGGTGCAGTACGCCAGTTCCGCCGGCACGTCGTGGATCGTCACGCCGCTGTCGGCCGTGACGCTCGCCCCGGGCCAGTACCACCTCGTGAAGCAGGCCGACGGCACCGGCGGCACCGTGTCGCTGCCCACGCCCGACACCACCGGCACCACCCTGATGAGCGGCACCGCCGCGAAGGTGGCGCTCGTGTCGTCCACCAACGCCCTGAGCGGCTCCAATCCCACGGGTTCCACCGTGGTCGATGTCGTGGGCTACGGCACCGCCAACTTCTTCGAGGGCGCCGCGGCCGCCCCGGGCACCACGAACAGCACCGCGGTGCTGCGCAAGGCGGCCGGTTGCACCGACACCGACCAGAACGGCAACGACTTCGCCTCCGGCACGCCGACCCCACGCAACGCGGCCACGGCGCTCAACACCTGCGGCGGCACGCCGCCGCTGAACGCCCCGATCGTGCCGGTGTGTTCGGCGGTCACGCTGAGCGCCGGCACCGCCGGCTCGGCGCAGGCCCGCGCCAGCGACACCGACAGCGTCGTCACGTCGGTCGTGGCCACCGCCTCGCTGCCGGCCGGCATCACGCTGACGGGGGTGGTGCCCGCCTCCGCCGACGGCGGCACCGCCACGGCCACCTTCAACGTGGCCGCGAGCGTCGCACCGGGCTCGTACCTCGTGCCGCTGCTGTGGAGCAACAACGAGGCCCAGACGGCCTCGTGCACGCTGTCGATCGACGTCGGCGGCATCACGTCGATCCCGGCGATCCAGGGCCCGGGCGCCACCAGCCCGCGCGTGGGCACGACCGTGACGACCCAGGGGGTCGTGACGAAGGTGCTCAACAACGGCTTCTTCCTGCAGGACCCGGTGGGTGACAACGACCCGCTGACCTCCGACGGCATCCTGGTCTTCACCAGCACCACGCCCACCGTCCAGGCCGGCCAGAGCGTGCGCCTCACCGGCACGGTGACCGAGTACAACACCGGCGCCGCCAGCAACGCCGACACCGCGTCGCACACGGTCACCGAACTGACCAACGTCTCCGGCCTCACCGTGTTGGGCACGGCCGCCATTCCCGCCCCGGTGCTGGTCACGCTGCCCGAGGTGCAGAACGACGACCTCGAGCGCCACGAAGGCATGCTGGTCACGATCCCCGGCCCGCTCACCGTCTCGCAGAACTACTTCCTCGGCCGCTACGGCCAGCTGACGCTGTCGGCCGGCGGCCGCCTGCCGACGCCCACGAACGTGGCCCGGCCCGGCGCCGCGGCCCAGGCGGTGGACGCCGACAACAAGCGCCGCCGCATCCTGCTCGACGACGGCAGCTCGCTGCAGAACCCGAACCCGATCCCCTACATCGGCGTGGACGGCACCGTGCGCGCGGGCGACACCGTGGGCGACATCACCGGCGTGATCGACTACGGCCTGGCGACCAACAACAACACGGGCTTCGGCGACTACAAGATCCACCCGACGGTGGCCCCGGAGATCACGCGCACGGCCCCGCGCCCGCTCGTGGCCCCGGTGGTGGGGGGCAACGTGAAGGTGGCCGGCGCGAACGTGCTGAACTATTTCACCACGCTGAACGACGGCAGCAACGTCTGCCCGCCGAGCAACTCGGCCGACGACTGCCGCGGCGCCAACAGCACCGCCGAGTTCACGCGCCAGCGCACGAAGATCGTCGAGAGCCTCGCCGCCATCGACGCCGACGTGGTTGGCCTGATGGAGATCCAGAACAACGGCGCCACCGCGGTGAACAACCTCGTGGCCGCGCTGAACGCGCGCCTCGGCTCGGTCCAGTACGCCGCCGTGCCGGACCCGTCCACGGGCACCGGCACCGATGCGATCAAGGTCGCGATGATCTACAAGCCCGCGCGCCTGTCGCGTCCGGTCGCGTCGATCAGCGACCCGTCGGCCATCCACAACCGTCCGCCGTTCGCGCAGGTGTTCGAGGCCGCCAACGGCGAGCGTTTCGCGGTGGTCGTGAACCACTTCAAGTCGAAGGGCTGCACGGGCGCCTCCGGCGCGGACGCCGACCAGGGCGACCTGCAGGGCTGCTTCAACGCCCGCCGCGTGTCTCAGGCGCAGGCGCTGCGCAGCTTCGCCGCCGGCCTGCCCACGCCGAACGTGCTGCTGGTCGGTGACTTCAACGCGTATGCGCAGGAAGACCCGATCCACGACCTCGTGACCCAGGGCGGCTACGTCGACGTGGTGGGCCGCTTCGACCCGCAGGCCTACTCGTACGTGTTCGACGGCGCCGCCGGCCGCCTCGACAACGCGCTGGCCACCCCGTCGCTGAACGCGAAGGTGGTGGGGGCGGCCGAGTGGCACGTCAACGCCGACGAGCCGTTCGTCATCGACTACAACCTCGAGTTCAAGCCGCAGGACCTGTACCAGCCGAACGCCTTCCGCTCGTCGGACCACGACCCGGTCGTGATCGGCCTCGACCTGGTCAAGGCGATCGAGGGCACGTCGGGCCGCGACACGATCACCGGCACCCCGGGTGACGACGTGATCGCCGGTGGCGAAGGCGCCGACACGCTGACCGGTGGCGCCGGCCGCGACGTGTTCGTGTACCGCTCGATGCGCGATGCGGGCGACACCATCACCGACTTCGTGCCGGGCACCGACCGCCTCGACCTGTCGGGCGTGCTCGCTTCGGTGGGTTACTCGGGCAGCGACGCGCTGGCCGACGGCGTGATCCGCCTCGTCGCCACGTCCGCCGGCACCGCCGTGCAGGTGGGCGCCAGCGGCACCGCGCCCCGCACCCTCGTCACGCTGCGCCAGGTGGCCCCGGCCCAGCTGCTCGGCGGCCGTGATTTCTAAGCAGGAACTTCCATGAAAACTCTGTTCTCCGTTCTTTCCGTGCTGGCCGCCGCGATGCCGGTGGCCGCGCAGGCCCAGGTCACCAACGGCGGCTTCGAGTCCGGCCTGTCGGGCTGGTCCGTGCTGGGCGACGCCTCCGTGCTCGCCGGCGGCACCCAGGGCCTGTCGCAGCTGTGGCTGACCACCGCGTCGGTCGACTTCGACGACGACTTCCCGCTCGCCGCGGGCGCGCTCAACCGGTCCGGCTCCGCCGCGGCGGAAGTGGGTGTGCCGGGCGGGGTCGAGGCCTTCGCGGGCCTCGCGCTCGGCGCGCTGGACCCGAACCCGGCCGAGGCCATCCAGGCCTTCGAGGGCTCGGCCGCCCGCCAGTCGTTCACCGCGAATGCCGGTGACGTGCTGACCTTCCAGTGGGACTTCGGCACGCGCGACAGCGGCGCCGACTTCGCGTTCGTCGCGATCGACGGCGTGCTGTTCAAGCTGGCCTCGTCGCCCGACGCGGGCCTGCCGGGCACGTACGGCAACGACTTCCGCACGGGCTGGGCGAACTTCACGCACACGTTCTCGGGCAGCGGCGTGCACGACGTGGTGTTCGGCGTCGTCGACGTCAACGACTACAGCGTGACCTCGACGCTCGCGGTCGATGCGGTGTCGGTGTCGGCCGTGCCGGAGCCGGGCGCGCTGGCGCTGCTGGTGCCGGGGCTGATGGTGTTGGGGTTGCGGGCTCGTCGCCGCCGGGGCTGAATCACCTCGCCCCAAGGACAAACGCCACCCGCGAAAGCGGGTGGCGTTTTGCCTTGTCCGTCACCCCGGCGAACGCCGGGGCCGCCTCGCCGCAGTGGATCCCGGCGTTCGCCCACTGCTGTCCGGGGAAAATCGAAGCGCCAGGGGACTGACCCGATCGGAAGCTGCATGCAGCGGACTTGCCGATCTGCCGACTCGATCGCGTTGCAAAGGCAAGTTGTCGTCCCGGCGCAGGCCGGGACCCTGGGCCTGGCCCGAAGCGAGGACGGCCATGCTCCATCAGCCGTGCCGGCTGCGCGCGCCACCGTCCCCCTCGTGAGTGAGACCGCGCCGGGAGTTCGCCCCGGCGGGCGAGTCACTTATTTGCTGGTGCAAATAAGTAACCAACAAAGCACCTGAACACCAGCTTCGGCTTATGCGGCTCTGCTGCTCCTGCTCCGCGGGACTCGCGCGTCGAACGCCGAGAACTCGATGACGCCAGGACTTCTCGCCAGGCTCTGACTGGCGGGGTCTGCCTTCGCGAGCGCTCGGTTCAATCGAGCCACTCGCGTCGTTCCGCGCAGGGCGGAACATCCTGCTGAGCGCAGGCGCTGGCGCCTGCGCGCGGTGGCATCGGGTTCTGCGATGACGCTGTGTTCGCGCGCCAGGTCCAGGGTCCCGGCCTGCGCCGGGACGACAGTTTTGTTCTTTGCGGCGCGATCGAGTCGGGAGACCGGCAGCTTCGTTGCAGTCCGCTTCAGAGCGGGTCAATCAGTCGATGCCTCGATTTTCCCCGGACAGCAATGGGCGTTCGCCGGGATGACGAACCTCTTCAGCCCTCGCGGCGGCCGGCGCGGCGCGCCGCCGCGCCGATGATGCCCAGCCCGGCGAACAGCAGCGCGATCGACTCCGGCTCAGGCACCGCGGCCACGGCATACGTCAGGTTGTCCAGCACGAACGTGCCGTCGGCGATGCCGAAGCCGTAGATGTCGGCCGTGGCGCGCGAGAAGCCGAGGAACTGGCCTTCGTTGTAGCCGAAGGCGTCGGTGTCGATCGAGTAGGTGAACGACTCGAGGTCGTTGCCCCACTGGTCGTACGCGATCAGGCGGATGGTGTTGCCGACCGCGGCCTGCTGCAGCTGGTTGAAGAACGCGCCGACGGCGGCCACCGGGTTCGCGAAGCTGAAGCCCAGCTCGCCGCGGGCCGTGACGAAGTCGCTCGCGACGAACTTCTCGCCCACGCCCCACAGGCCGTTGGTGCCCAGGTCGCGTTCGTAGGCGCCCAGTTCGGCGAACGGCGTGGACGTGAAGAGCACGGTGTCGCCCGTTTCGGCGCCCACGTTTTCCGGGCCGACGGTGATGAAGCCGTCGTAGCCGTCGAAGGTGATGACCTTCGACGGCGTCGCGATGCCGGTGGTGCTGGTGATGGAGGCCGCGTTCGCGGCACCGGCGGCCATCAGGGCCGCCGCGAGGGTCAGGTTCAGGAAGTGCTTCATGGAGGGCTTTCTGGAAGGGGCGGCCGCTGTCGCGGCCGCGGGAGTCGTGCCGGAGCTCAGGTGCCGATGATTCCGCCGTCGTCCTTGGTGATGACCACCACCGACGAGCGCGGACGGCCGAAGGGCAGGGGCGTCACACCGTCCGCGCGCAGCGGCCACTGGCTGGCGGGCCAGGACGAGGTCTGCTGCGGGTTGCTGGCGGGGGCGTCTTCGCCGGGGTGCTGGATGCCGACGAAGAGCGCGCGGCCGTCGGCCGACATCGCGATGCCGGTGACCTCGGCGTTCGGCGGGGCGGTGAGGAAGCGGCGGGCCTCGCCCGTGTTCGGGTCGGCGCAGACCATGCAGTTGGCACCGATGTTGACCCAGTCGCCCTGGGCGTTGCCGGCCTGGTCCGTCTGCACCCACAGGCGGCCGAACGGATCGAACCACAGGCCGTCCGGGGCGCCGAAGTCGGCGCTGCCGGCCGGCGTGTCGACGATGTTGCCTTCGTACTGGGACTTCGGCGTCTTCGTCGTGGCGCTGTCGCCGGCCTGCACGAAGATGTCCCACGTGAACGTGGTGGCCAGCACGCTGGCGCCGTTCTCGCGCCAGCGGATGACGTGGCCGTACAGGTTGTTCGCGCGCGGGTTCGCGGCGTCGACCGCCGGGCGGGCGCTGCCGGCGGTGGTGCTGCCGTCGGCCGCGTTCGCGGCGGGCGTGGTCGCGGTGACCGGCGTCGAGCCGCGGCGGTTGTTGTTGGTCAGCGTGCAGTACAGCTCGACCTGCTGGTAGCCGCCGATGCGCGGGCGGGCGCCCGTCCACTCGGGGCGGTCCATCATCGTGGCGCCCACGGCGTCGCCGGCCATGCGGGCCTTGATCAGGATCTTCGCGAGCACCTCGGCGTCGTCGGCGCCGGCGAAGTTGGGGTTGTGGCGCAGCGCGACGCCGTCGGTGCCGAGGGTCTCCGGCAGCAGCGGGATCCAGCGGCCGGTGAGGTCGGCGTCGAAGCGGGCCACGTACAGCACGCCGGTGTCGAGCAGGTCGCGGTTGGCGGCGCGGTTCAGCGGGTCGAAGGCGCCCGCGGCCACGAACTTGTAGATGTACTCGTTGCGCTCGTCGTCGCCCATGTAGACGCCCAGGCGGTTCGCGGCGTCCACCACGTACTGCGCGCTCTCGTGCTTGAAGCGGCCGAGGGCGGTGCGCTTGACGGGCTTGCTCTTCGGGTCGTACGGGTCGATCTCGACGATCCAGCCGAAGAGGTTGGTCTCGTTCGGGTTGGTGGACAGGTCGAAGCGCGGGTCGGTGGTGTGCCAGCGGTAGCCGTTGCCGGAGGCGGTCACGCCGTAGCGGTTGTAGAGCTTGCCCGTGTCGCCGGACGTGGCCGACGGCAGCGCGGCGGTGCTGCCGAAGTTGCCGTTCCAGTTTTCCTCGCAGGTGAGGAAGGTGCCCCACGGCGTGACGCCGTTGCCGCAGTTGTTGATGGTGCCCTGGGCCACGCGGCCGTCGGTGGTGAGGCCGGTGGCCGACGAGCCGGCGTCGGTGATGGCGTACTCGACCGTCTGCAGCAGGGCGTGGCCGGCGGCCGGGCCCGCGATGCGCATCGGCGTGTTCGCGGTGATGCGGCGGCCGTACGGGGAATTCTTGACGGCCGTCCAGCGGCCGTTCAGGCGGCGAGCCTCCACGACGGAAACGCCGTGGGCGGCCTGCGACTTGCGCGTCTTGGCGATGCCGTAGCCCGAGGCGCCGACCTGGCCGTCCGGGAACAGGATCTCCTCGTGCGTGTACTCGTTGTTCACGACCAGCACGCCGCGGTCGGGCGTGGCCTGGCCACCCGCGCCGGTGAACGGGAACAGGTACATGCCGTCGCAGTGCGCGCCGAACTGGCGGGCCTGTTCCGTGGCGGTGTTGCTCGCGTCCGGGGCGAAGGCCACGCCGCCGGCGACGATCGGGTCGCCCCAGGCGACGAACGCCTCCACGGTGTAGCCGGCCGGCACACGCACGGCGTCGGGCAGCGGGGCCAGTGCGGCCGGGATGCTTTCGAAACCGATGCCGGGAAAACCCTGGCCGGCGGGCACGGGGGCCGCCTGGACGGTCTGCACGAGGCCCGACAGGGTGAGGCCGCCGGCGGTGGCCAGGCTGGCCGAGGCCGTGACGCCTTGCACGAAACGGCGGCGGCCTGCGTCCACGGCGTCGATCACGTCGTGGATGCTCGGGTTGCCGGACGGGTTCAGCGTCCGGTCGTTGCGGGGATGGCGCAGGCCTTTCATGGGAGGGCACTCCTGTCGATGGATGGGGAATGCCAGTCTCGGGAACGCCGGCGTCATGGCGGTGAACGGATTCCGGCCCGCCTGAGCCGTTCGGCGAGAACTTTGGCCTATCGGATCGTGAACTTCTGGTTACTACCGACAAGGTTGCGCTCAAGGGTTTCTGCACGGCCGCCGAAAAAACCCACGTGGTCCTGCGTCCGCGCAGGAACGCCGCCGTACCAGTTCAACAAGAAACACCCGGAGCGACCCCCATGACCGTTCAGAACGACCACGCCACCGACGACAGCGAACTGCTCGTGCTGCTTGGCGACAAGAACAGCAACTTCGCCTACGCGAACCCGTCGTACCTCAAGGCCAGCGGCTACACCTGGGACGAACTGAAGGGCACGCCCGCCGCCCGCGTGATCCACAAGGACACGCCGATGGCCGTGCTCACGGACATGGTCGTGACGATCCGCGCGGGTCGCCAGCCGTGGACGGGCCTGATCAAGAACCAGCGCAAGAACGGCGAGGCCTACTGGCTGCGCCTGAACATCTCGCCGCTGTATGCGAACGGCCAGTTCGCCGGCAGCCTGATGGTGCACAGCAAGCCGTCGGCCGCCGAGATCGCCGAGATGGCGCCGGTCTACCAGCAGATGACCAGCGGCCAGGACAAGAAGCTGGTGCTGCGCCACGGCAAGCCGATGCGCCTGAACCCGTGGAACAAGGCCCGCATCAAGTGGCAGTCGTTCGGCCTCAAGGGCCACATCTGGGGCACGATGGCCGGCATGGCCGCCGCGGGTGTCGCCAGCTTCTTCTGGGCGCAGGGCAGCGCGCCGTCGTCGTGGTCCTACTGGGCGGCACTCGCGCTGCAGGTGGGCTCGTTCGTGGGCGGCGGCTACTACCTCGCCACGTCCATCGTCGACCCGCTGCGCCGCGCGATGCGCTTCGCCAACCTGATCGCCGCCGGCGACCTGGGCTCGCAGATGGCCAGCAGCCGCAGCGACGAGATCGGCGGCCTGATGCGCGCGCTGACGCAGATGAACGTGAACATGCGGGCCACGGTGCTCGACGTGCGCGACGGCCTGTCGCTGATGCAGCGCGCCACGTCCGAGATCGCCGCCGGCACGCTCGACCTGTCGTCCCGCACCGAAAGCCAGGCGAGCAACCTGCAGCAGACGGCGGCGTCGATGGAGGAGATCAACACCACCGTGCGCAGCAACTCCGAGACCGCGCGCCAGGCCACGCAGGTGGCCGCGTCGGCAAGCGTTGCGGCCGAGACCGGTGGCAAGGTCGTCGGCGAGGTGATCGCGACGATGGAAGGCATCACGAAGTCGAGCAAGCAGATCGCCGAGATCATCGGCGTGATCGACAGCATCGCGTTCCAGACCAACATCCTGGCCCTCAACGCCGCGGTGGAAGCCGCGCGGGCGGGCGAGCAGGGCCGCGGCTTCGCGGTGGTGGCGAGCGAGGTGCGCAGCCTCGCGCAGCGCAGCGCCCAGTCGGCCAAGGAGATCCGTTCGCTGATCGCCGACAGCGTGACGCGCGTGGAGGCCGGCGCCAAGCTGGTGGACTCCGCCGGTTCGTCGATCGAAAACATCGTGACCCAGGTGCGCCGCGTGACCGAACTCGTCGGCACGATCGCCAACGCCTCGCTCGAGCAGAGCTCGGGCATCGGCCAGATCAACACGGCCGTCACCCAGCTCGACCACATGACGCAGCAGAACTCGGCGCTGGTGGAGGAGAGCACGGCGTCGGCCGAGAGCCTCGCGTCCCAGGCGAACCGCGTGGCCGAGGCCGTGGGCGTGTTCAAGCTGTCGGCGCAGGACAACCTGAAGATGTTCAACTCGGCGGTGGGCGAGGCCCCGGCGCACATGCGCGGCTGAAGGGCTTTTCCCGACGTTGCGTAAACTCGGGCCATGAACCCGATCACGCTCTACGGCATCCCCAACTGCGACACCGTCAAGAAGGCCCGCACCTGGCTGGCCGGCCAGGGCGTCGAGGTCACGTTCCACGACTTCAAGAAGGCTGGCGTGCCGGTGGCGAAGCTGCCCGCCTGGATGAAGGCGGTCGGCTGGGAGCGCCTGGTGAACCGCCAGGGCACCACGTGGCGCAAGCTCGACGACGCGACGAAGGCCGCGGTGGTCGACGAGGCGTCGGCCGCCCGCCTGATGGCGGAGCAGGCCAGCGTCATCAAGCGGCCGGTGGTGGAATGGGCCGACGGCCGCGTCACCGTGGGTTTCGACGAGGCGGCGTTCGCGTCGCACGCGGCCAAGGCCTGACACCATGCGGGTGGGGCGTGCCGCACGCTGGGCCCTGGCCGGGCTGCTGGCCGTCTCCGGCCTCGTCTCCGGTTGTGCCGCCTTCGACGAGCAGCAGCGCCGCTGGGTGTTCCAGCCGGGGCAGCGCACGTGGGCCCGGGGGGCGTCCGAGGCCCAGGGCATGCAGGACGTGTGGATCGAGTTCACGTCGCGCGCCGAGGGCTCGCCCGTCCGCCTGCACGGCCTGTGGGCGCCGCAGGACGATCCCGCCGCGCCCCGCCTGCTGTACCTGCACGGCGCCCGCTGGGACGTGCGCAGCAGTTCGGGCCGCATCCGGCGCATGCACGAACTGGGCTTCGCGGTGCTGGCCATCGACTACCGCGGTTTTGGCGAAAGCACGGCTGAACTGCCCTCGGAGACCCGTTCCGTGGAGGATGCCCGTGCCGCCTGGGACTGGCTCGGCGCCCGCCAGCCCGAGGCGAAACGCTTCATCTTCGGCCATTCGCTGGGTGGAGCCATCGCCGTGCAACTGGCGGCCGACGCCGATGGGGTGGCCGGGCTGATGCTCGAGGGCACCTTCACGTCGGTGCCCGACGTCTTCCGCACGATGGAGTGGGGCTGGCTGCCCGTGGGGCCGTTCATCACCCAGCGCTTCGACTCGGCCGGGCGCATCGCCGAGGTCAAGGCGCCCGTGCTGGTGGTGCACGGCAGCGAGGACCGGCTGATCAAGCCCGAGCTGGGCCGGGCGCTGTACGAGCGTGCACCGGGCCCGAACAAGCGTTTCATCCTGGTCGAGGGTGGGTCGCACCACAGCACCAACGCCGTGGGCCAGGCGGCCTACCGGGAAGCGGTGGCGGAGCTCTTCGGTCTTCCCTGACACCCGGGTGTGGGAGACTCCGCACCATGAATTTCGCCGTCCGCCACCTGTCCCGCACCTTCTTCGCCGGCCTGCTCGCCGCGCTGCCGCTCGCGGCCACCGTGCTGATCTTCGTCTGGGTCGTGCAGCTGCTCGTGCAGTGGCTCGGCCCCGGGAGCCTCATCGGCCGCGTGCTGGTGGCCATCGGCATCGGGGCCGCCGGGTCCGTCATGGCGGGTTACCTGATCGGCATCGCCATCGTGATCGCCGCGGTGTACGGGCTCGGTGTCGTCGTCCGCAGCCGCGCGCGCAGCGTGCTGGCGCAGGCGGTCAACAACGTGCTGCAGCGCATCCCGGTCGTGCGCACCGTCTACGACCTCGTCAAGAAGTTCGTGGACCTGCTTGCGCAGAAGGAGGCCGATGGCGTCAAGTCGATGAGCGCGGTGTGGCTGCACTTCGGCGGCACCGGCGGTGCGGCCGTGCTGGGGCTGCTGTCGACGAAAACCCCGGTGATGGTCAACGGGCTGCCGTACCTGGCGGTGCTGGTGCCGACGGCACCGGTGCCGGTGGGGGGCGGGCTGCTGTACGTGCCGCAGGAGTGGGTGACGCCCGCCGACATCGGCGTCGAGGGCGTCACGAGCATCTACGTGTCGATGGGCATCACGTCCGACAAGTACCTGCCCACCCCTGAAACCACGGTCACCCCGGCGGACGCCGGGGCCCACTGACCGCAGGCGAGCCTTGGGGCGGTGGGTCCCGGCTTTCGCCGGGACGACACGGCTTACGCGGCCAGCAGCTGCCGCAGCACGAACGGCAGGATCCCCCCGTGCTTGTAGTAGTCCACCTCGATCGGCGTGTCGATCCGCAGCGTGAGGCTCACGTCGCGGCAGGTGCCGTCCGGATGGGTGATCACCAGCGTGGCTTCCTGCTGCGGCGTGAGTTCCGTGCCGAGGCGGATGTCGAAGGTCTCGTTGCCCTGGATGCCGAGCGATTCCCACGAGTCCGTGCCCTTGAACTGCAGCGGCAGCACACCCATGCCCACCAGGTTGGAGCGGTGGATGCGCTCGTAGCTGCGCGCCACGACCGCCTTGATGCCGAGCAGCTGGGTGCCCTTGGCGGCCCAGTCGCGTGACGAACCGGTGCCGTACTCCTCGCCCGCGAAGACGATGGTGGGCACGTTGGCCGCCATGTACTTCATCGCCGCGTCGTAGATGAACATCTTCTCGCCGGTAGGCTGGAACAGCGTGACGCCGCCTTCCTCGCGGCTGCCGTCGGCCGCCGGCGGGATCATCAGGTTCTTGATGCGCACGTTGGCGAAGGTGCCGCGCACCATCACGTCGTGGTTGCCGCGGCGCGAGCCGTAGCTGTTGAAGTCGGCCTTCAGCACGCCGTGGTCCTTGAGCCACTGCCCCGCGGGCGACTGCTCCTTGATGGAGCCGGCCGGCGAGATGTGGTCGGTGGTGATGGAGTCGCCGAACAGCGCCATCGCGCGGGCGCCTTCCACGCCGAGCTTCGAGTGGCCCGGGGCCATGTGGAAGCCGTCGAAGAACGGGGGCTTGGCGATGTAGGTGCTCTTGGGCCAGGAGTACACCTCACCCTTCACGCCGTCGATCTTCTCCCACAGCTTGCCCGGCTTCTCGGCCACCTGGGCGTAGTTGGCGCGGTAGACCTTCGCGTTCATCGCGAACTTCATCAGCTTCTGGATCTCTTCCGTCGAGGGCCAGATGTCCCCCAGCCAGACGTCCTTGCCGTCCTTGTTCTTGCCGACCGGCTCGGTCATCAGGTCGATGTTGGCGTTGCCGGCGATGGCGTAGGCGACGACCAGCGGCGGCGAGGCCAGGAAGTTGGCCTTGATCAGCGGGTGGATGCGCGCCTCGAAGTTGCGGTTGCCCGACAGCACGGCCGCGCAGATCAGGTCGTTGTCGACGATGGCCTGGCTCAGCGGCGCGGCCAGGTCACCCGCGTTGCCGATGCAGGTGGTGCAGCCGTAGCCGGCGAGCGTGAAGCCCAGCTTGTCGAGGTACGGGCTCAGGCCCGTCTTGTCGAGGTACTCGGTGACGATGCGCGAGCCCGGGGCGATGGACGTCTTGATGTGAGGCTTGACCGTCAGGCCGTGTTCGACGGCCTTCTTCGCGAGCAGGCCCGCGGCCAGCAGCACGGCCGGGTTCGACGTGTTCGTGCACGACGTGATGGCGGCGATGAGGATGTCGCCGTTGCGGATGTCGATGCCGTCGCTGGTCTCGTAGGCCTGGTGCAGCTTCTCGGCCGGCTGGTTGAACCCGTTGGCCGACGTGGGCTTCGAGAAGAGCTCCGTGAACTCCTTGCGCATCTTGCCGAGCTCGATGCGGTCCTGCGGGCGCTTCGGGCCGGCGAGGGACGGGGTCACGGTGGACAGGTCCAGCGAGACTTCCTTGGAGTAGTGGATGTCGCCCGAACGCGGCACGCCGAACATCTTCTGGGCGCGGAAGTAGGCCTCGAAGGCCTCGATCTCCTTCTTCGTGCGGCCGGTGCCCTCGAAGTACTCGATGGTCTTCTCGTCGACCGGGAAGAAGCCCATCGTGGCGCCGTACTCGGGGGCCATGTTGCCGATGGTGGCGCGGTCGGGGAGGGAGAGGGTGGCCGTGCCTTCGCCGAAGAACTCGACGAACTTGCCCACCACCTTCTCCTTGCGCAGCAGCTCGGTGACGGTGAGCACGAGGTCGGTGGCGGTGACGCCCGGGCGCAGCTGGCCCGTGAGCTCGAAGCCCACCACGTCGGGCGTCAGGAAGTACACCGGCTGGCCCAGCATGCCGGCCTCGGCCTCGATGCCGCCCACGCCCCAGCCGACCACGCCGATGCCGTTGATCATGGTGGTGTGGCTGTCGGTGCCCACCAGGGAGTCGGGGTAATAGGTGCCGTCCTGCTCGTGCACGCCGCGGGCCAGGTACTCGAGGTTCACCTGGTGGACGATGCCGAAGCCCGGGGGCACGACGCCGAAGGTGTCGAAGGCCTGCATGCCCCACTTCATGAACTCGTAGCGCTCGTTGTTGCGCTGGAATTCGAGCTTCATGTTCAGGTCGATGGCGTCCTTGGTGCCGTAGTGGTCCACCATCACCGAGTGGTCGACCACCAGGTCGACGGGCACCAGCGGCTCGATGCGCTTCGGGTTCTTGCCCTGCTCGATGGCCACGTTGCGCATCGAGGCCAGGTCGGCGAGCAGCGGCACGCCGGTGAAGTCCTGGAGCACCACGCGGGCGACGACGAACGGGATCTCGTCGACCCGGTCGCCGGTGGGGTTCCAGTTGGCCAGCTGCTCGACGTGTTCGGGGGTGATCTTGCGGCCGTCGCAGTTGCGCAACACCGACTCCAGCACGATCCGGATCGAGATCGGCAGCTTGTCGACGTTGGGGTAGACCTTGGCCAGCTCGGGCAGGGAGAAGAACTTGCCGGTCTTGCCGGACGCGGTCTTGAAGCTCTTGCGGGTGGCGTCGAACGCGTGGGAACCGGATTTCTTCGTGGCCATCAATGCTCTCCTGGGGGAATTCGACCTGGGGTTGTTCGGGGATTGTGCCGCTGCACCCGGCGCGGGGTGTGACAAGGGTCACGCGGCGCGACGCGACATCCTGCCACGCCCGGGGCGAACCTGCACGCCCTCGGGGAAGGGGCGGCGGGTCGGCCGCCAGAGGGAGGCGGGGCGGTTGACGCCCGGTCCGGGCCCGCGGAATAGTGCGCGAATCGCCCCCTTATTGATCCGACCGGAAGGCCGACGGCCTGACCACAATCGGGGGGCCTCATTCTTTTGCGTGGCCCATGACCGACTCCACCGCCCCCCGTCCGCCCACCGCGGGCAGCGCTGCCGCGACGTCCCCGACCGACCTCGAGCGAGAAATCGCCCTGGCCAAGTCCGGGGGCATGGGCCTGGGCGACCTGCTGGAACGGGCCGAACAGCTGAACCGCCGGGGCCTCGTCGAGGGGTCCGCCCAGCTGTACGCCGAGTGGATCGCGTCCACCGACTCGCCGCACCGCCACATCGCCTGCTTCAACTGGGGCACCGTGCTCGGCGCGCTGCGCCGCCCGCTGGAGGCCGAAGCGGCCTACCGCCAGGCGCTCGACTTCAAGCCCGAATTCCTGCAGGCCCGGGTCAACCTCGGCCACCAGCTGGAGCAGCAGGGCCGGGTGGAAGAGGCCCTGACCGAATGGCGGATGGCCATCGACGAGACCCGCGAGACCCTGCCGGGCGCCTTCGAGCTGCGCCTGCACGCCATCAACAACTCCGCGCGGCTGCTCGAGACGCAGCGGCGCTACGACGAGGCCGAGGCATTCCTGGTGCGCAGCCTGCGCCTGAAGCCGAACCAGTCCGACGTCATCCAGCACTACGTGCACGTGCGCCAGAAGCAGTGCAAGTGGCCCCAGTACGAGCCCGTGGGCGATGTGACGATCAACCAGCTCGTGGTGGGCACGTCGCCGCTCGCGATGCTGAGCGCGACCGACGACCCGGCCCTGCAGCTGATGGCCGCCCAGCGCTTCGTGCACGAGCGTGTGCCCAAGCCGGCCGAGACGCCGTACCACGTGGGCAAGCCCGCCCGCACCGGCCGCGTCCGCATCGGCTACCTGTCGGGTGACCTGTGCATGCACGCGGTGGGCCTGCTCACCGCCGAGCTGTTCGAACTGCACGACCGCAGCCGCTTCGAGGTGTTCGCGTTCTGCTGGAGCCGTGAGGACGGCACGCCGCTGCGTGCCCGCCTGCGCGCGGCCATGGACCACTACATCCCGCTCGCCGGCCTGGACGACGACACCGCCGCCCGCCGCATCGCCGACTGCGGCATCGACATCCTGATCGACCTGCAGGGCCTGACCAACGGCGCCCGCCCGGCCATCCTGGGCAAGCGCCCGGCGCCGGTGCAGGCGAGCTACCTGGGCTTCCCGGGCACCACCGGCCTGCCGGGGGTGGACTGGATCATCGCCGACCCGTTCGTGATGCCGCCCGAGCTGCAGCCGTACTGCACCGAAAAACCCCTCTACGTGCCGCACTGCTACCAGGTGAGCGACCGCAAGCGCGAGATCGGGCCCACCCCGACCCGCGCCGACTACGGCCTGCCCGAGGACAAGTTCGTCTTCTGCTCGTTCAACAACAACTTCAAGTTCACCGACACGCTGTTCCGCACGTGGATGCGCGTGCTGGCCGAGGTGGAGAACAGCGTGCTGTGGCTGCTCGCCGACAACGAGTGGTGCCGCGAGAACCTGCTGGCCGAGGCCGACGCCCATGGCGTCGCGCGCGACCGCCTGATCTTCGCGCCCCGTGTCGCCCCGCCCGAGTACCTGGCCCGCTTCCCGCTGGCCGACCTGTTCCTCGACACCTTCCCGTACAACGGCGGCACCACCGCGAGCGATGCGCTGTGGATGGGCCTGCCCATCCTGACGCTGTCGGGCCGCACGTACATCTCGCGCATGGCCGGCAGCCTGCTGACCAACGTGGGCCTGCCCGACCTGGTCACGTTCGACGTGGCGAGCTACGAGCGCCTCGCGGTGCAGCTGGGCAAGAACCCGATGCGGGTGGCCTCGCACAAGCGCTACCTCGCCGAACACGGCCGCCAGTCGCGCCTCTTCGACGTGCCGGCGCTGGTGCGTGACCTCGAGGCGGCCTTCGAGCCGCTCGCGCTCGCCCACCGCTGAGCCGAAGGCCCCTGACCCCCGACCATGTCCGCCCGCCAGGAACCCTTTCTGAACGACGAGCAGGCGCTCGCCGCGGCTTCGGCCGCCGGTGACGCCGGGGGCGGCGACGACCCCCTGCTGCAGTCGCTCGTCTGGCTGACGCGGCACCACGGGCGCGAGCGGTCGGCCGCGTCGCTGATGTCCGGCCTGCCCGTGACGGGTGCGCTCGGGCCCGACCAGGCCATCCGCGTGATGCGCGAGGCCGGCTTCAACGCCGGCATGATCCAGCGCAAGCTGCCCGACATCCACGCGCTGCTGCTGCCCGCCGTGCTGCTGCTGCGCAATGGCGACGCCTGCATCGTCGTGCGCCGCCATCCGCCGGGAGAGGGCGGGGCGCGCTACGACGTGGTGATGCCGGGTGCCGAGTTCCACGCCTGCGAGGCCGCCGAGGCGGAGCTGCAGACCGAATACACCGGCGTCGCCTTCGTGGTGTCGCCGCAGCCCGTCGCACGTCCCCAGCGCGAGGACATCCTGCGCGACCCCGGCAGCCACTGGCTGTGGGGCACGATGCGCCGCTTCCTGCCGTACTACCGCTCGGCGCTGCTCGCCGCGCTGCTGAGCAACCTGCTGATGATGGTCACGGGCCTCGTCACCTCGGTCGTGTTCGACAAGGTGATCCCGCACCAGGCCTTCGTCACGCTGTGGGCGCTGGCCACCGCCGCCACGCTGGCGCTGGTGTTCGACATGCTGTCGCGCCAGCTGCGCAGCCACCTGATCGACACCGCGGGCAAGAAGAGCGACAACATCATCGGTTCGCTGCTGTTCCGCCAGAGCCTGGACGTGCGCATGGAACACCGCCCGGCCTCGGCCGGCGCCTATGCCCACCAGCTCGCCCAGATCGAGGTGGTGCGCGAGTTCTTCGCCGGCGCCACGCTGTCGGCCCTGAGCGACCTGCCGTTCATCGTGCTGTTCGTCGGCATGGCCTTCGTGATCGGCGGCCCGCTCGGCTGGGTGCTGGTGCTGGCCATCCCGCTGATCCTCGGCATGGCCGTGATGATCCAGGCGTCGCTGCGCCGCTCGATGCGGGCCAACATGGCCCACCAGGCGGACCTGCAGGGCGTGCTCGTCGAGGCCGTCGAGGGCCTGGAGGACCTGAAGGCCATGGGCGCCCAGGGCCGGTTCCTGGAGCGGTATGAAGAAGCCAACGCCGCCGCGGCGGCGTCGGCGCTGAAGTCGCGGTCGATGGCCGCGTGGACGAACAACCTGTCGAGCGCTGCGCAGCAGGCCGTCACCATCGTGATGCTGGTGTGGGGCGTGTACCTGATCCAGGCGGGCGAGATCACCGGCGGTGCGCTGATCGGCGCGGTGATGCTGGCCGGGCGCGCCATCGGGCCGCTCAGCAGCGTCGTCAACCTCGCCACCCGCTACCAGGGCGCCCGTGCGGCCATGGTGTCGCTGGACCACCTGATGTCGCTGCCGGTCGAACGGGAAGTGGGCCGCGCCTACGTGGCGAACCACGAGATCAACGGCCGCCTCGGCCTGCAGGAAGTGGGCTTCGCCTACCCGCCGGTGGGCGAGGAACCGGCGCCGAAGGTGCTCAAGGGCGTGACGCTGAAGTTCGAGCCGGGTGAACGTGTCGCGATCCTCGGCCGCATCGGCAGCGGCAAGTCCACCATCCTGCGCCTGCTGGGCGGGCTGTACCAGCCCACCGAGGGCATGGTCGAGGCCAACGGCATCGACCTGCGCCAGATCGATCCGGCCGACTTCCGCGGGAAGGTCGGCTTCGTCTCGCAGGAGCCGCGCCTCTTCAACGGCACGCTGCGCGAGAACGTCACGATGGGCCGCGGGTCCATCGACGCCGCGCGCCTGACCGAGGTCGCCAAGGTCACCGGGCTCGACCGCATGATCGCGTCGCACCCGCAGGGCTGGGAGCTGCCCGTGGGCGAGATGGGCGGGCTGCTGTCGGGCGGCCAGCGGCAGCTCGTCGCGCTGGCCCGCTGCCTCGTCACGCAGCCGCAGATCCTGCTGATGGACGAACCCACCAGCTCCATGGACGCGCAGTCCGAGATCCTGTTCCTGCGCCAGCTGAAGGAAGCCGCCGGCAACCGCACGCTGATCATGGTCACGCACCGCCCGGCCGTGCTCGACCTCGTCAACCGCATCGTGGTCGTCGACAGCGGCAAGCTGGTGATGGACGGCGCCAAGGGCGCGGTGCTCGCCGCGCTGTCGGGGCAGAAGCCCGCGGCCGCCGCGGCTGACGCGCCGCAGAACGTGCACATGCACCCGTCGACCCAGCCGGTCCAGCGCGAGGCGTCCGTCTGATGTTCGACTTCCTGAAAAAACGCACGGCCGACCCGGCGCTCAAGAACGGCGACACGCGTTACCTGACGCAGCTGCGCGCCGCGCAGATCGTCGAGGACACGCCCCGCATCACGTGGGCGCTGTACCTGATGCTCACGATCGTGGTCACGGCCATCGTGTGGGCGTCGATCGCCCGGGTGGACGAGGTGACCCGGGCCGACGGCCGCGTGGTGCCGGACGGCCGCGAGCAGGTCATCGCCAGCCTCGAAGGCGGCCTGCTGCGCGAGCTGTACGTGCGCGAGGGCATGCAGGTGCAGGAAGGCCAGGAGCTGGTGCAGCTCGACCCCACGCGGTTCGAGTCGCAGCAGAACGAAGGCCAGGCCAAGCGGCTGGCGCTGAAGGGCACCGTGTCGCGGCTGTCGGCCGAGGCCATGGGCCGCCCGCTGAAGTTCCCGCCGGACGTGACCGAGTCGGCCAGCATCGTCGCGGCCGAGACCGAGGCGTACGGCGCGCGCAAGTACGCGCTGGATGCGGCGGTGTCCGCGAACCAGCGCAGCGTCGCGCTGCTGATGAAGGAACTCGGGGTGTCCGAGGCCATGGCGGCCAAGGGCCTGATGTCCGACGTCGAGGTGATGCGCCTGCGCCGCCAGGTCAACGACCTGCAGCTGCAGAGCCAGGAGCGGGTCAACAAGTTCCGCCAGGACGCCAGCACGGAACTCGTGCGCGTGCAGACCGAACTGGCCCAGCTCGACGAGCAGATCGCCGGCCGCGCCGACGTGCTGCGCCGCACCGTGCTCACGTCGCCCGTGCGCGGGCTCGTGAAGAACATCCGCACCAACACCATCGGCGGGGTCGTGAGCCCCGGCGCGCCCATCATGGAGATCGTGCCGCTCAGCTCGCGCGTGCTGGTGGAGGCGCGCATCAAGCCGAAGGACATCGGCTTCGTGCGCGTCGGCCAGGCGGCCGAGGTCAAGCTCGCCGCGTACGACTACACCACCTTCGGCGGCGTGAAGGGCAAGATCGAGTACATCAGCCCCGACGCCCTGGGCGAGGCGGACAAGGGTGTCGTCTCCGACCAGACCTACTACCGCGTGCTCGTGCGCGGCGAGCGCATCACGCTGAAGCAGGGCGGCAAGCCGCTGTCGGTGCTGCCCGGCATGACGGCCGTGGTGGAGGTGCGCACGGGTGAACGTTCGGTGCTCGATTTCATCCTCCGTCCGATGATGAAATCGCGGGAAGCGTTCCGAGAGCGTTGACCCGCGCGGGCCGCGGAACTGGCCCGGTTTTCCCCCTGCTTTCCCGGCATCACGCCCCCCTCCGTTGCGATGTACTTGAGGGCAGCCGCACGTGCGGCCACCAGATCGCCGGAGTGACCTCATGAACCGTTCCCTGCCCCGTCTGACACGCCTGTGCGGTGTGCTGGCGGCCGCCTGCATCGCCTGGCCCGCCGCGGCCCGCTGCCTCGACGACGAGATCATCGTCGAGGCCCGCATCGGCAGCGGCAAGGAGGCCGTGCCCACCACGGCCCAGGGGCCCCGCATGGACATCCATGGCCTCGTGAAGGAAGCCATCCGCCGCAGCCACGCCATCGGCGCGGCCAAGCTGCTGGCCGAGGCCGCCGCCGACGACGCCGAGGAACAGCGTGTCGCCCGCTACCCGCGGGTCGACGTGGGTGGCACCCTCGGCCGGTCGGGCTCGATGGTCGAGGGCTACCCCGACCAGGTGGGCAACCAGGCCCGCGGCGGGCTCACCGTGACGATGCCCCTCTACGACGGCGGACGCATCAGCCGCCTCACCGAATGGCGCAGCCAGCTGGCCGAGGCGGCCCGCCTGGGCGAACTGACCGCCGAGGAACAGATCGGCCTGCAGACCGTGTCGCTGGTGCTGGAACGCGGCCGCTACCGCGTGCAGGGCCAGGTCTACCAGCAGTACGCCCGCAAGATGAGCTGCCTCGTGCAGGCGCTCGAGACCATCGTGTCGGCCGACAAGGGCCGCGCCAGCGAACTGGTGCAGGCCCGCAAGACCGAACAGCAGGCCGAACTCGCCCGCGTGCAGACCGACTCCGCGATCAAGCAGATCGAGGTGCGCCTGCGCCGCTTCGTGGGCGACGCGCTGCCCGCCGACGACGCCATCCCGAACGGCCTGCTCGCGCTGCCCGACCTCCGGCAATTGCTCGAGGAGGCCGAACGCTCCAGCGAGATCGCGGCGATGACGGCCCAGGCCGAGGCGAGCGACCGCTACGCGCGCGCCGTGGTGGCCGGCCAGCGGCCGCAGGTGAGCGCGTCCGTGACCGGCTCCAAGGTCAAGGGCATCGACAACCAGAGCTCGTACTTCGCGGGCCTGAGCATCAACATCCCCCTCTACAACGCCGGCAACGACTACAGCGCGAGCGCCGCCCGCAAGCGCGCCGACGCCGCCCGCCTGCAGCGCGCCGACGCGCTCGAGGCCCGCAAGTTCCGCATGGCCGAGGTGCACGAGCAGGCCTCGGCCGCGTTCGACCGCGCCCGCCGCACCGTGGGCATCGTGCGCGACAGCGACAAGGTGCGCAACTACACGCTGCAGCAGTGGCAGCAGCTCGGCAAGCGTTCGCTGTTCGACGTGATGTCGTCCGAGAGCGAGCACTACAACATGCGCATCGCCTACGTCAATTCGCTGTACGACGGCCAGCAGGCCACCGCGATGATGTGGTCGCTGGGCCTCGGCGTGCTGTCGCGCCTGCAATGAACGGAACGTCTTCCATGCAGCAGATCGCCATCACCTCCATCCAGCGCAACCGCGGCCCCTGGGTCGTCGAATGGGTGGCCTTCCACCTGCTGATGGGCTTCACGCGCTTCCACCTGTACTGCCACAAGACGGACGACGGCATGACCGAGACGCTGCTGAAGCTGTCGAAGTCGTACCCCATCACCGTGCACCGCGTGGACGCCGACGACCGGCCCCAGATCGCGGCCTACCAGCATTCGTGGGCCACGCATGGCAACGATGTCGACTGGATGGCGTTCATCGACGGCGACGAGTTCCTGTACCCCACGAAACACCGCACCATCGGCGAGGCGCTGGCCACGTTCGACGGCCAGGAGCTCTCGGCCATCGGCGCCTACTGGCGCTGCTACGGCAGCAGCGGGCACGTGGACGAACCCACCGAGGGCCTCGTGGTGCAGAACTACCCGCGCCACAGCAGCACCGACTTCCTGCCGAACCGTCACGTGAAGTCCATCGTGCGCGGCCGCCAGGAGGGCGTGAACATCCAGACGTCCCACGTGTTCGGTACGCCGAAGGGCACCTTCGACGAGCGCCTGCGCCCCATCAACCACGGGTGGATGAAGGGCCTCGAGCCGTCGTACGACCTGCTGCGCATCAACCACTACACGGTGCAGAGCCACGAGTTCTTCCGCAAGACGAAGCAGAACATCGGCGCACCCGACGCGAACCCGAACCTGATCCGTCCCGATTCCTGGTACGCCGAGTACGACCGCAACGAATGCGACGACGGCGTGTCCTACAACTTCCTCGTGCCGCTCAAGCTCAAGGTGCGCGAACTCCAGGCCGCGATCGCGGCCGCCTGACCATGACCCAACCCACGCCGGTCCACCTGTACCAGATCGCCTACTCGGACGCCACGCTCGCGGCCATCGAGCCGGGCTACCGCGTGCTCGACAACCTCGCGAACGAACGGCCGGACTGGTACGAGTACTGGCCCATCCGCCAGTTCCTGGCCCGCGAGACGCTCGACGAGGGTGCCTTCTACGGCTTCTTCTCGCCGAAGTTCGGCCGCAAGACCGAACTGACCCATGCCCAGGTCACGGCGTACGTTCAGGCCGCGGACGACCACGACGTGGTGCTGTTCTCGCCGCAGCCCGACATGGGTGCGTTTTTCCTGAACGTGTTCGAGCAGGGCGAGACCTTCGATCCCGGTTTCATGGAGGCCGTCGAAGGCTTCCTCGACTCCATCGGCCGGCCGGAGCCCGTGCGCACGATGGTGATGGACTCCAACCTCGTCGTCTTCTCGAACTACTTCGTCGCCCGCCCC
Organism: Piscinibacter gummiphilus; assembly: GCF_002116905.1. NCBI lineage: Bacteria > Pseudomonadati > Pseudomonadota > Betaproteobacteria > Burkholderiales > Sphaerotilaceae > Rhizobacter > Rhizobacter gummiphilus. Next base: position 2,595,708 of record NZ_CP015118.1, read on the forward strand.
GCCTTCTGGCGCGCGTGGGCCGCGATCACCGACGCCTTCTTCCAGCTGTGCGAAGGACCCGACTCGGTGCTGAAGGCCCGCTGCGTGGCCGCCACCAGCTACCCCGGGGCCGCGCAGCGCAAGGTGTTCATCCAGGAGCGCCTGGCCTCGCTGCTGCTGGCCACCGAGCCGCACTGGCGCGTGAAGGCCGCGAACCCGTTCGGCTTCGGCTGGTCCATGACCCGCTTCCGGCAGCACCCGCACGAGGCCATCGTCAGCGACGCGCTGAAGACGGCCTACCTCAAGCAGGGCTTCCCGGAGTACCTCCGCGCCTTCGGCGAGATCCGCAGCCGCTTCGCCGCGGCCGGCAAGGCGGCCTGAGGAGCCGTCCCGGCCGTCGTACGATAGCGCGCTCCAGGGAGCGCGCATGGCGACGGTATACCGGGTCGGACCCGACAACGACATTGCACTGAAACTCGACCGGGTGTCGTTCGACCCCCGGTCGCACCGGCTCGTCATCGAGGCCGACGGGCGCGCCTATCGCCTGGCCGTCACCGGCATGGGGGAGGGCGGCTGGATCCGCCTCGACGACGCCGCGTTCGCCGTGGAGCGGGTGCTCGTCGCGCACCGCGACGCCCAACTGGTGCTGGCCATCACCGATGCGGCCCACGCGAGCCGGCTCGCGACCGAGCCGCTCGCCTTCCACCAGTCCTTCTTCGCACCCCTCGTCGACTTCAACGCGGTCCCGCTGCCCGGCTTCAGCGTGGCGCCGTACGTGCCGCCGGCACAGCTGGCCGTGTGCACGCACGTCTACGACGATCCCACGATGCTGCGCGTGTGGGAGCGGCACTACGCGCGCTTCGTGCCGAACGAGCACCTCTACGTGATCGACCACGGCTCCACCACGCCCGCCCGCGAGGTGCTGCAGCCCGCGACCCAGCTCGTGCGCCTGCCGCGGGGCGCCGCCGACCAGGCCAACATCGCGCAGTTCTGCAACGGCTTCCAGCGCTTCCTGCTGACGCAGTACCGGTGGGTGATCCACGTGGACGTGGACGAGCTGCTGGTGCCGCAGGACGGCTTCGACGCCTTCGTCGCCCGCCTGGCCGCCGATCCCGGACCGCCGCGCATCGTGGAACCGGCCCATGCGACCGACCTCGTGCAGCACCCGGACCTGGAGGCGCCGGTGGACCTGTCCGCGCCACTCACGTCCCAGCGCCGCTTCCTCGTGCCCAACGCCGAGTACCTCAAGCCCGCGCTGGTCTCCCGCCCCGCCACGTGGGGCCCGGGCTTCCACTACGCGGTGGAGTCGTTCGCGGTCGTGTCCGATCCGCTGCTGTGGATGGTGCACCTCGCGAAGGCCGACGTGGGGCTGTGCGTCGAACGGAACCGCAAGTGGCTCGGGACGCCGCGGTCGGCGACGGACCAGGTGCGGGTGGACCACACGCACCGGCGGGGGGACGAGGGGCAGACGCGGGAGGCGTTCCTGGCGTTGCTCGCGGGGCGGTCGGTGCTGCAGGTGCCGGGGTGGATGCGCGGGATGTTCTGAGGCACGGCCCGCGGCATCATCAACCGAGATGATGCCGGTCTCCGAACTGCGCTGGATTGGCGTCAGACTTCCCCATGCCGAGGCGCGGCCACAGAGTCGCCCGTCAAGGAGCCTCGGCGAATCCAGGGGGGATCGTCATGGAAGCAGGGCGCTTGGGGCAGTGGCTGTCGACGGTGGAAGGCGCGGGCAAGGCCCTGCTCGCCGTGATCGGGATTCCGGCGGCGGTCTTCGCGGCGGTGAACGAATCGTTGAAGGGGATGCTGCCCGACGTGCTGCTTCCCTGGACGCCGCGGGTCGTCGCAGGCGTGCTGGTCGTGTGGCTCTTCGTGGTCGCTTGGCGAAGTTTCCGCCGTTACGACATCGCCAGCCGCCTGGAACAGCCCGACCTGTTCACGCTCAAGCCGAAGGATGCGGCCTCGCTCATCGGCCGAGCCAAGGACCTGCAGGAACTGCTTTCGACGATTCGCCGGAACCGGCTCGTGCTGCTGGACGGTGAATCCGGCTGCGGCAAGTCCGCGCTGGTCGGTGTGGGCGTGGTGTCCGAGTTCGAAGGCGGTGCAGAGTTCCTGCCTTTGCTGGTGCGCGACTGGGGCGAGCGCTGGATCGACGGCCCGCTCGCGGCCACGCTGGAGGTGCTGTGGCTACGCCTGTCCGTGCCGGACCGGGAGCGCCTCGATTGGCGCACGTCCCCTGACCTGTCGGCGCCGCCGGAGGCGCTGGCGAATCTGCTCTCGCATCAGTTGAAGGCGGTTCACGAGGTCCTGCACAAGCGACCGCTGTTGATCGCCGACCAGTTCGACGATCACCAGGCGCAGCACCGCGCCCGCTTCCTCGATCCAGAGGGCAACTGGCTGACGCCGACGGCGCTTGCGGAAGGCAACGTGTTCTGGCGCATCGTGCGCGACGCGATCGAGGCGGGGCGCCTGCACCTGCTGGTGGTGACCCGCTCCGACACGGCGGCCGGCTTGGCTTCCGTCAGGTTCCTGCCGGAAGACCGGCTCGCGACCCGGAGCCTGCCGAGGATCGACAACGAGTACCTCCGTCCCTTGCTGCTGAACGTGGCACCGGACGACGCGAAGCCGCAGGTCGTCAGCAATCCGGCCGAGGGGTGGCACGAACTGCGCGAGAGGCTAGAGCGCGATCTGAAGGCGGAGGGCGCGATCCTGATGCAGCAGGTGCGCACCGTGCTGCTGGGCCTGCGCCAGCTGGGGCTCCTGACACCACGGCGGTACCTCGCGGTGGGGGGCCTGCGTGGAGTCGAGACCCTGATGGTCTCGCATGCGCTGAGACAGGCCGCGCGCGCGGAGGGTGGGGGCGAGACCGCCCTGCGCCGCGCGCGGGCGGTGCTGGCGAGGCTGGTGCTGCCAGGGAACGCAAACCGGGCGCCGAAGGCCCAGCGTGCGACGCTGTCGGACCTGAGCGCGGCCGCGGGCGATCGCCAGCGCGCCGAGGCCATCCTGGGCACGTTGCAGGATGCCGAGGTGGCGCGGCCGGCGGAGTCGGCCGATCGGGGGCACGCCTGGCAGCTGGACCACGACTACCTGGCCCGGGCCGTGATCGGCGAGGCCCGGCAAGCGGATCGCTGGGCCAGTGCACTGCGTGACGGACATGCGCGCTTCTCCGCAGCCACGGGCTGGCGTGAGCGGTGGCTGGTGCTGCTGGCGCCACTCGTGCTCGCGCGCATCGGATGGGAGCGGGGGCGGCGGCGCCTGTCGTTCGGTGAGTCGGGGCGATACGTCGGGTTGAGCGTGCTCAAGCAGGCGGTGATCGCCGCCTGCCTGGTGGCAGCGGTCCTGCTGGCCGTCGGCTGGAATCAGTCGCGGTTGCTGACTGAGCGGGCCCGGGAACTTGTGGACCGGATCGGTTCGAGTGGCAGCAGCCAGGCGGTGCTGGAGGTGTGGCTCGCGGACGAGCGGCTTCGCACCCGGCTGCATGAACTGGTCCAGGGGCGCCCGTTGCTTCTGGAGCGGGTGACTGCCAGCGGATGGCCGCTCGCGCATGCAGGCTTCGAGGCGGCTACGACGCGGGAGTCGGCCCGGATGCTGAGGGATCGGATCCTCAAGGAGTCGGACAACGCGTTGGCGGCGGCCATGGTCCGGGTGTACGTGAACGTGGCCTCGAGGCTGTCGGATCCGGCTGTCGTCCAGTCGGAGGTGGATGCGTGGCGGGCTCCGTTGTTCAGCGAGGAGCTGATCGAACGCCAGGATCTGCTGAAAGGCATCTATCAGGAGGTGACAGGTCGACTGGAGGAGCCTCGGGCGGTGAGCGCGGAGATGGTCCTGGTTCGCGAAAGATTCCTGAGCAAACCGAAAGCGCTCGGCCTCACGACCTTCGGGGATCTGTACAAGGCGTTGGTCATGCGCGTGCGTGACCCTGAGGTGCTGAAGAAAGAGGCCACCGTGTTGCGGAGCACACTCAGCGACGAGGAAGATGCCGAGACGCGGGCCGAGCGGATGTCTGCCTATGCGACGGTGGTCACGCAGTTGAAGGACGACGCGATCATCACGTCCTCGGAGGCGGTACTGCGGACCTGGATACAGAAGGGAGATCCCAAAATTCTCAAGGGCGCATTCGGCGTCTATGAAGATGTGATCGCGCTGCTGCGGGATCCCGTCGCGGTGCGGTCGGCAACGGACGCGCTGCGGGATCAATGGCAGACCGAGAAGGGAGGCGCGAGAGCCGGCATGCTGGTCTCGGCCTACGGGGCGGCCGCATTGCGGCTGGATCGAACGGAAGCCGATGCCCTCAGGTCGGCAGCGACGGCGCTGCGCGAGGTGTTGGTCGAAGAACGGTGGATGCAGCTCTCCGAGCGTCTGGGCCGAACCTATGTCGCGGTGCTGGGCCGCCTGGCCGACCGGTCGTTCACCGTGTCGGAGGCCGGTGAGTTGCTGGGCGCACTTTCGAGGCCAAGGGACATCGACCTCGACGGACGGACCACGTCGCGGTGCATCGATGTCTATGTCGCGTTGGCCGAGCGTACGCCAGAGTTGCGAGGGGCGAAGTCCGCCCTTTCCTCGATTCGTGGCCGCCTGTTCGAAGCCGAACGGCCGGGCGACGGAGCCACACCCAGTGCACGCGCCCAGATCATTCGCCGCAGGATGATCAACCTGACCAAGTCCTACGTCAGGGTTTCGACGCTGCTCAAGGATCCTGCGGAAATCAAGGCGGAACTGGTCGCGCTGCGGGAAGTGCAGGCGCAGGACCTCGCAGTCGGCTTCGCCGAGACCTGGGGATCGCTCTATGCCGCCACGGCTCGTCGGTTGCAGGACCCGTTGGAGGTGAAGACACAAGCGGGCGAGTTGCGGGAATCGCTGCTGCAAGAGACCCGGCCCGACTGGGCGGGCGGCCTGGCGGTGGCGTATGGCGCGGTGGTGCGGCAACTGAAGGACGTCGATGCCTTGAAGGCGGAGATGTTGGCGTGGCAGCACGCACTGGTCCAGTTGAAGGAACGCAACGTCGTCGACCAGTTCGCCAGCCCCTACGCTGCGGCGGCTGGCAATGTGCGTGACCCGCAACTGCTGAGGGCGGCTGCGGTGGCGCTGCGGGCGCAATGGACGGAATCCCGCAGCGAGGCTCGTTCTGCGCGGTTCTTCGAGGCCTACACGGAAGTCGCCCGGCGCCTGCAAGGCGTCGATCCGCGCGGCTCGGAGGTGACGGTGCTGCGTGGCCTGATGCTCGAGGAGAAGACCGCCGCCGGCCTCGGCGAGTTGGCCGAGGCCTACGCTTCCGTCTCGTCCGAACTCGACGACGTCGAGGCCCTGAAGCTGGCCGGGACCACGCTGCGCGACCGGCTCATGGGCGAACGGGACGACTTCACGGCGGGCCGCCTGGCAGCGGCCTATGCGGTCGTGGCCGTCCCGTGGTTCCAGCGGGCCGCCGACGCGGACCGGCGTAGCATCGTGCGGGACATCCTCCTCCTGTGTGGGCACCCGAACGTCGTCGACCCTGGGCAGTTGCTGGTCGCACTGGACCAAGTCTCGGGCGAAAAGTTCAACGGCAACATGGTCAAGGCCGTGGCGTGGGCCGGCAAGGAACATGGGCTGCGGCCGAGGGAACTCCGCCCGGCGCAATGAAAAAAAATCGGCCCGCCTCACCAACCCCCCGAAGGAAGCTGGCCAGGCGGGCCGAGGACCCAACCGGTCAGGTGATCAGATCAGCGGCAGCGGCTTGTTGTCGTCGTCGAGCAGCGAGCGCGACACCGTGCCGATGCTGGCGTGGCTCACAGCCGTCGAGGCCTGCGTCACCGCGGAGCTCGTCAGGCCAGCCGTGAGGTCGGCGGTCGGAGCGGCCAGCACGTCGGTGATGGTCACGTTGGCCGCGGCCGGGGTAGTGTCCTTCGCGAACCAGACGTCGGCCATCGCGTGGTCCGCGCCGTCCTTCGTCGTGTAGTTCGACACCAGGCCCAGCAGGTTGCCGTTGTCGACTTCGGTGCCCACCTGATGGTTCAGGTTGAGTGAGACGATGCCCAGCTCTTCCAGCGTCTTCAGTTCACCTTCGTCCGTCTTGCCGTCCTGGTTGGCGTCGATCCAGACACGCAGGTCCTTGAAGTGCTCGTCGCTGGCGTCGAGCTTCATGTCCTTGTTGGTGTCCTCGAACGACATGGCCACGTAACCGTTGCCGGCCCGCTTGCCGTCGGCGCCGATCGTCGCCACACCGAAGAGTTCGGTGCCGTCGTTGATCTTGCCGTCGTGGTTGCGGTCCATCACCAGGATGCCGTCGGTGGCCGAGGCCCAGCCCACCTTGGCGGCGTTGCCGGTGCCGTTCAGGTCGAACATCACGCCGTGGGCGGCTGCCGTCGTCGACACGCCGTTGCCGTCGAGGTCGAGCACGATCGGCGAGGCGGCGATGTAGGCGTCGAGTTGGCCGCCCTGCATCTGCTGGACGTCCACCGTCTCGAACGCGGCCACTTGCGTCATCGACAGGGCAGCGATGTCCTGCGATTCGAGGCCGGCGATCTGGTCGGTCGTGAACGCTGCGATCTGCTCGGTCGTCAGCCCCTTCATCTGGGCCTGCGTGAGCGCCGAGATGTCATGGCTGTCGAGCGAGACCCACTGGCTGGTGGTCAGCGCACCGATCTGTGCCGACGTGAACGCGGCGAACTGGGTCGAGGTGAAGGCGTCCAGGTCGGCCGTCGTGAGACCGGCCATCTGGAGCGTGGTCAGGCTCGACAGCTGCGCGTTTGTCAGCGAGGTCAACTGATCCGTCGTCATCGCGTCGATCTGATCGGTCGACAGCGCGCGCAGTGCTGCACTGCTGAATGCGCGGAGGTCGGCGGTCTCGATGTGCGACATGTCGATCGTCTGGATCGCCGCCGCTTGCGTGGCCGTCAGCGCCGCGAACTGCGCGGTGCCCATGGCTTCGAAGTGGGCCGTGGTCAGCGCCGCGATTTCATCCGTCGTGAAGGCGCGGATGGCGGCGGTGCTGAGTGCGGCCACGTCGGCGGTTTCGAGGGTGCTGATCTGAGCCGTGGTGAACGCGACCGCCTGGGTGGCGGTGATGGCGCTGAACTGGCTCGAGGTGAGCGCGTTCAGGTCATCCGAGCCGAGGCCCGCGATCTGCAGGGTCGACAGCGTCGACACTTGCAGGTTGCTGAGCGAGCTGATCTGGTCAGAGCTCAGTGCGGCGAGTTGAGACGTATCGAGCGCACGCAGCGAGAAGACGTTCAGGGCGCGGAGGTCCGCGGTTTCGAGGTGCGCGATCTGGTCCGTCGTCAGGGCCGCTGCCTGCGCCGCGGTCAACGCGGCGAACTGGGCCGTGTCCATCGCATTCAGGTCGGCCGTCGACAGACCCTTGATCTGGTCCGTCGTCAGCGAGGCGACCTGGCCGGTCGTCAGCGACGCGATCTGGTCGGAGGTCAGCGCACCCAGCTGGGCGTCGGTCAGCGCGCGGAGCGCGCCGGTCGACAGGGCACGGAGGTCCGCCGATTCGATCTTGCCGATCTGGTCGGTCGTGAGACCCGCCACGTGGGCCGAGGTCAGCGCGGCGAACTGGGCGGTGCCCAGGGCCACGATGTGGTCGGTGCTCAGCGCGGCGATGTCGGCCGAGTCGAGGCCGCGGACCGCGGCGGCGCTCAGGGCGGCCACGTCGGCCGTCTCGAGCTTGGCGATCTGGCCGGCCGTCAGAGCTGCAGCTTGCGCCGAGGTCAGCGAGGCGAACTGGGTGGCGGTCAGCGCGTTGAGGTCGTCGGTCGACAGGCCGGCGATCTGCGAGGTGGTCAGCGACGACACCTGCAGCGTGGTCAGCGAGCCGAGCTGGTCGGACGTCAGGGCACCGAGCTGCGCGTCGGTCAGGGCGCGCAGCGTGGCCGGGGTCAGGGCACGCAGGTCGGCCGATTCGATCTTGGCGATCTGGTCGGTCGTGAGGCCCGCGGCCTGGGCCGCCGTCAGCGAGGCGAACTGGGCGGTGCCCAGGGCCACGATGTGGTCGGTGGTCAGCACGGCGATGTCGGCCGAGTCGAGCGCCTTGATGTCCATCGCGGCGATGTCGGCGGTCTCCAGCTTGCCGAGCTGGCCGGCCGTCAGCGCGTTCACCTGGGCCGTGGTCAGCGCAGCGAACTGGGCCGAGGTCAGGGCGTTCAGGTCATCGGTGGACAGGCCCGCGACCTGGGCGGTCGTGAGTGCCGCCACCTGGGCGTTCGTCAGCGAACCGATCTGGTCGGAGGTCAGTGCACCCAGTTGTGCGTCGGTGAGGGCGCGCAGCGCGGCGGTGGTCAGCGAACGCAGGTCGGCGGATTCGAGCTTGCTGATCTGGTCGGTGGTGAAGCCGGCGACCTGGGCGGCGCTCAGCGCGGCGAACTGCACCGTGCCGAGGGCGTTGAGGTCGAGCGTCGTCAGGCTGGCGATCTGGCTGCTGCCCAGCGCGCTCACTTGCGCGGTCGTCAGGGCGGCCATCTGGTCGGAGGTCAGTGCGCCGAGCTGGTCGTCGGTGAAGGCACGCAGCGAGGCCGGGGCCAGGGCGCGGAGGTCACCCGACTCGATCTTGCCGATCTGGTCGGTGGTGAGGCCGGCGACCTGCGCGGTCGACAGCGCGGCGAACTGCGCCGAGCCGAGGGCCACGATGTGGTCGGTCGTCAGCGCGGCGATGTCGGCCGAGTCGAGGCCGCGGACGGCGGCCACGCTCAGGGCGGCCACGTCGGCGGTTTCGAGCTTGCCGATCTGGCCGGCCGTCAGGGCCGCGGCTTGCGCCGAGGTCAGCGAGGCGAACTGCGTGGCGGTCAGCGCGTTGAGGTCGTCGGTCGACAGGCCGGCGATCTGCGCGGTCGTCAGCGACGACACCTGCAGCGTGCTCAGCGCGCCGAGCTGGTCGGACGTCAGGGCACCCAGCTGGGCGTCGGTCAGGGCGCGGATCGCGCCGGTCGACAGGGCACGCAGGTCGGCCGATTCGATCTTGGCGATCTGGTCGGTGGTCAGGCCCGCGACCTGGGCGGCCGTCAGCGAGGCGAACTGGGCGGAACCCAGGGCCACGATGTGGTCGGTGGTCAGCACGGCGATGTCGGCCGAGTCGAGCGCCTTCACGTCCATCGCGGCGATGTCGGCGGTCTCGAGCTTGCCGAGCTGGCCGGCGGTCAGCGCGGCGACTTGGGCCGTGGTCAGGGCGGCGAACTGGGCCGAGGTCAGCGCGTTCAGGTCATCGGTGGACAGGCCGGCGATCTGGGCCGTGCTCAGGCCGGACACCTGGGCGTTGGTCAGCGAGCCGATCTGGTCGGAGGTCAGGGCACCCAGTTGCGCGTCGGTCAGCGAACGCAGCGAGGCCGGGCTCAGGGCACGCAGGTCCGAGGACTCGAGGTGCGCGATCTGGTCGGTCGTGAGGCCGGCCAGCTGGGCGGAGGACAGCGCGGCGAACTGGCCGGTGCCGAGGGCGTTGAGGTCGGCGGTGGACAGGCCGGCGATCTGGCTGCTGGACAGCGCGCTCACTTGCGCGGTGGTCAGCACACCGATCTGGTCGGACGTCAGCGCACCGAGTTGCGCGTCGGTGAAGGCGCGCAGCGCGGCGGTCGACAGGGCGCGCAGGTCACCCGACTCGATCTTGCCGATCTGGTCGGTGGTCAGGCCGGCGACCTGGGCGCTCGACAGCACGGCGACCTGCGCCGAGGTCAGGGCGACGATCTGGTCGGTGGTCAGCAGGGCCACGTCTTCCGAGCCCAGGGCGCGGATGGCGCTCGGGTTCAGCGCGGCCAGGTCGGCCGTCTCCAGCTTGGCGATCTGCGTGCCGAGCAGGGCGGAGGTCTGGACCGAGGTCAGCGCGGCGAACTGCGAGGAGGTCAGCGCGTTGAGGTCGTCGGTCGAGAGGCCCGCGATTTGCGAGGTCGTCAGCGAAGACACCTGCAACGTGGTCAGCGAGCCGATCTGGTCGGAGGTCAGGGCGCCGAGTTGGGCGTCCGTGAGGGCGCGCAGCGCGGCCGGGGTCATCGCACGCAGGTCGGCCGATTCGATCTTGGCGATCTGGTCGGTCGTCAGGCCGGAGACCTGGGCCGCCGTCAGCGAGGCGAACTGGGCGGTGCCCAGGGCCACGATGTGGTCGGTGGTCAGCACGGCGATGTCGGCCGAGTCGAGCGCCTTGACGTCCATCGCGGCGATGTCCGCGGTTTCGAGCTTGCCGAGCTGGCCGGCGGTCAGCGCGGCGACCTGGGCGGAGCCGAGGGCGGCGAACTGGGCCGAGGACAGGGCGTTCAGGTCATCGGTCGAGAGGCCGGCGATCTGCGCGGTCGTGAGCGAGGTGACTTGTGCGTTCGTCAGCGAACCGATCTGGTCGGACGTCAGCGCACCCAGTTGCGCGTCGGTGAGGGCGCGCAGCGCGGCCGGCGTGAGGGCACGCAGGTCGGCCGATTCCAGGTGCGAGATCTGGTCGGTGGTGAGGCCCGCGACCTGCGCGGCGCTCAGGGCGGCGAACTGGTTCGTGCCGAGGGCGTTCAGGTCGGCCGTCGAGAGGCCGGCGATCTGGCTGCTGCTCAGCGCGCTCACTTGCGCGGTGGTCAGCACACCGATCTGGTCGGACGTCAGGGCACCGAGTTGCGCGTCGGTGAAGGCGCGCAGCGCGGCGGTCGACAGGGCACGCAGGTCGGCCGATTCGATCTTGCCGATCTGGTCGGTGGTGAGGCCGGCGACCTGGGCGCTCGACAGCACGGCGACTTGCGCCGAGGTCAGGGCGACGATCTGGTCGGTGGTCAGCAGGGCGACTTCGGCGGAACCCAGCGCACGGATGGCGGCGGCGTTCAGCGCGGCGAGGTCGGCCGTCTCCAGCTTGGCGATCTGGCCGGCGGTCAGCGCACCGGCCTGGTCGGCGGTCAGCGCGGCGAACTGGGCCGACGACAGCGCGTTCAGGTCATCGGTGGACAGGCCGGCGATCTGCGACGTGGTCAGCGACGCCACTTGCGCGGTCGTCAGCGAACCCATCTGGTCGGAGGTCAGGGCGCCGAGTTGGGCGTCCGTGAGGGCGCGCAGCGCGGCCGGGGTCATCGCACGCAGGTCGGACGATTCGATCTTGGCGATCTGGTCGGTCGTCAGGCCGGCGACTTGTGCGGCCGTCAGCGAGGCGAACTGGGCGGTGCCCAGGGCCACGATGTGGTCGGTGGTCAGCACGGCGATGTCGGCCGAGTCGAGCGCCTTGACGTCCATCGCGGCGATGTCGGCGGTCTCGAGCTTGCCGAGCTGGCCGGCGGTCAGCGAACCCACTTGCGCCGAGGTCAGCGCGGCGAACTGGGCCGAGGTCAGGGCGTTCAGGTCATCGGTCGAGAGGCCGGCCACTTGCGACGTGGTCAGCGAGGCGACTTGCGCGTTCGTCAGCGAGCCGACCTGGTCGGAGGTGAGGGCACCCAGCTGGGCGTCCGTCAGGGCGCGCAGCGCGGCCGGCGTGAGGGCACGCAGGTCGGCCGATTCGAGCTTGCTGATCTGGTCGGTGGTGAGGCCCGCCACCTGTGCCGAGGTCAGCGCGGCGAAGTGCGCGGTGGAGAGGGCGTTCAGGTCACCGGTGGTCAGGCCGGCGATCTGGCCGCTGCTCAGCGCGTTCACCTGCGCCGTGGTCAGCACCGACATCTGGTCGGAGGTCAGCGCGCCGAGCTGGGCGTCCGTGAGGGCGCGCACGGCGGCGGTGGACAGGGCACGCAGGTCGGCCGATTCGATCTTGCCGATCTGGTCGGTCGTCAGGCCGGCGACTTGGGCGGCCGACAGCGCGGCGACCTGGGCGGTGCCGAGGGCGACGATCTGGTCGGTGGTCAGCGCGGCGATGTCGTCCGAGCTCAGGCCGCGGACGGCGGCGGCGGTCAGCGCGGCGACGTCGGCGGTCTCGAGCTTGCCGATCTGGGCGGTGGTCATCGCGTCGACCTGGGCCGAGCTCAGGGCGGCGAACTGCACCGAGGTGAGGGCGTTCAGGTCGTTGGTGGCGAGGCCGGCGATCTGCGAGGTCGTCAGGCCGGCGACCTGGGCGTTGGTCAGCGCGGCGAACTGGTCGGAGGTCAGGGCGCCGAGCTGGGCGTCGGTCAGGCCGCGCAGGGCGTTGACGGACAGGGCGCGGATGTCACCCGTCTCGATCGCGGCGATCTGGTCGGACGTCAGCGAGGCCAGCTGGGCGCTGTTGAGCGCGGCGATCTGGGCCGAGGTCAGCGCGACGATGTCGGCGGTGGACAGGCCGGAGAGCTGGTTCGGGTTCGTGGCCAGCGAGGCGATCTGGGCCGAGGTCAGCGAGGCCAGCTGGTCGCTGGTCATCGCGGCGACCTGGTCGGAGGTCAGCGTGCGCAGCGTCGCAGTGGACAGGGCGCGCAGGTCACCCGATTCGATCTTGGCGATCTGGTCGCTGGTGAGGCCGGCGACCTGGGCGCTCGTGAGGGCGGCGAACTGGGCCGAGGTCAGCGCGACGATCTGGTCGGTGGTCAGCACGGCCACGTCTTCCGAACCCAGGGCACGCAGCGCGTTCGGGTTCAGGGCGGCGAGGTCGGCCGTTTCGAGCTTGGCGATCTGCGTGCCGAGCAGGGCGGCGGTCTGCACCGAGGTCAGCGCGGCGAACTGCGTGGCGGTCAGCGCGTTGAGGTCATCGGTCGACAGGCCGGCGATCTGCGACGTGGTCAGCGACGCCACTTGCGCGGTCGTCAGCGAACCGATCTGGTCGGAGGTCAGGGCACCGAGCTGGGCGTCGGTCAGGGCGCGCAGCGCGGCCGGGGTCATCGCACGCAGGTCGGCCGATTCGATCTTCGTGATCTGGTCGGTCGTCAGGCCGGCGACTTGCGCGGCGGTCAGCGAGGCGAACTGGGCGGTGCCCAGGGCCACGATGTGGTCGGTGGTCAGCACGGCGATGTCGGCCGAGTCGAGCGCCTTGACGTCCATCGCGGCGATGTCGGCGGTTTCGAGCTTGCCGAGCTGGCCGGCGGTCAGCGAAGCGACCTGGGCGGAGCCGAGGGCGGCGAACTGGGCCGAGGACAGGGCGTTCAGGTCATCGGTCGAGAGGCCGGCGATCTGCGAGGTCGTCAGCGACGAGACTTGCGCGTTCGTCAGCGCGCCCATCTGGTCGGAGGTCAGGGCACCCAGCTGGGCGTCCGTCAGGGCGCGCAGCGCGGCCGGCGTGAGGGCACGCAGGTCGGCGGATTCGAGGTGGGCGATCTGGTCGGTGGTGAGGCCCGCGACCTGCGCCGCGCTCAGCGAGGCGAACTGGCCGGTGCCGAGGGCGTTGAGGTCGGCGGTCGACAGGCCGGCGATCTGGCTGCTGCTCAGGGCGCTCACTTGCGCGGTGGTCAGCACGCCGATCTGGTCGGAGGTCAGGGCACCCAGCTGCGCGTCGGTCAGGGCGCGGATCGCGCCGGTCGACAGGGCACGCAGGTCGGCGGATTCGATCTTGCCGATCTGGTCGGTGGTCAGGCCGGCGACCTGGGCGCTCGACAGCACGGCGACTTGAGCGGCCGTCAGGGCGACGATCTGGTCGGTGGTCAGCAGCGCGATGTCTTCCGAACCCAGGGCGCGCACGGCGGCCGGGCTCAGGGCGGCGATGTCGGCGGTCTCGAGCTTGGCGATCTGGCCCGCCGTCAGCGCGCCGGCCTGGTCGGCGGTCAGCGCGGCGAACTGGGCGGTGCCGAGGGCGTTCAGGTCATCGGTCGAGAGGCCGGCGATCTGCGAGGTGGACAGGCCGGCCACCTGGGCGGTGGTCAGCGAACCGATCTGGTCGGAGGTCAGGGCGCCGAGCTGCGCGTCGGTCAGCGCGCGCAGCGCGGCCGGGGTCATGGCGCGCAGGTCGGACGACTCGATCTTGGCGATCTGGTCGGTCGTGAGGCCGGCGACTTGCGCGGCGGTCAGCGAGGCGAACTGGGCGGTGCCCAGGGCCGTGATGTGGTCGGTCGTCAGCACGGCGATGTCGGCCGAGTCGAGGGCCTTCACGTCCATCGCGGCGATGTCGGCGGTCTCGAGCTTGCCGAGCTGGCCGGCGGTGAGCGAGCCCACTTGCGCGGACGTCAGCGCGGCGAACTGGGCCGTGCCGAGGGCGTTCAGGTCATCGGTCGAGAGGCCGGCGATCTGCGAGGTCGTGAGCGACGAGACCTGGGCGTTCGTCAGCGAACCGACCTGGTCGGAGGTCAGGGCACCCAGCTGGGCGTCCGTCAGGGCGCGCAGCGCGGCCGGCGTGAGGGCACGCAGGTCGGCCGATTCGAGCTTGCTGATCTGGTCGGTGGTGAGGCCGGCCACCTGCGCGGCGCTCAGCGCGGCGAACTGGCCGGTGCCGAGGGCGTTGAGGTCGGCGGTCGACAGGCCGGCGATCTGGCTGCTGCTCAGCGAGGCGACCTGGCCGGTCGTCAGGGCGCCGAACTGGTCGGAGGTCAGGGCACCGAGCTGGTCGTCGGTCAGCGCACGCAGCGCGGCGGTGGAGAGGGCACGCAGGTCACCCGATTCGATCTTGCCGATCTGGTCGGTGGTGAGGCCGGCGACTTGTGCGCTCGACAGCACGGCGACTTGCGCCGAGGTCAGGGCGACGATCTGGTCGGTGGTCAGCAGGGCGACGTCTTCCGAACCCAGCGAGCGGATCGCGTTCGGGCTCAGCGCGGCGAGGTCGGCCGTTTCGAGCTTGGCGATCTGGCCGCCGGTCAGCGCGGCGACCTGGGCCGAGGTCAGCGAGGCGAACTGGGCGGCGGTCAGCGCGTTGAGGTCGTCGGTCGACAGGCCGGCGATCTGCGAGGTGGACAGGCCGGACACCTGGGCGGTGGTCAGCGAGCCGATCTGGTCGGACGTCAGGGCACCGAGTTGCGCGTCGGTCAGGGCGCGCAGCGCGGCCGGGGTCATGGCACGCAGGTCGGCGGACTCGATCTTGGCGATCTGGTCGGTGGTCAGGCCGGCCACCTGGGCGGCGGTCAGCGAGGCGAACTGGGCGGTGCCGAGGGCCACGATGTGGTCGGTCGTCAGCACGGCGATGTCGGCCGAGTCGAGGGCCTTCACGTCCATCGCGGCGAGGTCGGCGGTCTCGAGCTTGCCGAGCTGGCCGGCGGTGAGCGAACCCACCTGGGCCGAGGTCAGCGCGGCGAACTGGGCCGAGGTCAGCGCGTTCAGGTCATCGGTGGACAGGCCGGAGACCTGGGCGGTGCTCAGCGCGGCGACTTGCGCGTTCGTCAGCGAGCCGACCTGGTCGGAGGTCAGGGCGCCGAGTTGGGCGTCGGTCAGGGCACGCAGCGCGGCCGGCGTGAGGGCGCGCAGGTCGGCGGATTCGAGGTGCGAGATCTGGTCGGTGGTCAGTCCGGCCACTTGCGCCGAGGTCAGCGCGGCGAACTGGCCGGTGCCGAGGGCGTTGAGGTCGGCGGTGGACAGGCCGGCGATCTGGCTGCTGCTCAGCGAGGCGACCTGGCCGGTCGTCAGCACGCCGATCTGGTCGGAGGTCAGGGCACCCAGCTGGGCGTCGGTCAGCGCGCGCAGGGCGGCGGTGGACAGGGCGCGGAGGTCGGCGGTCTCGATCTTGCCGATCTGGTCGGTGGTGAGGCCGGCGACTTGCGCGCTCGACAGCACGGCAACTTGCGCCGAGGTGAGGGCGGCGATCTGGTCGGTGCTCAGCAGCGCGATGTCGTCGGAGCCCAGCGTGCGGATGGCGGCCGGGGTCAGCGTGGCGAGGTCGGCCGTCTCGAGCTTGGCGATCTGGCCGGCGGTCAGCGCCGAGGCCTGGTCGGAGGTGAGGGCGGCGAACTGGGCGGAGCTCAGCGCGTTCAGGTCATCGGTGGAGAGACCGGCGATCTGCGCGGTGGTCAGCGAGGCGACCTGCGCGTTGCTCAGCGAGGCGATCTGTTCGGAGTTCAGGGCACCCAGCTGCGCGTCGGTCAGCGCACGCAGCGCGCCGGAGGACAGGGCGCGCAGGTCGGCGGAGTCGAGCTTGGCGATCTGGTCGGTCGTGAGGCCTGCGACCTGCGAGGCGGTCAGCGCGTTGATCTGGGCGGTGCCCAGCGCGTTGATGTGGTCGGTGGTCAGCAGGGCGATGTCGGCGGAGTCGAAGGCCTTGATGGCGGCGACGTTCAGCGCGGCGAGGTCGGCCGTCTCGAGCTTGGCGATCTGGCCGGCGGTCAGCGCCGCGGCCTGCGCCGAGGTCAGCGCGGCGAACTGCGTCGGGGTGAACGCGTTCAGGTCGTCGGTAGACAGGCTCGCGATCTGCGCGGTGGTCAGCGCGGCGACTTGCGCCGTGGTGAGCGAGCCGAGCTGGTCGCTCGTCATCACGGAGAGCTGGTCGGTCGTCAGGGCCTTGACCGTCGCGGCGCCGAGCATGCGCAGGTCACGCGTCTCGATGGCGGCGATGACCGACGTGTTGATCGCGAAGATCGAGGCGGCCGGGATCGCGGCGAACTGCGCGGTGGTCAGCGCGGCGATCTGGTCGGAGCTGAACGCGGCCCAGTCTTCGGTCCCGAATCCTGCGATCGAGCGAGTCGACAACCCGGCGATCTGGGTCGTGTTCAGCGAGGTGATGATGGAAGCCATGTGGGTCCTTGTTCCGACGGTGCGACGGTCGCGTGTTTCGGGCTGAGCGTTGTTCGATCAGGGCGCAGGTCGGCATCGACCGCTCCCATTCCGTCGGAATATCGGTGCAGACCCTCTTGGCCTTAAGGTGGAAATGAGGTGTCGATCCGGACATATTTCGTGAATTCAGTCGCGTGGATCTGGCGGGTGCGGACGGAAGTCACGCTTTTCGGGGAACCTTTGCGAAAAGGGCGGCCCGGGGGTTTCGGGTAAATTGCGTCGGTTCACGTTTCCAGACGCTTCCACCATGTCTTCCCTCGAAATCCTCGAATACGAAACCGGCCCGAACCCGGTCGCCGCGATCATCGTGATGCACGGCCTCGGCGCCGACGGCCGCGATTTCGAATCCTTCGTCGACGAGCTCAAGCTCGATGCCGTCGGGCCCGTGCGCTTCCTGTTCCCCAACGCACCGCAGATCCCGGTCACGGTGAACGGCGGCTACGTGATGCGGGCCTGGTACGACATCCTCGGCACCGACCTCGCCCGGCGCGAGGACGAGGGCGGCCTGCGCCAGTCGCGCGTGCTGATCGACGCGCTGATCCGCCGCGAGCGCGAACGCGGCATCCCCGCCAACCGCATCGTGCTGTCGGGCTTCTCGCAGGGCTGCGCCATGACGCTGATGGTGGGCCTGCGCCACCCCGAGCGCCTCGCGGGCCTGGCCGGCCTGTCCGGCTACCTGCCGCTGGCCGACAAGACCGAGGCCGAGCTGAGCCCGGCCAACCGCGACGTGCCCATCTTCCTCGTGCACGGCCGGCAGGACCCGGTGATCCCGCTCGCCCGCGCGGTCGCCTCGCGCGACGCGCTGCTCGCGCTCGGCTACGACATCGAGTGGCACGACTACCCGATGCCGCACTCGGTGTGCCTGGAAGAGGTGGCCCACCTCAACCGCTGGCTGCTCGACGTGCTGGCCCGGTGAACGCGCGGCCATGAGCGACACCCACACCTTCTACTGGCACGACTACGAAACCTTCGGCCGCGTGCCGCGGCGCGACCGCCCGGCGCAGTTCGCCGGCGTGCGCACCGACGCCGACCTGAACGAGATCGGCGAACCCACGATGGTCTATTGCCAGCCGGCACCGGACTACCTGCCCGATCCCGAGTCGTGCCTGCTGACCGGCATCCTGCCGCAGACCTGCCTCGCCGAGGGCGTGCCCGAGCACCGCTTCGCCAGCATCATCGAAGCCGAACTCGCGCTGCCGGGCACGGTGGGCGTGGGCTACAACTCGATCCGCTTCGACGACGAGGTCACCCGCCACCTGTTCTGGCGCAACCTGATCGACCCCTACGCGCGCGAGTGGCAGAACCAGTGCGGCCGCTGGGACATCCTCGACGTCGTGCGCGCCACCTACGCGCTGCGGCCCGACGGCATCGAGTGGCCCAAGCACGATGACGGCCGCCCGTCGTTCAAGCTCGAGCACCTCACCAAGGCCAACGGCCTCGTGCACGAGGCGGCGCACGACGCGCTCTCCGACGTGCGCGCCACCATCGCGCTCGCGCGCCTGATCAAGGCGAAGCAGCCGCGCCTGTGGGACTTCTGCGTGAAGCTGCGCCGCAAGGACGAGGTCATCCGCGAGATGGGCGTGGGCAAGCCCTTCCTGCACATCTCGGGCATGTACGGCACGGACCGCGGCGGCATGGCCCTCGTGTGGCCGCTGGCCCCGCACCCCACGAACAAGAACGAAGTCATCGTGTGGGACCTCGCGTCCGACCCCACGGAGCTGCTCGACCTCGACGTCGAGACGCTGCGCCTGCGCATGTTCAGCAAGGCCGACGCGCTGCCCGAGGGCGTGACGCGCCTGCCCATCAAGACCCTCCACATCAACAAGTCACCCATCGTCGTGGGCAACCTGAAGACGGTGAGCGATGAGACGGCCGCGCGCTGGAACCTGCAGCGCGACGTCGCGATGCGCCACGCCGAGATCGCCGCGCGCGAAGGCCACCGCCTCGCGGGCATGTGGCCGCTGGTGTTCGAGCGGCCGGCGCCGTCGTCGCCGGTGGACGTCGACGAGGACCTGTACGGCGGTTTCGTGGGCAACGACGACCGGCGCAACCTCACGCGGCTGCGCGGCCTGTCGCCGTCGCAGCTGGCGGACAAGCGTCCCGCGTTCGCCGACCCGCGGCTCGAGGAACTGCTGTTCCGCTACCGCGCGCGCAACTTCCCCGACACGCTGAGCGACGAGGAACAGCAGCAGTGGCAGCAGCACTGCGCGGCGCGCCTGCACGACGGTGCGGGCGGCGCGTTCACGCTCGAAGCGTTTTTCGAGCGCGTGGAGGCGCTGGAGCCCGAGGCCGACGACCGTGGCCAGGACATCCTGGGCGCGCTGGTCGACTACGCCACCGAGATCGCCCCGGACCGCTGATCCGACCACTGGTCGCGGCGGTTCGGGTGTTCGCCCAGCAGCCGCTGCAGGCGCACGTGGTCGCTCGCATAGAAGTACGACGGCGTGCCGCCGTACGCGCGCAGCCACACGCGCGAGAAGTGCGACGAGTCGGAGAACCCGGCGGCGTGGGCGATGTCGGTCATGTTGAGGCCGGTGCCCACCAGCCGGGCCGCCGTGTGGATCTTCAGCGAGAGCGTGTAGCTGCGCAGCGGCAGCCCCATCGACTCCGAGAACAGGTGCGACATGCGGTCGTACGACAGGCCGGTCTCGTCGGCCAGGTCCTCCAGCGGGAGCTGCGGGTCCTGGTCGAGGCGTTCGATGGCGTGGGCCACGCGCGGGTCGAGCGGGCGAGGGGTGGGCAACTGGGCCACGGCCTCGCGCACCAGCTGGTCGGAGAGGTCACGGGCGGCCAGCGGTGACAGGTCGCCCGCGTGCAGCGCCGCGAGGGGCCCGGCCCAGCGGGCGAACGGCGCGGGGTCGAGGCCCAGGTAGCCCGGTGCGGTGAGCACGCCGAACGGGCGGAAGTCCACGTGGTTGGGGCTCAGGCCGATGCTGACGAAGCGGTGGCCGTCGGCGTGCAGCCGCCGCGTGAGCAGCGGGCGCACCGCGGCGGCCGAGAGCCGGTGGGTGCTGTCGCCGGCGCCGAGGTCGAAACTGCCGCCGTCGAGCGAGAGCAGCAGGGCCGCGTTGAAGCGGGCCGTTTCGGAATGGACGTCGCGGCAGGTGAACACGAACCCGTCGTCGAACAGGTACATCTGGTTCGGCGTGCCGCGTGTGTCGTGGCGGAAGGACATGGTCGACGATAGTCCCGTGGCGTGGCCGCGGACCTCGGGGCGAACCTGAGGTCCGTTGCGTCAGGCAAAACGGGGCACCCGGTCAGACGCGCACCGGGGGCCCCAAACACCCCAGACAAGGGTTCTTTTCAGCGATCGTCCGGCGTGGCCGTCACGGCGTGGCGAAGCCCGCCAGCCAGGTCAGGTTGGCCTTGAGTTGCCACGGGTCGCTGCCGTTGCGCCAGCCGTTGTCCAGCACGTCCTGCAGGCCCAGGCAGTCGCCGCTGGCGCGCTGGTAGCAGTGGTCGGCCGAGAGGTCGCCGACCTGCGAGCCGCGCACCATGATCCAGCCGCTGCCGTTGCTGTTCTGGCAGTTGTAGGCGCTGCTGCCGCAGTTCTTGCCCGTGACGTTCTGCGAGGACGCGCGCACGGTGGCGGGTGTGCCGCCGGGGAAGGTGTCGGTCTCGCCGTTGACGATGCGCAGGTTCGTGGTGGGCAGCGTGTACTTGCCTGCGGCCATGCACGACGACAGGCTGTAGACCGAGTAGGTGGTGTGCGTGCCCATGCCGTAGGCGGCGCGCACGCGGCTGTCGTAGTTCTTCGCGGTGGTGGCGATCACCGAACCCTGGCTGAAACCGGCGACGACCACGCCCTTGCTGCAGTCGGCGGTGGCGCGTGCGCACAGCTTGCTCACCGCGCTGGCCGAGCTGCTCGGCTTGAAGATGCAGGCGGCCTTCTGGCCGATCTGCGAGCAGGTGCCGAACGAGCCGCTGTTGTACTCGACGGCGGCGGCCACGAAGCCCTTCGCGGCCATCTCGTTGACGGCGGCCATCGCCTGGCCGTTGTCGTAGGTCTCGGTGGTGCCCACCATGTAGAGGAACACGGGGTGCTTGCCGCTCGACGGTTCGTTGCCGCGCAGCTTGTAGCTCGTCAGGCAGCTGGAGGTGCCGCCCGAGCCGGAGTAGGTGTCGGTGAAGGTGCCGGACCAGGCGGCCAGGGGCACGCAGAGGGCGGCCGCGAAGGCCAGTCGCTTGAGGGATGCGTTCAAGGTTGTCTCCGTCAGGGTTCTTGTGTGTTCATCCGCGGCGTCGTGGCCTGGGACGGAACGGATTCTGCGGAGGGCGGAACGGCAGCGACTTGAACGCAGTCGCTGTTGCCCGGGTTGTCCCGGGGCGGAGTTTCCCGGGGCCGACGGAACTTTCGTGAAGGAGTGTGAAGCAGTGCAAAGAAAAGGGCCCGCTTGCGCGGGCCCTTCGGGTCTCACATGGAGGTGAGGATCAAGCAGAGACCTTGTCGGCCGCTTCGGTGAACTCGTCGATGCGGTCGAAGTTGAGGTACTGGTAGACCTTGTCGCTGGCGGCGGTCAGCACGCCCATGTCGGCCAGGTACTCTTCCTTCGTGGGGATGCGGCCGAGCTTCGAGCAGATGGCGGCCAGCTCGGCGGAACCGAGGTAGACGTTGCTGTTCTTGCCGAGGCGGTTCGGGAAGTTGCGGGTGCTGGTGGAGAACACCGTCGCGCCTTCCTTCACCTGGGCCTGGTTGCCCATGCACAGGCTGCAACCCGGCATTTCCATGCGGGCGCCGGCCGTGCCGAGCACGCCGTAGTGGCCTTCGTCGGACAGCTTCTTCGCGTCCATCTTGGTCGGCGGGGCCACCCACAGCTTCACCGGGATGTCGCGCTTGTTCTCGAGCAGCTTCGATGCGGCACGGAAGTGACCGATGTTGGTCATGCACGAGCCGATGAACACTTCGTCGATCTTGGCGCCGGCGACATCGGCGAGCGTCTTCACGTCGTCCGGGTCGTTCGGGCACGCCACGATGGGCTCGTGGATGTCGGCCAGGTCGATCTCGATGACGGCGGCGTACTCGGCGTCGGCGTCGCCCTTGAGCAGCTGCGGGTCCTTCAGCCAGGCTTCCTGGGCGGCGATGCGGCGCTGCAGGGTGCGTGCGTCGGCGTAGCCCTCGGCGATCATCCACTTCATCAGCGTGATGTTGCTGTTGACGTACTCGATGATCGGTTCCTTGTTCAGGTGCACCGTGCAGCCGGCGGCCGAACGTTCGGCCGAGGCGTCGCTCAGTTCGAACGCTTGCTCGACCTTCAGGTCGGGCAGGCCTTCGATCTCGAGGATGCGGCCCGAGAAGATGTTCTTCTTGCCCTTCTTCTCGACCGTCAGCAGGCCCTGGCGGATGGCATACAGCGGGATCGCGTTCACGAGGTCACGCAGGGTGACGCCCGCCTGCATCTTGCCCTTGAAGCGCACGAGCACGCTTTCCGGCATGTCGAGCGGCATCACGCCCGTGGCGGCGGCGAACGCCACCAGGCCGGAACCGGCGGGGAAGCTGATGCCGATCGGGAAGCGGGTGTGGCTGTCGCCGCCGGTGCCGACGGTGTCGGGCAGCAGGAAGCGGTTGAGCCAGCTGTGGATCACGCCGTCGCCCGGGCGCAGCGCGATGCCGCCGCGGGTGCTGATGAACTCGGGCAGGTCGTGGTGCATCTTCACGTCCACGGGCTTCGGATACGCGGCCGTGTGGCAGAAGCTCTGCATCACCAGGTCGGCGGAGAAGCCGAGGCAGGCGAGGTCCTTCAGTTCGTCACGGGTCATCGGGCCCGTGGTGTCCTGCGAACCCACCGAGGTCATGCGCGGCTCGCAGTACGTGCCCGGGCGCACGCCCTGGCCTTCCGGCATGCCGCAGGCGCGGCCGACCATCTTCTGCGCGAGCGAGAAGCCCTTCTTGGTGTCCACCGGGGCCTGGGGCAGGCGGAACAGCGTGCTGGGCGTCAGGCCCAGGGCTTCACGCGCCTTGGCGGTCAGGCCGCGGCCGACGATCAGGGGGATGCGGCCACCGGCGCGCACTTCGTCGAAGAGCACGTCGCTCTTGACCTTGAACTCGGCGATGACCTGGCCGTTCTTGAGGGCCTTGCCGTCGTACGGGCGCAGTTCCACCACGTCGCCCATGTTCATCTGCGACACGTCGAGTTCGATCGGCAGCGCGCCGGCGTCTTCCATCGTGTTGTAGAAGATCGGGGCGATCTTGTTGCCGAGGCACACGCCGCCGAAGCGCTTGTTCGGGATGAAGGGGATGTCCTCGCCCGTGAACCACAGCACCGAGTTGGTGGCGGACTTGCGGCTGGAGCCGGTGCCGACCACGTCGCCGACGTAGGCGACCATGTTGCCCTTGGCCGCCAGGTCCTGGATGAACTTGATCGGGCCGCGCTTGCCGTCTTCCTCCGGCGTGAACGGAGCGCCGTCGCGCTTGTTCTTCAGCATCGCCAGGGCGTGCAGCGGGATGTCCGGGCGGCTCCAGGCGTCGGGGGCGGGCGACAGGTCGTCGGTGTTGGTTTCGCCGGGCACCTTGAAGATGCTGACGGTGATGCTGGCCGGCACTTCCGGGCGGCTCGTGAACCACTCGGCGTCGGCCCAGCTCTGCAGCACGGCCTTGGCGTTGGCGTTGCCCTTGTCGGCCTTTTCCTTGACGTCGTGGAACTGGTCGAACATCAGCAGCGTCTTCTTGAGGCCTTCCGCGGCCACGGCGCCGACGGCGGCGTCGTCGAGCAGGTCGACCAGCGGACTGATGTTGTAGCCGCCGAGCATGGTGCCGAGCAGCTGGGTGGCCTGTTCACGCGAGATCAGCGAGCAGGCTTCGGTGCCGTGGGCCACGGCAGCCAGGTAGGAGGCCTTGACCTTGGCGGCGTCGTCCACGCCGGCAGGCACGCGATGGGTGAGCAGCTGCACCAGCTCGGCGCCTTCGCCCGCGGGCGGTGCCTTCAGCAGCTCGATGAGCTCGGCGGTCTGCTGGGCCGACAGCGGCAGCGGCGGGATGCCGAGCGCGGCGCGTTCGGCGACATGTTGGCGGTAGGCTTGGAGCATGGTGGGTTCTCTCTCTCTGAAAAAGCGGGAATGGGAGCCGCCGGCCCTCATGGGGCCGTGGGCTGGATGACCTTGAGACCTTTGAAGAAGTCCCGGAAGAAGGCGGCGTCCCGGGTGATCAGGGCGTCACACTGAAGCAAGGCATGGGCCCCGACCAGGAAGTCGGCCACGACCCGTTCGCGCTTGCCGCCACGGGCGCGGAAGCGCTTGTTCATGTGGCCGGCGCGCATGGCGGCGGCTTCACCGACGGGGTCGTAGCGGATGCCCAGCTGGCCGAGCGTGTCCATGAGGTTGACCGAGGTGTCGAGCATGGACTGCACCTCGGCCACCACGGCCTCGCAGACGACCACGTCGTCGCGGGCGAGGGCGTCGCCGATGCAGGTTTCCGAGGCGGCGGCGAACTGCGGATCGCCGATCAGCACGTCGAACAGCACGGAGGAGTCGACCGCGATCATTGGTCGAGGGGGTCGTTGGGGGCGCGGCCGCGGATGGCGCGCATGGCGTCGTCGGTGCTGGTGTAGCCGTCGACGAGCTTGAACTTGCCGCGCGCTTCGCGCAGGGCCTTGCTGACATCCTTGCGGAGGATGATGCGGCCGCCGTCCAGTTCGACCTTGAGCGTGGTGCCCTTGGTCAAGCCCAGTGCATCACGCACCGCCTTGGGCAGTGTGATCTGGCCGCGTTCCGCGACGGTGGCTTCCATGGGCAAACTCCGAATGGATCAGTACGTACGAATTGTACATACCAATCGATTCGGAGTGTTGGCGTCCGAGCGGTCTGCTCGGACAAGGCGTCACCGAAGTGACACCGCAGGGATCAGTTGATCGGCTGCGAGGCCTGTTGCTGCTTCACGGCCATGGCGGTTTCGCGCTGCTTCTCGTGCACGCAGTCGTCCACCAGGCGCTGGCCCACCTTCACGTCCATCAGCATGGACTTGTTGGCGATCTGGATCAGCAGGGTGCGGCCGGTCACGTCTTCCAGGCGCAGGGCGCCGGTGGAGGACAGCACGGGCTTCATCGTGTAGATGGCCTTCTTGAACGCCACGTCGACGTAGCCCGGCGACTTCGGGTTCATGGCGATCTGGATCGTCTGCTTGAAATCGCACTCGTATTCGCCGAAGTAGGTGCGTTCGGCGGCCATCAGCTGTTCCTGGCTGGCGGGAGCCAGGGTCTTGGCGGCCGGGGCGGCGGCCTTCTTCGCGGGGGCCTTCTTGGTGGCGGCCGGCTTCTTCTCGGCCGGGGCGGCCTGCTGGGCCAGGGCGGACACGCTCGTGAGGGCGAGAGCGGCTGCAAGAGCGGCAATGCGGATCATCGGAAAACTCCAAGGGGATGTTGGTGAAGGTGGGCGCGATTGTGGAGTGGCTGCTCCGTGGCAGGCAGCCGGGAACGCACCCGATTGAAACAATTTGCGCCCGGCCGCGGAGGGGCTCACGGACCGCTCGGCACCCCGGCGGTGGGGTTCCTTCTGGCAGCAGTGTGCGCTGATCGCGGCGGCCGTGCGCGAATTCACGCTGCGATCAGGGTCGGGCCGCGCACGGCCGTCGCGGGCCGTGCTAGCGCAGCGCCGCGAACGCCGCGGGGGCCGGAAACAATTGTTTGGCGGCTGTGACGGGATTGCGACACTTTCAGGTGAGGTCGTCTTCGAAAAACACCTCTCGCACCTCGGCCGGCAGTGGCTGTCCGGTGCGGTGGGCGCGTTCGAGGACGTGCCAGAAGTAGCGGTAGCTGGCCCGGTCGTGCAGGGTGTCGCGGTGGCTGATGGGGGCCCAGCGGGCCGCGCGCGCGGCCATCAGGATCTCGGTGGCCATGTCCGTCTCCGCGGCCGTGGGGGCGAAGGCCTCGACGATCGGGCGGATCTGGTCGGGGTGGATGCTCCACATGCGCAGGTAGCCCAGCTGCCGGCAGGCCTTCGTGGCGGCTTCCTGCAGCAGGCTGGCCCGGCGGAACTCGGTGACCACGCAGTGCGACGGGGTCTTGCCCGCGGCGTGGCACGCGGCGGCGATCTCGAGCTTGGCGCGCAGCACGAGCGGGTGCTCGAACTGCCCGAGCGCGCTCATGCCGGCCTGGGGGATGGCGCCGCGGTGGGCGGACACGAAGTCCATCAGGCCGAACGACAGCGACTCGATGCGCGGCAACGCGGCGATGTCGAACACCTCGCGCAGGCCGCCGTGGGTCTCGATCAGCGCGTGCACCGGGACCTGGCGCGCGAGGCCGTGGCGGCGCGCGGCCGCGTCGATGGCCTCGACGGCGCGGGTGGTCTGCGCGAGGCCGGAGACCTTCGGCACCATCAGGTACGCGAGGCGCTCGCCCGCGGTCTTCACGAGGGTGTCGACGTCCTGCTCGAACGACGGGTGGTCGGCCGGGTGCACGCGGGCGCCCACGCGGTCGAAGCGGTTGGCCGGGGACACGAGCAACTCGGCCACGTGGGCGGCGTGTTCGGCTTCGCCGCCGACGGGTGCGCCGTCCTCGCAGTCGAGGGTGACGTCGAACACCGGGCCCAGTTCGCCCTGCATCTGGAGGCTCTTGGCCATGCGGGCCGGCACGCCGGCGTAGTGGTCGCAGACGGGCAGGGCGGGGGCGCGTTCGTTCGATTCGAACAGCGCATCGCGGGGGTGCAGGGACTCGGTCTTCATTCAATCAGCCTAGCGGGCGGGAACGAAAAAGGCCAGCGAGATGCTGGCCTTTCGGGGTGATCGCGAGAGCGATCAGAGGAGGTGCTTGACGCCGTCCTGCTCTTCGGTGAGTTCCTTGAGCGTCAGGTCGATGCGTTCCTGGCTGAAGGCGTCGATGGGCAGGCCTTCGACGATCTTGTACTTGCCGTTCTCGGTGGTGACCGGGAAGCCGAAGATCACGTCCTTCGGGATGCCGTATTCGCCGTTCGACGGGATGCCCATCGTGACCCACTTGCCGTTGGTGCCCAGGGCCCAGTCGCGCATGTGGTCGATGGCGGCGTTGGCGGCCGAGGCGGCCGAGCTCAGGCCGCGGGCGGCGATGATGGCGGCGCCGCGCTTGCCCACGGTGGGCAGGAACGTGTCACGGTTCCACACGTCGTCGTTGATCGCTTCCTTGACGTTCTTGCCGTCGATGGTGGCGAAGCGGTAGTCGGCGTACATCGTGGGCGAGTGGTTGCCCCAGACGGTCAGCTTCTCGATGCCGCCGACGGTGCCGCCGGTCTTGGCCGCGATCTGCGAGGCAGCGCGGTTGTGGTCGAGGCGCAGCATGGCGGTGAAGTTCTCGCGCGGCAGGTCCGGCGCGCTCTTCATCGCGATGTAGGCGTTGGTGTTGGCGGGGTTGCCGACCACGAGCACCTTCACGTTGCGCGAGGCGACCTTGTTCAGGGCCTTGCCCTGCACCGTGAAGATCTGGGCGTTGGCGCTCAGCAGGTCCTTGCGCTCCATGCCCGGGCCGCGGGGGCGGGCGCCCACGAGGATGGCGTAGTCGGTGTTCTTGAAGGCGGACTCGGCGTCGCTGTGGGCTTCGATGCCGGCCAGCAGCGGGAACGCGCAGTCTTCGAGTTCCATGATCACGCCCTTGAGCGCGTTCTGGGCCTTCTCGTCGGGGATTTCCAGCAGCTGCAGGATCACCGGCTGGTCCTTGCCCAGCATTTCGCCGGAGGCGATACGGAACAGCAGGGCGTAACCGATCTGACCGGCGGCACCGGTGACAGCAACGCGAACGGGTTTCTTGCTCATGGGGGGACTCCGCTTGGAAGTGGTGAGGATTCGACGGTGGCAGGCGTTGGCGCGGGCGGCGAGGGTGTCACCGGAGGCGGCAGCGCGTCGGGGGCCAGACCGGAAGTGTAGGCGAGTCTAGGGGCCAACCCGAAGTCCGTCAATGCTCTTATGTCTTATATAAGACAGGCGGTCGGGATTCATGGACGCGAGGAGGGGCTTGTGCTGCAATCCGCCCCATGGTTTCGTCCCCCGCCTCGTCCACCACCGACCCTGTGTCGGACGGACCGGCATTCAGCCCGCTGTACCAGCAGATCAAGACGCTGATCACGCGCAGCCTGCAGGCCGGCGAGTGGCGGCCGGGCGAACTGATCCCGAGCGAGGTCGAACTCGCCGCGCGCTACAAGGTGAGCCAGGGCACGGTGCGCAAGGCCATCGACGCGCTCGCCGACGAGAACCTCGTCGTGCGCCGCCAGGGCAAGGGCACCTTCGTCGCCACCCATTCCGAACAGAAGATCCAGTTCCGTTTCCTCCGGCTGATGTCCGACGACGGTGAAACGGGCAACGTGACCCGGCGCGTGATCGATTGCCGCAGGTTGCGCGCGCCGGCCGACGTGAGCCGCGCCCTCGAGCTGAAGGCGGGCGACCCCGTCGTCGAGGTGCGCCGCGTGATGCACTTCCGGGGCGTGCCCGTGGTGCTCGACGACATCTGGTTGCCGGGCAACCTCTTCAAGGGCCTCACGGGCGAGCGGCTCGCCGAGTACCGCGGGCCCATGTACGGCATGTTCGAGACCGAGTTCGGCGTGCGCATGATCCGCGCCGAGGAACAATTGAGGGCCGTGGCTGCCGACGCGACGGCCTCGGAACTTCTGCAGGTGGCGCAGGGTGCGCCGCTGCTGAGCGTGGAGCGCCTGTCGCGCACCTACGACGACAAGCCGGTCGAGCTGCGGCGCGGCCTTTACAACACCGAGGCGCACTACTACCGCAACGAACTGAGTTGAACAGCGTGTGGTGTTTGTGCGCGGATCGAGCCGCGGACTGACATTGCGCGAGCGCAACGTGCTGCGTTGCAATAAAATCCACAAGTTTCCTGTGGCTATGGTCGCGGGTCGAAGGGGCCATCCGGGTCCCGTCCTTCTTTGTCAGAGCAACGAGGTTTTATGTCAGACACCATCAAACAGCGACCGGGCACGATGCGTCTCGTCGACGCGACCCAGTACCGCCTGCCTCCGGCCGGCTGGGTCTCGATCCTGCACCGCGTGAGCGGGATCATCATGTTCGTGCTGTTGCCGTTCATCATCTGGCTGCTCGACAACAGCCTCAACTCCGACGTCACGTACCAGTACATCGCCGACGTGTTCGTGGGCGGCCTCGGCTTCGTGCCGGGCTGGTTCTTCAAGCTGGTGGTGCTCGCGCTGATCTGGGCCTACCTGCACCACTTCACCGCCGGCGTGCGCCACCTCTACATGGACGCCACCCACTCGGTGAGCAAGGAATTCGGCCGCAGCTCGGCCGTCGCCACGCTGGCCATCAGCCTGCTGCTGACGGCTGCCCTGGGCTTCAAGCTCTTCTTCTGATCCGGAACCTCCGAACATGACAACTCCGAACTACGGTTCCAAGCGCGTCGTCGTCGGCGCGCACTACGGCCTGCGCGACTGGCTTGCGCAGCGCGTCACCGCCGTGCTGATGGCGCTGTTCACCGTCGCGCTCATCGTGCAGATCCTCTTCGGCGCCGAGATGGGCTACGCCAAGTGGAGCGCCATCTTCTCGTCGCAGTGGATGAAGCTGCTGACGTTCGTCACCATCGTGGCCCTGCTGTACCACGTGTGGGTGGGCATGCGCGACGTGCTGATGGACTACGTCAAGGCCGTGGGCGTGAAGCTCGCGCTTCAGGTGGCCGTGATCGTTTGGCTGGTGGGTTGTGGCGGCTGGGCCGTCCAAGTGCTGTGGAGACTGTAAACGTGAGCGCAACTACTTCTGTGACCAAGCGCAAGTTCGACGTCGTGATCGTCGGGGCCGGCGGCTCCGGCATGCGGGCTTCGCTGCAGCTGGCCCAGGCCGGCCTGAACGTGGCCGTGCTGTCGAAGGTCTTCCCGACCCGCTCGCACACCGTCGCCGCCCAGGGTGGCATCGGCGCCTCGCTCGGCAACATGTCCGAGGACAACTGGCACTACCACTTCTTCGACACGGTGAAGGGTTCCGACTGGCTCGGCGACCAGGACGCCATCGAGTTCATGTGCCGTGAAGCCCCGAAGGTCGTGTACGAGCTCGAGCACTTCGGCATGCCGTTCGACCGCAACCCCGACGGCACCATCTACCAGCGCCCGTTCGGCGGCCACACCGCCAACTACGGCGAGAAGCCCGTGCAACGCGCCTGCGCCGCGGCCGACCGCACCGGTCACGCGATGCTGCACACGCTGTACCAGCAGAACGTCAAGGCCCGCACGAACTTCTTCGTCGAGTGGATGGCGCTCGACCTGATCCGTGACGACAGCGGCGACGTCGTCGGTGTCACCGCCCTCGAGATGGAAACGGGCGACGTGCACATCCTCGAAGCCAAGACCGTGCTGCTCGCCACCGGCGGGGCAGGGCGCATCTTCGCGGCCTCCACGAACGCGTTCATCAACACCGGCGACGGCCTCGGCATGGCCGCCCGCGCCGGCATCCCGCTGCAGGACATGGAGTTCTGGCAGTTCCACCCCACCGGCGTGGCCGGCGCGGGCGTGCTGCTGACCGAAGGCTGCCGCGGCGAAGGCGCCATCCTGCGCAACAGCAACGGCGAACGCTTCATGGAGCGCTACGCGCCCACGCTGAAGGACCTGGCCCCGCGCGACTTCGTGTCCCGCTGCATGGACCAGGAAATCAAGGAAGGCCGTGGCTGCGGTCCCAACAAGGACTACGTGGTCCTCGACATGACCCACCTGGGCGCCGAGACCATCATGAAGCGCCTGCCGTCCGTGTTCGAGATCGGCCACAACTTCGCGAACGTCGACATCACGAAGGAGCCGATCCCCGTGGTGCCCACCATCCACTACCAGATGGGCGGCATCCCGACGAACATCCACGGCCAGGTCGTGGTGCCGAAGGACGGCAAGAACGAGATCATCAACGGACTCTATGCCGTGGGCGAATGCGCCTGCGTGAGCGTGCACGGCGCGAACCGCCTGGGCACGAACTCGCTGCTCGACCTGCTGGTGTTCGGCCGTGCGGCCGGCAACCACATCGTCGACGCGAACCTGAAGGCCAAGGGCCACAAGGACCTGCCGGCCACCGCTGCCGACTTCACGCTGTCGCGCCTCGCGAAATACGAGTCGAGCACGTCGGGCGAATATGCCCAGGACGTGGCCAACGACATCCGCTCCACCATGCAGGCCCACGCCGCGGTGTTCCGCACCCAGGCCGTGATGGACGAGGGTGTGAAGCAGATCAAGGAAGTCGCCAAGCGCGTGAAGAACATCCACCTGGCCGACAAGTCCAAGGTGTTCAACACGGCCCGCATCGAGGCGCTGGAAGTCGAGAACCTCATCGAGGTGGCCCTGGCCACGATGATCTCGGCCGCCGCCCGCCACGAGAGCCGCGGTGCACACACCGTCGACGACTACGGCGACACGCCGGAGTTCCCGAACGGCCGCAACGACAAGGAATGGATGAAGCACACGCTGTGGTACTCGTCCGACCTGCGCCTCGAGTACAAGCCGGTGAACCTCACGCCGCTGACCACCGCGTCGATCCCGCCGAAGGTGCGTTCGTTCTGAACGGCCGGACCTCCCTTAGCGCACCAGGAAAGAAGTCATGACCAAGCGTGTATTCCAGATCTACCGCTACGACCCCGACACCGACACGAAGCCGCGCATGCAGACCATCGAGGTCGAGCTCGACGGCAGCGAGCGCATGCTGCTCGACGCCCTCGTGAAGCTCAAGCAGGTGGACCCGACGCTGTCGTTCCGCCGCTCGTGCCGCGAAGGCGTCTGCGGTTCGGACGCGATGAACATCAACGGCAAGAACGGCCTCGCGTGCCTCACGAACATGCGCACGCTCAAGGACCCGATCGTGCTGAAGCCGCTGCCGGGGCTGCCGGTCATCCGCGACCTGATCGTGGACATGACCCAGTTCTTCACGCAGTACAACTCGATCAAGCCGTACCTCGTGAACGACGTGCCGCCGCCCGAGAAGGAGCGTCTGCAGTCGCCCGAGGAGCGTGAAGAGCTCAACGGCCTGTACGAGTGCATCCTGTGCGCGAGCTGCTCCACGAGCTGCCCCAGCTTCTGGTGGAACCCCGACAAGTTCGTCGGCCCCGCCGGCCTGCTGCAGGCCTACCGTTTCATCGCCGACAGCCGAGACCAGGGCACGGCGGAACGCCTCGACAACCTCGAGGACCCGTACCGCCTGTTCCGGTGCCACACGATCATGAATTGCGTGGACGTCTGCCCGAAGGGCCTCAACCCCACCAAGGCCATTGGGAAGATCAAAGAGCTGATGGTGCGCCGCGCGGTTTAATCCCATGACCGAGCAACTGATCGATGCCCGGGCTCTCAGCAAGCTGAAGTGGCGCTGCCGCCGCGGCTTGCTGGAGAATGATCTGTTCGTCGAGCGCTTCTTCGTTCGCCACGAAGCCACCTTGACGGAGAATCAGGCCCAAGCCTTGCTCGCGTTGATGGACCTGTCCGACAACGACCTGCTCGATCTGTTGCTCGCCCGGAAGGAACCCGAGGGCGAATTGGCGACCGAAGAGGTGCTGACCGTTCTGCACCAGCTTCGGGCGCCCGCGCTGCCCCGCTGACGTCTGCCCAAGCAGCCGATGAAGAGTGTCTTTCCCGCAATTTTTCGTTTTTAAGGAATGCCCATGACCCCGTCTGACGTGAAAGCCACCCTGTCGTTCTCGGACGGCAGCCCCGCGATGGACCTGCCGGTTTACAAAGGCAGCGTCGGCCCCGATGTCATCGACATCCGCAAGCTGTACGCGCAGACCGGCAAGTTCACCTATGACCCCGGCTTCCTGTCCACGGCTTCGTGCCAGTCGGCCATCACGTACATCGATGGCGACAAGGGCGAACTGCTGTACCGCGGCTACCCCATCGAGCAGCTGGCCACCAACTGCGACTACCTCGAGACCTGCTACCTGCTGCTGAACGGCGAGCTGCCGAACGCGACGCAGAAGACCGAGTTCACCGGCCTCGTGACCAAGCACACGATGGTCAACGAGCAGATGCAGTTCTTCCTGCGCGGCTTCCGCCGCGACGCGCACCCGATGGCCGTCATGACGGGCCTGGTGGGCGGCCTGTCGGCCTTCTATCACGACAGCACGGACATCACGAACCCGGAGCACCGCGAGATCTCGGCCATCCGCCTGATCGCGAAGATGCCCACGCTGGTCGCCATGGCCTACAAGTACGGCATCGGCCAGCCGTACATCTACCCGAAGAACGACCTGTCGTACGCGGCGAACTTCACGCGCATGATGTTCGCCACGCCGTGCGAGGACTACACGCCGAACGACGTCGTCGTGCGCGCCCTCGACCGCATCTTCATCCTGCACGCCGACCACGAGCAGAACGCCTCGACCTCCACGGTCCGCCTGTGCGGCTCGTCGGGCACGAACCCGTTCGCGGCCATCGCCGCCGGCGTCGCCTGCCTGTGGGGCCCTGCCCACGGCGGTGCGAACGAAGCCGCGCTCAACATGCTGGAAGACATCCAGCGTTCGGGCGGCATCGAGAAGATCGGCGAGTTCATCAAGCAGGTGAAGGACAAGAACTCCGGCATCAAGCTGATGGGCTTCGGTCACCGTGTCTACAAGAACTACGACCCGCGCGCCAAGCTGATGCGCGAGACCTGCCACGAGGTGCTCAACGCCCTGGGCCTGCAGAACGACCCGCTGTTCAAGCTGGCCATGGCGCTCGAGAAGATCGCCCTGGAAGACGACTACTTCGTGTCGCGCAAGCTCTACCCGAACGTCGACTTCTACTCGGGCATCGTGCAGCGCGCCATCGGCATCCCGGTGAGCCTGTTCACGGCCATCTTCGCGCTCGCGCGCACGGTGGGCTGGATCGCCCAGCTCAACGAGATGATCGGCGACCCGGAGTACAAGATCGGCCGTCCCCGTCAGCTATTCAATGGCTCGGTCGCCCGCGACGTCAAACCGATCGCGCAACGCTGAACGCCGTTTCGGAGGCCGGTCCGAAAGGGCCGACCCCTCGAAATCGCAAAGAAACCCCGGCCTCGAGCCGGGGTTTTTGTTGCGAAACGCCTAAAATCAGCCTCTTCCCCTGCCAGAGCCACGGAAAACGCAAGCCATGGGCCGCACGCTGTACGACAAGATCTGGGACGAACACGTCGTCCACACCGAAGAGGACGGCACCGCCGTGCTCTACATCGACCGCCACCTGGTGCACGAAGTCACCAGCCCGCAGGCCTTCGAAGGCCTGGAGCAGGCGCACCGCAAGGTGTGGCGCCTGTCCGCCAACCTGGCGGTCAGCGACCACAACGTGCCCACCACCGACCGCTCGCACGGCATCGCCGACCCGGTCTCGCGCCTGCAGGTCGACACGCTCGACGCCAACTGCGACCGCCTGGGCATCACGCAGTTCAAGATGAACGACAAGCGCCAGGGCATCGTGCACGTCATCGGCCCGGAGCAAGGCGCCACGCTGCCCGGCATGACCGTGGTCTGCGGTGACTCGCACACGTCCACGCACGGCGCGTTCGGCGCGCTGGCGCACGGCATCGGCACCAGCGAGGTCGAGCACGTGCTCGCCACGCAGACGCTGCTCGCCCGCAAGGCGAAGAACATGCTCGTGAAGGTCGAGGGCCAGCTGCCCTTCGGCTGCGGCGCGAAGGACATCGTGCTCGCCATCATCGGCCGCATCGGCACCGCCGGCGGCACGGGCTACACCATCGAGTTCGCCGGCTCGGCCATCCGTGCGCTGAGCATGGAAGGCCGCATGACGGTCTGCAACATGGCCATCGAGGGCGGCGCCCGCGCGGGCCTGGTGGCCGTCGACGACACCACCATCCAGTACGTGCAGAACCGCCCGTTCTCGCCCACCGGTCCCGAACTGCAGCAGGCCATCACCTACTGGCGCACGCTGCATTCCGATGCCGACGCGAAGTTCGATGCGGTGGTCGAACTCGACGCCACGCAGATCCGCCCGCAGGTCACCTGGGGCACCTCGCCCGAGATGGTGCTTTCCATCGAGGACCGCGTGCCGGACCCCGATCGCGAGAAGGACGCGAACAAGCGCGGCGCCATGGAACGCGCGCTGACGTACATGAACCTCGAGCCGAACAAGCCCATCGCGGACATCCTGATCGACAAGGTGTTCATCGGCTCGTGCACCAACTCCCGCATCGAGGACATGCGCGAGGCCGCGGCCGTCGTTCGCCGCCTGGGCCGCAAGCTCGCGAAGAACGTGAAGCTGGCGCTCGTGGTGCCGGGGTCCGGGCTCGTGAAGGAGCAGGCCGAGCGCGAAGGCCTCGACAAGATCTTCACCGACGCGGGCTTCGAATGGCGCGAGCCGGGCTGTTCCATGTGCCTGGCCATGAACGCCGACCGGCTGGAGCCGGGTGAGCGCTGCGCGTCCACGTCCAACCGCAACTTCGAGGGGCGGCAGGGCGCGGGTGGCCGCACGCACCTGGTGAGCCCGGCCATGGCGGCCGCGGCCGCCATCGAAGGCCATTTCGTCGACGTGCGTCGGCTCGCCTGACACACTGAGGGCTCCACCACCTCCCCGAAAGGACGATCCCATGAAAAAGATCACTGCCATCCTGTTCGCCAGCGCCTGCCTCGTGCTCGTCGGTTGCAACACCGTCAGCGGCTTTGGCAGGGACGTTCAGAAGGCCGGGGAGAAGGTGGAGGAATCCGCCGACAAGAAGAAGTAAGCGTCACTTAGGACACCATGCAAGCTTTTCGCATCCACAAGGGCTTGGTCGCGCCGCTCGACCGTGAAAACGTCGACACCGACGCGATCATTCCCAAGCAGTTCCTGAAGTCCATCAAGCGCACGGGCTTCGGCCCGAACCTGTTCGACGAATGGCGCTACCTCGACCATGGCGAACCCGGCCAGGACCCCGCCACGCGCAAGGTGAACCCTGATTTCGTGCTGAACCAGCCGCGCTACAAAGGCGCGTCGGTGCTGCTCACGCGCCAGAACTTCGGCTGCGGCTCGTCGCGCGAGCACGCCCCGTGGGCGCTCGACCAGTACGGCTTCCGGGCCATCATCGCCCCGAGCTACGCCGACATCTTCTTCAACAACAGCTTCAAGAACGGCCTGCTGCCCATCGTGCTGCCCGAGCACGAGGTGGCGCGCCTGTTCGACGAGGTCAACGCGTTCGTGGGCTACGAGCTCACCGTCGACCTGGAGCGCCAGGTGGTCGTGAAGCCCGACGGCGGCGAGCTGCCGTTCCAGATCGAGGCGTTCCGCAAGTACTGCCTCGTCAACGGCTTCGACGACATCGGCCTCACGCTGCGCCATGCCGACAAGATCAAGGCGTTCGAGGCCGAGCGCCTGCTGACCAAACCGTGGCTCGCCCACACGCTGTGACCCCGGGCCCGGCCTTGAGCCTGCGCCGACCGTGTTGACTGTGAACTGAAGGAACAGATTCGTGAAGATTGCGATCCTGCCGGGCGACGGCATCGGAACCGAGATCATGGCCGAGGCCGTGAAGGTGCTGGGCTGCCTCGACCTGCGTTTCGAGATGGAAGAGGCCAAGGTGGGCGGTGCCGCCTACGAGGCCCACGGCCACCCGCTGCCGCCCGCCACGCTCGCGCTCGCGAAGGCGGCCGACGCCGTGCTGTTCGGCGCCGTGGGCGACTGGAAGTACGACAAGCTCGATCGCCCGCTGCGCCCCGAGCAGGCCATCCTCGGCCTGCGCAAGAACCTCGAGCTCTTCGCGAACTTCCGTCCGGCCATCTGCTACGAGGAACTCACGCATGCCTCGACGCTCAAGCCCGAGATCGTGGCCGGCCTCGACCTGCTGATCATCCGCGAGCTGACCGGTGACATCTACTTCGGCCAGCCGCGCGGCCGCCGCGCCTCGCCGGACGGCGCCTTCGCCGGCGCCGACGAAGCCTTCGACACCATGCGCTACTCGCGCCCGGAGATCGAGCGCATCGCCCACGTGGCCTTCCAGGCCGCCCGCAAGCGCAACAAGAAGGTGCTGAGCGTCGACAAGGCGAACGTGCTCGAGACCTTCCAGTTCTGGCGCGACGTGGTCACCGAGGTGCACGCCCAGTACCCCGACGTGGCGCTGGAGCACATGTACGTCGACAACGCGGCCATGCAGCTCGTGAAGGACCCGAAGCGTCTCGACGTGATCGTCACGGGCAACATGTTCGGTGACATCCTGAGCGACGAGGCCGCCATGCTGACGGGCTCCATCGGCATGCTGCCGTCGGCGTCGCTGAACGCGAAGAACCAGGGCCTGTACGAGCCGAGCCACGGCTCCGCGCCCGACATCGCCGGCAAGGGCGTGGCCAATCCGCTGGCCACCATCCTGTCGGCCGCGATGATGTTGCGCTTCAGCCTGAACCAGGAGGCCGCGGCCCAGCGCATCGAGGCCGCGGTGAAGGCGGTGCTGGCCCAGGGCCTGCGCACCGGCGACATCTACAGCGAAGGCACGCGCAAGGTGGGCACGCGCGAGATGGGCGATGCCGTGGTGGCGGCGCTCAAGGCCCAGGGTTAAATTCGGCCCTGCAGCCGCCGAAACAACGAAGGCTGCAACTTTTTTTCGACGACGGGACTTTCGACATGGCTACGAAATTGGTCGGCCTGGTGGGCTGGCGGGGTATGGTGGGTTCGGTCCTGATGGACCGCATGGCCCAGGAAAACGACTTCGCGCTGATCGAACCGGTGTTCTTCAGCACGAGCAACGTCGGTGGCAAGGCCCCGGCGTTCGCGAAGAATGAGACCACGCTGAAGGACGGCTACGACATCGAGGCGCTCAAGCGCTGCGAGATCATCATCACGGCGCAGGGCGGCGACTACACCACCGAGGTGTTCCCGAAGCTGCGCGCCGCGGGTTGGAACGGCCACTGGATCGACGCGGCCTCGACGCTGCGCATGAAGGACGACGCCGTCATCATCCTCGACCCGGTCAACATGCCGGTCATCAAGAAGTCGCTCGCCAACGGCGGCCGCAACTGGATCGGCGGCAACTGCACGGTCAGCTGCATGCTGATGGGCGTGGGCGCGCTCTACAAGGCCGGCCTCGTCGAGTGGATGGCCACGCAGACGTACCAGGCCGCGTCCGGCGGCGGTGCCCAGCACATGCGCGAGCTGCTCACGCAGTTCGGCACGCTGAACGGCACCGTCAAGTCCCTGCTCGACGACCCGAAGAGCGCCATCCTGGAAATCGACCGCCAGGTGATCGGCAAGCAGCGCAGCCTCTCCGAGGCCGAGACCGCCAACTTCGGCGTGCCGCTGGGCGGCAGCCTCATCCCCTGGATCGACAAGGATCTGGGCAACGGCATGAGCAAGGAAGAGTGGAAGGGCGGCGCCGAGACGAACAAGATCCTGGGGCAGGGCGAAGGCTTCGGCACCCCGGCCACCCCGGTGGACGGCTTTTGCGTGCGCGTGGGCGCGATGCGCTGCCACAGCCAGGCGCTGATGTTCAAGCTCAAGAAGGACGTGCCGCTGGCCGACATCGAGTCGTTGATCGCGAACGACAACGAGTGGGTCAAGTTCGTGCCCAACACCCGCGAAGCCACGATCCGCGACCTGACCCCGGTGGCGGTGACCGGCACCATGACGATCCCGGTGGGGCGTGTGCGCAAGCTGGCGATGGGCCCGGAATACCTGGGCGCGTTCACCATCGGCGACCAGCTGCTGTGGGGTGCGGCCGAGCCGCTGCGCCGCATGCTGCGCATCCTGCTGGACGCCTGAAACGGGCGGTGAAGGGGTGACCTCGTTGTGGGGTCACAACAAGCTCATGCAGAAGAACCCGCACTAATCCCAGGTTGGCGCGGGTTAGGCTGAACGTCAGCCATTGCATGAGCTTGTGTTCCTATGTGGTTGATGTTATTGTATTTTCCAGTGTATAGCCCTGGGAATCGCATGGCTGACCCCCTGGAAGCGAAGACAACAATTCCGAAAGCAGTGGGGCTCGCTCGGTTCCACCCCCCGTCCAATTGGGAGACGCCTTGAAAATCAACTCGCTGTTTGCAGGGCGCTTCGCTCTGACCGGGGTGGCCCTGGCCACCATGCTGCTGGCCTCCGTCGACGCCATGGCCCTCGGCCTCGGCCGTCTCAACGTCCAGTCCGGCCTGGGTGAAACCCTGCGCGCCGAGATCGACGTCACGAGCCTCACGGCCGACGAGGCGTCGAACCTGCAGGTCAAGGTGGCCTCGCCCGAGGCGTACCGCGCCGCGGGGGTCGACTACAACGGCGTCCTCACCGGCACGCGCGTCACGCTGGAGCGCCGCGCCGACGGCCGCCCGTACCTGCGCGTCAACAGCGACCGCTCGGTGCAGGAACCCTTCGTCGACGTGATCCTCGAGATCTCCTGGTCCACGGGCCGCCTGGTGCGCGAGTACACCATGCTGTTCGACCCGCCGACGTCGCGTGCCGCTGCCACGCCGGCCCCGGCGCCTTCCACGTCGCCGGCGATCACGCCCGCCCGTCCCGACACCGCCGCCGCCCCGCGCGCCGAGCGCCGTCCGGCCACGCCGCGTGCGCCGGCCGCCGAAGCGTCCGAGCCGCGCCGCGCGGCCCCGTCGCCCACGTCGTCCCCGGCTCCCGCGCCGCGCGCCCCGTCGGTCGACTCGGCTTCGGGTGACGAGTACACCGTGCGCCCGGGCGACACGCTGTCGCGCATCGCCAACCGCACGCAGCGCCAGGGCGTTTCGCTCGACCAGATGCTGGTGTCGCTGTTCCAGGCGAATCCCGATGCCTTCGCTGGCAACAACATGAACCGGCTGAAGTCCGGCGCCGTGCTGGCCGTGCCGTCCGCCGATGCCGTCCGCGCCGTCACGCCGGCCGAAGCCCGTTCGCTGATCCAGGCGCAGAGCGCCGACTTCGGTGCCTACCGCCAGCGCCTGGCCGGTGGTGTGCGCGAAACCAAGGTCGACGGTTCGTCCCGCCAGGCCAGCGGCCAGGTCAAGGCCGAGGTCGACGACCGCAAGCAGGCCGCAGCCCCCGCACCCGACAAGCTCGTCCTGAGCAAGGGCGCCAGCGCCAAGGCGTCCGCGCCGGAATCGCGCCTCTCGAAGGAACGCGAGCAGAAGGAAGCCGCCGCCCGCGTGGCCGAACTCGCCAAGAACGTCGAGGACCTGAAGAAGCTGTCCGGCGCCCAGCAGGGTGGCAAGGCCGGTGCGCCGGCCGCTGCCGCCAGCAAGCCGGGTGTCGCCGTGCAGACGCCCACCGCCACGCCCACGGTGCCCACCCCCGCGCCGAAGCCGGCTGCGGCCCCCGCACCGGCGCCCACGCCCGCTCCGGCCCCCGTGCCGGCTCCGGCTCCCGCACCGGTCCCCGCGCCAGCCCCCGAACCGGCTCCCGCGCCGGCCTCGGCTGCCGTCGTGGCGCCCGAGCCCGCTTCCGTGCCGGTCGCTGCCGCGGCTTCGGAGCCGGAAGCCGTGGCCAGCGCACCGGTGGCCGCGCCCCC
The DNA here is from genome assembly GCF_002116905.1 of Piscinibacter gummiphilus. Taxonomy (NCBI): domain Bacteria; kingdom Pseudomonadati; phylum Pseudomonadota; class Betaproteobacteria; order Burkholderiales; family Sphaerotilaceae; genus Rhizobacter; species Rhizobacter gummiphilus. The sequence continues at coordinate 2,635,474 of NZ_CP015118.1, forward strand.
GGCCTCGGCCGCTGCCCCGCGCCGTCCGGTGCCTGCACCGGCCCCGGTCGAAGAGCCGTCCATCTTCGAAGACAACCCGCTGGTGCTCGCCCTTGGCGCGCTGCTGGTGATCCTGCTGGCCGGCTACGGCATCTACACCGTCCGCAACCGCAAGAAGAAGGACAGCGGCGAAACGTCGTTCCTCGAGAGCCGCCTGCAGCCCGACTCGTTCTTCGGCGCCAGCGGCGGCCAGCGCATCGACACCCGTGACGCCAGCGGCGCCTCGTCGTCGATGAGCTACTCGCTCAGCCAGCTCGACGCCATCGGCGACGTGGATCCGGTCGCCGAGGCCGACGTGTACCTCGCCTACGGCCGCGACCTGCAGGCCGAGGAAATCCTCAAGGAAGCCATGCGCGCCAGCCCGGAGCGCCTGGCCATCCGCACCAAGCTGCTCGAGGTCTACGCCAAGCGCCGTGACACGAAGGGCTTCGAACTGCTGGCCACGCAGCTGTACGGCCTGACGGGCGGGCAGGGCGAGGACTGGGCCAAGGCCCAGGAGCTCGGCCTCCAGATCGAACCCGAGAACCCGCTGTACCAGCCGGGTGGCGTGCCCGCGCAGGTCGAGGGTGATGGCCGTCCGTCGGCCGAACTGCTCGGCGCGAGCACCATGCCGCAGTCGGTCCTGCCGTCGCCGTCCGAGTTTGGCGCCAGCACCGGTTCGTCGAGCGGTTTCGACAGCACCGGTTCGGGTGTCGACCTCGACCTCGACCTGGGCTTCGACGACTCCCCGCAAGCCGCCGAGCCGCCCCCGGCCCGCCTGACCGAGCAGACGCAGCCGTTCCCGGCCGCCTCGCAGGACGACCTGGGTGGCATGCGCTTCGACCTCGACGAGCCCACGCTGCCGGCCACGCCGGCGCAGCCGGTGGCCAAGCCGCCGGTGTCCAACTCGGGCTCGATGGAGTTCGACCTGTCGTCGATCTCCCTCGACCTGGGCTCGCCGAACGACGAACTCACCCAGCCGGCCACGCCGGTGAAGGGCGCGCCGCCGGCGGCCGACTTCGCCGACATCGACCTGGGCGAAGCCGCCGGCGAAGATGGCGACCCGATCGCCCGCAAGCTGGAGCTGGCCGAAGAGTTCCGCCAGATCGGCGACATGGAAGGCGCACGCGACCTGCTGCAGGAAGTGGTGGCCAAGGCCACCGGCTCCGTGAAGCTGCGTGCCCAGGCCATGCTGGACGAACTGGGCTGATTGCAGTCCGTCCCGATGCGGCCGGTTCGGGGTTCCCGGCCGGCCGTTCTCATTGAGGTCCCTGCGTGAATTCCGAGGCCGAAGCATCCGTGGCCGAGAGGGCGAAGGGCCCGAGGCTCGCGCTGGGCATCGCCTACCGCGGCCAGGCCTACAGCGGCTGGCAACGCCAGCCCGTCGAACCCACCGTGCAGGGCCGGCTCGAGTCGGCGCTGTCCGAGTTCGCTGCCCAGCCTGTCGACACGATGTGTGCCGGCCGCACCGACACCGGGGTGCACGGGCTCAACCAGGTCGTGCACATCGACCCGCCGGTGGTCCGTGAACTCAACTCCTGGGTGCGGGGCACCAACCGCTACCTGCCCCCCGACATCGCCGTGCTGTGGTGCCGCGAGGTGGGCCCCGAGTTCCACGCCCGCTACAGCGCCCTCGGGCGGCGCTACACCTACGTGCTGCTGGAGTCGCCGGTGCGACCGGCCATCGAGGTGGGGTCCGCCGGCTGGGTGTTCACGCCGCTCGACGGCGACCGCATGCGCGAGGCCACGTGCGTCCTCATCGGCGAACACGACTTCAGCGCCTTCCGCTCGTCCGAGTGCCAGGCCAATTCGCCGGTGCGCCGACTGAACGCCATCGAGATCCGCCGCTGCGGGGCGTACTGGCGCTTCGACTTCGACGGCAACGCCTTCCTGCACCACATGATCCGCAATATCATGGGCTGCCTGATCGCCGTGGGTGCCGGACGGCGACCGCCGTCCTGGATGGCGGAGGTGCTGGCCGCTCGCTTGCGTCTGCATGCCGCGCCCACGTTTTCCCCGGCGGGGCTGTACTTCGCCGGTCCGTACTACGATCCCGCCCTGGACCTGCCGACCCATACCGCGGCGATGGACTGGCTGCCCCGCTGATTTCCGAGCCGCCCACGCTCACGATCGATGGTTTTCTCCTGCGCCTGCCGGCGCCCCGTGCCATGACCCGACGCACCCGAATCAAGATCTGCGGCCTCACCCGCGAAGTCGACGTCGACGCCGCCGTCGAGGCAGGTGCCGATGCCATCGGCCTCAACTTCTACGAGCGAAGCCCGCGTCATGTGAGCGTGGAGAAGGCTGCCCGGCTCGCGAGCCGGCTGCCGCCCTTCGTCACGCCGGTCGCGCTGTTCGTCAACGCCGGCGCCGCCCTCATCGAGGCGGTCACTGCCGCCATCCCGAACGCGGTGCTGCAGTTCCACGGCGACGAGCGCCCGGAGCAGTGCTGGCAGGCGGGCCGTCCCTACCTGCGGGCCGCCCGCATGTCCCCCGGCTTCGATTTGTTAAACTTCGCCCTCCAGTATCCCGACGCTCAGGCCCTGCTGCTCGACACCCACGTCGAGAGCTACGGCGGCAGCGGAAAGGCATTTGATTGGTCTCTCATTCCTCACGGCGTGTCCCGTCCGGTCGTTTTGTCTGGTGGGTTGCATGCCGAAAATGTGATCGAAGGCATCTTCAGGGTCCGGCCATGGGCCGTTGATGTGAGTTCCGGCGTCGAATCGGCAAAGGGCATCAAGGATGCCCACGCCATCCGCCGGTTCTGCGATGCGGTGCGCGAAGCCGATGCCCGGCTGGCCGCCGCGCCCAACTGAAGATTCCAAGGATTTCCATGACTTACCAGCAACCCGACGCCCGGGGGCATTTCGGCCCCTATGGCGGCACCTTCGTGGCGGAAACGCTGATCCACGCGCTTGACGAACTGAAGTCCGCGTGGGACGCGGCCCAGAAGGATCCCGACTTCCTCGCCGAGTACCGCAGCGAACTGGCCCACTTCGTGGGCCGCCCGAGCCCGATCTACCACGCCGCGCGCACCAGCCGGGAACTGGGCGGCGCCCAGATCTACCTGAAGCGCGAGGATCTGAACCACACGGGCGCGCACAAGGTCAACAACACCATCGGCCAGGCGCTGCTCGCGCGCCGCATGGGCAAGAAGCGGGTGATCGCCGAGACCGGCGCCGGCCAGCACGGCGTGGCCACGGCCACCATCTGCGCCCGCTACGGCATGGAGTGCGTGGTCTACATGGGCAGCGAGGACGTCAAGCGCCAGTCGCCCAACGTGTACCGCATGAACCTGCTGGGCGCCACCGTGGTGCCCGTGGAAAGCGGCTCCAAGACCCTGAAGGACGCGCTGAACGAAGCCATGCGCGACTGGGTCACCAACATCGAGAGCACGTTCTACATCATCGGCACGGTCGCGGGCCCGCACCCGTACCCGGCGATGGTGCGCGACTTCCAGCGGGTGATCGGCGACGAGTGCCTCGTGCAGATGCCGGCCATGCTGGGCGGCGGCAAGCAGCCCGACGCGGTCATCGCGTGCGTGGGCGGCGGCAGCAACGCCATGGGCATCTTCTACCCGTACATCGACGTCGCCGGCACGCGCCTGATCGGCGTCGAGGCGGCGGGCGAGGGCCTCGACAGCGGCAAGCACTCCGCCACGCTGATCGCCGGCTCGCCCGGCGTGCTGCACGGCAACCGCACCTACCTGCTGCAGGACGACAACGGCCAGATCACTGAGACCCACTCGATCTCGGCCGGCCTCGACTACCCCGGCGTGGGCCCCGAGCACGCGTACCTGAAGGACATCGGCCGCGCCGAGTACGTCGGCATCACCGATGCCGAGGCGCTCGCCGCGTTCCACCACCTGTGCCGCACCGAGGGCATCATCCCCGCGCTCGAGTCGTCGCACGCCTTCGCGCACGCCCTGAAGCTCGCCCACACCATGCGCCCCGACCAGAGCCTGCTCGTGAACCTGTCCGGCCGCGGCGACAAGGACATCGGCACCGTCGCCGACCTGTCCGGCGCGTCGTTCTACAACCGGCCCTCGGAAGCCGGCCGCACCGTGAAGGGCGCCGAAGCGCTCGCGAAAGGCCGCGCATGAGCCGCATCAAAGCGTGTTTCGACGCCCTCAAGGCAAAAGGCCGCAAGGCACTGATCCCCTACATCGCCGCCGGTGACCCGTTCCCCGATGCCACCGTCGAGCTGATGCTCGCGATGGCCGAGGCCGGTGCCGACGTGATCGAGCTGGGCGTGCCGTTCTCCGATCCCATGGCCGACGGTCCCGTCATCCAGCGGGCCGCCGAACGTGCGCTGTCGCACGGCATCGGCACCCCGCAGGTGCTCGCCTACGTGCGTGCCTTCCGCGAGAAGAACCAGACCACCCCGATCGTGCTGATGGGCTATGCGAACCCCATCGAACGCTACGACCAGCGCCTGGGCGCCGATGCCTTCGTGCGCGACGCGGCCGAGGCCGGCGTGGACGGCGTGCTGGTGGTCGACTATCCGCCCGAGGAATGCGAGGCCTTCGCAGCCCGTCTGGCCGCGCACCAGCTCGACCCCATCTTCCTGCTGGCCCCCACGTCCACCGAGCAGCGCATGAAGGACGTGGGCCGCATCGCCCGCGGCTATGTGTACTATGTCTCGCTGAAGGGTGTGACCGGGGCCGGGAACCTGGACACCGGCGCGGTGGCCACCATGGTGCCGCGCATCAAGGCCCACGTGGGCGTGCCGGTCGGGGTCGGTTTCGGCATCCGTGACGCCGAAACGGCCAAGGCCGTCGGCGAAGTGTCCGATGCGGTCGTGATCGGGTCGAAACTCATCCAGATTCTGGAAGTCCAAACACGCGACAATGTCGTTTCCGAGGCGGCGAAGTTCATCGCTGAAATCCGCACCGCGCTCGACACCCTGAAAGGAGTCCACCGATGAGTTGGCTTGAAAAACTGCTGCCTCCCAAGATGCAGCAGACCGACCCGAGCGAACGCCGCACGGTCCCCGAAGGTCTCTGGATCAAGTGCCCGTCCTGCGAGACGGTGCTCTACAAGAACGACCTCGAGCAGAACGTCAACGTCTGCCCGAAGTGCGGCCACCACCACCGCATCGGCGCCCGCGCGCGCCTGAACGCCTTCCTCGACGGCGAAGGCCGCTACGAGCTGGGCCAGGAAGTGGTGCCGGTCGACGCGCTGAAGTTCAAGGACAGCAAGAAGTACCCCGAGCGCCTCAAGGCCGCGATGGAAGCCACCGGCGAGACCGATGCGCTCGTCGTGATGGGCGGTGCCATCCACACCATCCCCGTGGTGGCGGCCTGCTTCGAGTTCGACTTCATGGGCGGCTCGATGGGCTCCGTGGTGGGCGAACGCTTCGTGCGAGGCGTCGAGACCGCCGTCGAGCAGAAGGTGCCCTTCATCAGCTTCACCGCCACCGGCGGCGCGCGCATGCAGGAAGGCCTGCTGAGCCTGATGCAGATGGCCAAGACCAACGCCGCGCTCACGCGCCTGGCGAAGGCGAAGCTGCCGTACGTCAGCGTGCTGACCGACCCGACGATGGGTGGCGTGTCGGCGAGCTTCGCGTTCATGGGCGACATGGTCATCGCCGAACCGAAGGCCCTGATCGGCTTCGCCGGTCCGCGCGTGATCCAGGACACCGTGCGCGAGAAGCTGCCCGAAGGCTTCCAGCGCGCCGAGTTCCTCGTGCAGAAGGGTGCCGTCGACATGATCGTCGACCGCCGGGAGCTGCGCGGCACCATCGCGCGTGCGCTCGCGATGCTGCAGCGTCAGAGCGCCGACGCGGTCGCCTGATCCTTCTCTCTCTGTTCCACCCAAGGGCGGCTTCGGCCGCCCTTGTGCTTCCCGAGTCACCCGCCATGCCGTTGCCCACCAACCTCGACGAATGGCTCGCCCACTGCGAGCGCCTGCACCCCAGCACCATCGACATGACGCTGTCGCGCATGACCGAGCTGAAGGCGCGCCTGGGGCTCGCGTTCAAGGTGCCCGTCGTCACCGTGGCCGGCACCAACGGCAAGGGCTCCACGTGCGCGATGCTGGAGGCCGTGGGCCTGCAGGCGGGCTACCGTGTGGGGCTCTACATCAAGCCGCACTTCGTGCACTTCGAGGAGCGCTGCCGCGTCAACGGCGCGATGGTGTCCGCGGCCGACCTCGTGCCGCACTTCGAGGCGGTGGAGCAGGCGAGGGGTGACATCACCCTCACGTACTTCGAGTTCACCACGCTCGCCATCATGCGTCTGCTGTCGCAGGCGGACGTCGACTTCGTCATCCTGGAAGTGGGCCTGGGCGGCCGACTGGACGCGGTCAACGTGATCGACACCGACTGCGCTGTCATCACCAGCATCGACCTCGACCACATGGATTACCTGGGGCCGGACCGCGAATCCATCGGCCGCGAGAAGGCCCAGATCATGCGCCCGGGCAAGCCGGCCATCGTGAGCGACCCGGTGCCGCCCGCGAGCCTGGCGGCTCATGCCGAGGCCATCGGGGCCGACCTGTGGCAGATCGGCCGCGATTTCAACTACGCCGGCGACAAGCAGCAGTGGGGCTGGGCGGGCCGCAGCAAGCGCTTCAACGCGCTGGCGTACCCGGCGCTGCGCGGTGCGAACCAGCTGCTGAACGCCTCCGGCATGATCGCCGTGTTCGAGGCCCTGCGCGACCGGCTCCCCGTCACGGCACAGGCGATCCGCAACGGCCTGGCCATCGTCGAACTGCCGGGCCGGTTCCAGATCATGCCGGGGCAGCCCACCGTGGTGCTCGACGTGGCGCACAACCCGCACGCGGTGGCCACGCTCGTGAACAACCTCGACAACATGCCCTTCCACCCGCGCACCCGCGTGGTGTTCGGTGCGATGAAGGACAAGGACATCGCCGCCATCCTCACGCGCATGGCGCCGGTGGTCGACGAGTGGCACTTCTGCGACCTGCCGGTGCCGCGGGCGGCCACGGCGGAAGAACTCGAGGCGCAACACGCCGGCCTCGCCCTGAAGGGGCCCGGCCCGGTTTCGGTGTTCCGTCATCCCGACCCCCGTTCCGCGCTCGTCGCGGCGCTGTCGGCATCGGACCCCGCTGATAGAATCGTGGTCTTCGGATCGTTCTACACGGTGGGTGGCGTGCTGAAGGACGGGCTGCCCCGCCTCAACGCCAAACATCTGGCCTGAACGGCGGCCGGCAACCGTGCCGGCGCCCTGATGTCTTCTCGCCTTCAGCTGCCATTCACCCACACGGGATCAACCGCGGAACCAACAGCGCATGGGATTGTTGTCATTCTTGAAGCGCCCCTCCGGTGACGCACCGAAGGCGGCTCCGTCGAAGGCGGCCCCCTCGAAGGACCCCGTCGACGCGGTCCAGCAGGCCCGCACCCGCGCCCGCCAGCGCCTGATCGGCGCGGCCGTGCTCGTGGTCGCCGGCGTGATCGGTTTCCCGATGATCTTCGCGACGCAGCCGCGCCCGCTGCCCGTCGACACCCCCATCGACATCGCCCGCCGCGATGCGTCGGTGTCCGTGGCCTCGTCCGACCGCGCGCCGGCCGCCACGGGCGGGCAGGGCGCCGTGGTCAACGAATCGGCCGCCGATGCCGGACGCGAGGTCACGCCCCCCGAGCCCGCGCCCGCGCCGGCCGAGGAAGCTCCCGCCCCGAAGCCCGAGCCGGCGCCGAAGCCGGAGCCCGAGCGCCGCCCCGAGCCGCCGAAGCCCGCACCGAAGCCGGTCGAGAAACCCGCTGAAAAGCCGGCGGAGAAACCCGCCGAGCGCAAGCCTGCAGACAAGCCCGCCGACAAGCCCAAGCCCGCGGCCGACGCCAACCGCGCCCAGGCCCTGCTCAACGGACAGGACGCGCCGAAGCGCACCGAGAGCAGCAAGCCCGCCGAGGAATCGGCTGGCCGCTTCATCGTGCAGGTGGGCGCCTTCTCGGAGATGAACGCGGCGCGTGAAGCCCGCCAGAAGGTCGAGAAGCTCGGCCTGAAGACCTACACGCAGGTGGTCGAGACCTCGTCCGGCAACCGCATCCGCGTTCGCGTGGGCCCGTTCGCGAACCGGGCCGAGGCCGACAAGGCCGCCGGCAAGATCAAGTCCGCCGGGCTCGGGTCCGCCGTCTACACGCTGTGATGGCATTGCATGGCCTGGGTCGACATGGCGTTGCTCGCGGTGCTCCTCGTGTCCATCGCGATCGGCGTGGCGCGCGGGCTCGTGTTCGAGTTGATGTCGCTCGTGGGCTGGGTGGTGGCGTACTTCGTGGCGCACTGGTTCGCGCCGGAAGTGGCGCCGCACCTGCCCGTCGGCGAGCCGGGCTCGCGGGCGAACATCGTCGCGGCCTTCGCGCTGACCTTCGTCGTGGCGCTGTTCGTGTGGGCCGTGGGCTCGCGCATCGTGCGCCTGATCATCCACGCGACCCCGCTCAGCCTCGTCGACCGCGGCCTGGGAGCGGTGTTCGGCGGGGTGCGGGGCGTGGTGGTGCTGCTGGTGCTCGTCACGCTGGTCTCGATGACGCCCGTGGCGAGTTCGCCCGAGTGGCGCGAGTCCGCCGGGGTGCCCTGGCTGCAGGCGGCCGTCACCGGCTTGAAGCCGATGCTGCCGGCCCCCATCTCGAAGTTTCTGCCGGCGTGAATCCGGCGCGTTGATTCACAAGCAAGGAATCGGTTTATGTGCGGCATCTTCGGCGTCATCTCCAAAGCGCCGGTCAATCAGTTGATCTACGACGCGCTGCTGCTGCTGCAGCACCGCGGACAGGATGCCGCCGGCATCGTCACCATGCAGGACAGCAAGTGCTACATGCACAAGGCGCGCGGCATGGTGCGCGACGTCTTCCGCACCCGCAACATGCGGGCGCTGCCCGGCAACGTGGGCCTCGGCCAGGTCCGCTACCCCACGGCCGGCAACGCCTACAGCGAGGAGGAGGCGCAGCCGTTCTACGTGAACGCGCCGTTCGGCATCGTGCTCGTGCACAACGGCAACCTGACGAACGCCCATTCGCTGAAGCAGGAGCTGGTCGACATCGACCGCCGCCACATCAACACCACCAGCGACACCGAGGTGCTGATCAACGTCGTCGCCCATGAACTGGGCGCCGCCGCGCGCGACAAGCAGCTCACGCCCGAGATCGTGTTCGACGCCGTGAGCGCCGTGCACCGTCGCCTGAAGGGCTCGTACGCCGTGGTGGCGCTGATCGCCGGCCACGGCCTGCTGGCCTTCCGCGATCCGTTCGGCATCCGCCCGCTGTGCTTCGGCGAGTCGGTGTCGGCCGATGGTGAGCGCGAGGTGGTGGTCGCCAGCGAGTCGGTGGCCATCGAGGGCACGAGCCACAACGTCACGCGCGACGTGGCGCCCGGCGAGGCCATCTTCATCGACATGGAGGGCGTGGTGCACGCCCGCCAGTGCGCCGACAGCCCGAAGCTCAACCCCTGCATGTTCGAGTACGTGTACCTCGCGCGCCCGGATTCGGTGATGGACGGCATCTCGGTGTACCAGGCCCGCCTGAACATGGGCGAGACGCTCGCCAAGCGCGTGATCTCCACCGTGCCGCCGAAGGACATCGACGTGGTGATCCCGATCCCCGAGTCGAGCCGCCCGTCGGCCATGCAGCTGGCGCAGAAGCTCGGCAAGCCGTACCGCGAGGGCTTCGTCAAGAACCGCTACGTGGGTCGCACGTTCATCATGCCGGGGCAGGGCGTCCGCAAGAAGTCCGTGCGCCAGAAGCTCAACGCCATCGGCGTCGAGTTCAAGGGCCGCAACGTGCTGCTGGTGGACGACTCCATCGTGCGCGGCACCACGTCGAAGGAAATCGTGCAGATGGCGCGTGACGCCGGCGCCCGCAAGGTCTACATGGCCTCGGCCGCGCCGCCGGTGCGTTATCCCAACGTGTACGGCATCGACATGCCCACGAGCGAGGAACTCATCGCGCACAACCGCAGCAACGAAGAGATCCGCGAGTTCATCGGCGCCGACGCGCTGATCTACCAGGACGTCGACGCGATGAAGAACGTGGTCGCCGCGCTGCGCCCGGGCCTCGACGGCTTCGAGGCCTCGTGCTTCGACGGCCACTACGTCACCGGCGACGTCTCGGTGGAAGACTTCACCAAGATGGCCGAGCAGCGCAAGGCGCAGGGCGACGAGGAAGAGTCGAACGACCGCACGCGCCTCGCGCTACAGGGCGGCACGGAGCGCGGCTGACGATGAAACGCATCCCGCGCGTCGACCTGCCCGAGGGGCTTCACCCCGACACGCTCGCGGTGCGCGAGGGCCTGCCGCGCACGCCCTGGGGCGAGAACTCGGAGGCGCTGTTCCTGACCAGCAGCTTCGTGCAGCCCGACGCGGCCACGGCCGCGGCGCGGTTCGCCAACGAGGAAGAGGCGTTCACGTACTCGCGCTTCACGAACCCCACGGTGATGATGTTCGAGCGGCGGCTGGCCGCGCTCGAAGGCACCGAGGCCGCCATCGCCACGGCCAGCGGCATGAGCGCCATCCTGCTGCTGGGCCTCGCGCTGCTGAAGGCCGGTGACCACGTCGTCTGCTCGCAGAGCGTGTTCGGCTCCACGCTCGTGCTGTTCGGCCGCGAGTTCGCGAAGTTCGGCGTCGAGGTGACCTTCGTGCCGCAGACCGATGCCGCCGCGTGGCGTGCGGCGGTCAAGCCGAACACGAAGCTGCTGTTCGCCGAGTCGCCCACGAACCCGCTCACCGAGATCTGCGACATCCGCGCACTGGCCGACATCGCCCATGCCGCCGGTGCGCTGCTCGCCGTCGACAACTGCTTCTGCTCGCCCGCGCTGCAGCGCCCGAAGGAGTTCGGCGCCGACCTGATCGTGCACTCGGGCACCAAGTACCTGGACGGGCAGGGCCGTGTGCTCGCCGGCGCGGTGTGCGGCAGCGAGTCGCTCATCAACGAGAAGTTCGTGCCGGTGATGCGCAGCGCCGGCATCTCGCTCTCGCCGTTCAACGCGTGGGTGGTGTTGAAGGGCCTCGAGACGCTGTCGATCCGCATGGAGGCGCAGGCCCGCCGCGCGCTCGAACTCGCCGCGTGGCTCGAATCGCAGCCGCAGGTCGAACGGGTGTACTACCCGGGCCTCGTCTCGCACCCGCAGCACGAACTCGCGATGGCGCAGCAGAACGGCAGCGGCGGCGCCGTCGTGTCGTTCGTCGTGCGCGGCGCGGCCGACGGCGGTGCGCCCGCCGCGCGCAAGAACGCGTTCCACGTGATCGACAGCACCCGCGTGTGCTCCATCACCGCGAACCTCGGCGACACCAAGACCACCATCACCCACCCGGCCAGCACGTCGCACGGCCGCCTGACCGAGGACCAGCGCCAGGCCGCGGGCATCGTGCAGGGCCTGATCCGCGTCGCGGTCGGCCTGGAAGACGTGCGCGACCTGAAGGCCGACCTGCAACGCGGTCTCGACACCCTGACACCATGACCCGAAAGATCCGCACCCGCATCGCCCCGTCGCCCACGGGCTTCCTGCACCTCGGCACGGCGCGCACTGCGCTGTTCTCGTGGGCGTTCGCCCGCCACTTCGGCGGCGACTTCATCCTGCGCATCGAAGACACCGACGAGGCCCGCTCCACGCAGGAGGCCGTCGACCAGATCATCGCGGCGATGAAGTGGCTCGACCTCGGCTACGACGAAGGTCCCTTCTATCAGATGCAGCGCCTCGACCGGTACCGCGAGGTGATCGCGTCGATGCTCGAGGCCGGCACCGCGTACCACTGCTACTGCACGCCCGCCGAACTCGACGAGATGCGCGAGGCGCAGCGTGCCCGCGGCGACAAGCCGCGCTACGACGGCCGCTGGCGTCCCGAGCCGGGCAAGGTGCTGCCGCCCGTGCCGGAAGGTGTGCCGCCGGTGATCCGCTTCCGCAACCCCATCGACGGCGACGTCACGTGGGACGACCTGGTCAAGGGCCCCATCACCATCAGCAACCGCGAACTCGACGACCTCGTGATCGCGCGTCCGTCGAGCGTGCCTGGCCAGGTGGGCACGCCCACGTACAACTTCTGCGTGGTGGTCGACGACCTCGACATGCAGATCACCCACGTGATCCGCGGCGACGACCACGTCAACAACACCCCGCGCCAGATCAACATCCTGCGCGCGCTCGGCGCCGAACTGCCCGTGTACGGCCACACGCCGATGATCCTCGGCCCCGATGGCGAGAAGCTGTCGAAGCGCCACGGTGCGGTGAGCGTGCTGCAGTACGAGGAGGGCGGTTACCTGCCCGCCGCGATGATCAACTACCTCTCGCGCCTGGGCTGGAGCCACGGCGACGACGAGGTGTACTCGCGCGAGCAGCTCGTGTCCTGGTTCGATGGCACGCACCTCGCGAAGAGCGCGGCGCAGTGGGACGCGGCCAAGCTCAACTGGGTCAACGGCCAGTACATCAAGGCCACGCCCGATGCGGACCTCGCGCCGCTCGTGGCCGCGCAGTTCGCGCGCCGCGGCATCGCCGCGAAGGCCGACGACCACCTTGCGCGCGTGTGCGGTCTGTTCAAGGACCGCTGCGCCACGACGGTCGAACTCGCGGACTGGGCACAGATGTACTTCGCCGACGTGAGCCCATCGGCCGAGGACCTGGCCACGCACGTGACCGATGCCGTGAAGCCGGCCCTCGCGACGCTCGCGGACAAGCTCGCCACCGTGGAGTGGAGCAAGGCCGCCATCGCTGCAGCCATCAAGGAAACGCTCGCGGCTCACTCGCTGAAGATGCCGGTGCTGGCCCACGCCGCCCGTGTTCTGGTGTGCGGCCGCGCGCAGACGCCGTCGCTCGATGCAGTGCTTGAACTGTTCGACAAAGAAAGTGCGATGAAACGCTTGCGTGCTTTCTGAAAGTCGTTCTATAATCGTATTCTCGCTTGAACAGCAAAACGAAGCAGACAGATCGAAAGATCAGAAGCAGAGTTTACGGGGGTATAGCTCAGCTGGGAGAGCGCTTGCATGGCATGCAAGAGGTCAGCGGTTCGATCCCGCTTACCTCCACCAAAAACCTTCGGGTCGCGGTGGCGCTGTTCAAGAGAAGAAGGATTTGTCCCCTTCGTCTAGAGGCCTAGGACACCACCCTTTCACGGTGGCTACAGGGGTTCGAATCCCCTAGGGGACGCCAAGTTTGATGGCGCTTGCAGAGAAATCTGGAAGCCATCATGGAGTGGTAGTTCAGTTGGTTAGAATACCGGCCTGTCACGCCGGGGGTCGCGGGTTCGAGCCCCGTCCACTCCGCCAACACGAAAGCCCTGCAAGCGAAAGCTTGCAGGGCTTTTTCGTTTTTGCCGCCCCGTTGCGGGTGGGCAAACTGAATATCCGAATCGATCGCACGAGTATCGGCAGATCCGCGGCTTACATCCCGATACCCGCAGATGCGGGATAGGTCACACTCGGCGACTGCGGCAACATCGACGCCATTCGGATATCTCCAAGAACCATGAAATCATCCACACGTGTTGCCGGCCTGGTGGCCGGATGTGCCCTGGCCCTGTCGTCGGTGGGCGCTTCGGCGGCACCGCTCGCGCTGACCTTCTCCGGTACGTTCAACACCGTGGAGAACCCGGTCTTCGGCACCGGGCTGAACTACGAGTTCTCCACCTCGTTCTTCATCGAGTCCACCGCCAACCCGGTGGACACGCTGGTCTCCGGCGGCACCACGTTCTACGGCTACGCCGCCGATGCCATCTCCGGCTTCGCGGCCACGTTCGGCAACCACACCTTCACCGAACTGCTCATCTCGACCATTGCCGACGGCCACGCGGCGGCGATCTACTTCGACTCGCCACTGTCGAGCGGCAACGTGTCCAACTTCTTCGTGCGCGCCGCCGACGGCGCCGGTTCGATCTCGCTCGGCAGCCTCGACTGCAGCGAAGGCCCGTGCGAATACACGGCCTACGGCTACGTGGTGCAGGCCACGGGGGGGGTCTCGGCCGCCTACGACACGGCACTCTCCGGAACGCCCGGTTCGCCGCCCGTGTCGGCGCCGGTGCCCGAGCCGGAAACCCTGGCGCTGATGCTCGCGGGCCTCGGCCTGGTGGGTGTGTTCGCCAACCGCCGTGCCGGGAAGTCCGCCGCGGCCTGATACCGCGTTCCGCCGTACGCCCTCCTGGCGAGGGAAAGCCTCCGGGTGTTGAAAAACGTATAAACGGTATAAACTGTTTATACGTTTCAACCACGCCCGGAGTTTTTTCATGCCCGTTGCCAAGACCGCTGCCCCCGCCCGCAAGACCGCTGCCGCGAAGAAGCCTGCCGTGAAGAAGGCGCCCGCCGCCAAGCCGGCCGCGCCCGCGAAAAAGGCCGTGGCCGCCAAGCCGGCACCGGCGAAGAAGGCCGCCGCGGCGAAGAAGCCCGCGGCCGCACCGGTTGCCGAGAAGTCCCCGAAGCCCGTGAAGCAGAAGCTCGTGCGTGACAGCTTCACGATGCCGTCGTCCGACTTCGCGCTGATCGACAGCCTGAAGGAACGTGCGCTCGGCTTCCGCCGTCCCACGAAAAAGAGCGAGCTGCTGCGCGCCGGCCTGCAGGCCCTGGCCGCACTGACCGACGCCCAGCTTCAGGCGGCCCTCGCCAGCCTCGAGCCCCTGAAGACCGGCCGCCCCCGCAAAGAAGGCTGATCCCGACCGATCCCGGCTGATCAGGAAACATCCGCCCCGGTCACCCGGGCAGGGCGTTCCGCGGCCACAATCGACGGATGGCCACCCACACCGTCGATTCCCGCTACGCCTGGTTCCGCCTGATGGTCACGCTGCTGCTGATGACCATCGGCAGCGGTTCCATGTACGTGATCGCGGTGGTGCTGCCGTCGGTGCAGGCCGAGTTCGGCGTGGCCCGCGCCGATGCATCGATGCCCTACACGCTGATGATGATCGGCTTCGGGTTCGGCGGCATGCTGATGGGGCGCCTCGCCGACCGCTTCGGCGTGATGGTGCCCGCGCTGATCGGGTCCGCCGGCCTCGGCATCGGTTTCTTCGCCGCCGCGCACACGGGGGACATCTGGGCGTTCGGCCTCGCCCACGGCCTGCTGCTCGGCATGCTGGGCAGTTCGGCCACGTTCGGCCCGCTGGTGGCCGACGCCACGCTCTGGTTCGTGCGCCGCCGCGGCATCGCCGTGGCCCTGTGCGCCAGCGGCAACTACTTCGCCGGGGCCATCTGGCCGCCGGTGGTGCAGCATTTCATCCAGACCGAAGGCTGGCGCCAGACCTACATCGGCCTCGGCATCTTCTGCGCCGTGACGATGCCCCCGCTCGCGCTGCTGCTGCGCGCCCGCCCGCCCGCCGCCGTTGCCGCGGGGCAGGGCGCCGCCGGCACGGTGGGTTCCACGCGGCCCTTCGGCATGACGATGGGCGCGGCCCAGGCGCTGCTGTGCGTGGCGGGTGTCGCGTGCTGCGTCGCGATGGCCATGCCCCAGGTGCACATCGTGGCCTACTGCGGCGATCTCGGCTACGGTGCCGCGCGTGGCGCCGAGATGCTGTCGCTGATGCTCGCCTGCGGCATCGTCAGCCGCGTGGCGTCCGGCGCCATCTGCGACCGCATCGGCGGCCTGCGCACGCTGCTGCTGGGTTCGGTGCTGCAGGGCGTGGCGCTGCTGCTGTTCCTGCCGTTCGACGGCCTCGTGTCCCTCTACGTCATCTCGGCCTTGTTCGGCCTGTTCCAGGGCGGCATCGTCCCGATGTACGCCATCATCGTGCGCGAGCATTTCCCCGCGGCCGAGGCGGGCGGACGGTTCGGCACGGTGCTGATGTGCACGCTGTTCGGCATGGCGCTCGGCGGGTGGATGTCCGGCAAGGTGTTCGACCTCACCGGGTCGTACCAGGCGGCCTTCGTCAACGGCATCCTCTGGAACGCGCTGAACCTGTCGATCGCGGTGTTCCTGCTGCTGCGGGTGCGCCGGCTCGCCCGGTCCGGGGCGATGAGGCCGGCGCCCTGACGGCGCCTGCTCAGGCGCGCGACTTCAACCGCATCTGCCCCGGCAACGGCACCGACCGCCGAAGCACCCCGTCCTGCAGCCACACGGCCGAGCGCCACGCGCGCTGCGCGACGGTGATGGGCTGCATCTGCTGGTAGTCGTCGTTGAACACCTCGAAGCTGTAGTCGCCGCGGTAGCCGAGGCGATCCAGCGCCGTCACGAAGTGCGCGAGCTGCTCGCTGTGCACCCCTTCGCCGGGGAACACGCGGAAGTGGCGCGCCGTGGTGATGCGCTCCTCCACCGAACGGATCTCCTGCCACATGAAGTCGGCCAGCTGCACGAAGAAGATGCGGTCGGGGTCGAGGTCTTCCAGCTCCTCGAGCGGCGTCTTCGTCGCGAAGGCGTGGAAGGAGTCGAGCGCGAGGCCCAGGTTGGGGGCGTCGGCGCGGCACACGAGGTCCCAGGCCTGCGGGAACTCGTTGACGGTGCGGCCCCACGACAGCCCCTCGAACGCCACCTTGATGCCGAGCGGCAGCGCGAGCATCGCGAGCTTGCGCAGGTCGCGGGCCATCGCGTCGAGGTCGGTGGTGGCGTGCGTGGAGGTGGACGAGCACACGAGCAGCAGCTTCGAGCCCACGGCCTTGCACATCTCGAGCATCGACTTGGCGACGTCGATCTTGTAGTCGTGCAGGTGGCCCGAGAGGCCCTCGAAGTCGCGCAGCACCTGGAAGCCGCTCACGCGCAGGCCGCTGTCGCGCACGAGCTTCGCGGCCGCTTCCAGGCCGCCGTCGTGGCCGGCCACGTCGCGGGCCGACAGCATCACCTGCGAGAAGCCGCCTTCACGGATGGCCTGCAGCTTCGTCGCGAGGCTGCCGGACATCGAGATGGTGTCCATGCCGAAGTCGGACACGTCGATCGGAGGTTGGGTCATGGCGGGCTCCGGGTCAGCGCTCGTCGTGCACGAGCTCGAACCACACGCCGCCCAGCCACGTCTCGGTGATCGCGCCGCGCGCGTCCGCCCCGGTGCCGTGCGAGTCGACGAACGTGACGCCGCGCTGGCGCAGCTCCGCCATCGCGGCCGGGATGTCGGCCGCGCCGATGCCCACGCGCTCGAAACGTTCGGGCGATTCGTCGTCCGGCAGGTCGGGCAGGGGTTCGATCAGCTGCACGAAGAACTTGCCGCACGGGCTGCGCAGGATGCGGCCGGCGTGCAGCACGCCGAAGTGCGTCTCGGCCGGCGTCACCTGGAAGCCGAACAGCTCGCCGTAGAACTCGATCCAGTCGTTGATGCGATCGAGGCCCACGTACTGCACCACGCCGAACCAGTGCATGCCGGCGAGCGCCGGGGGCTTCTGGTCGACGGTGGGGATGGGCACGAAGTCCACGTCGTAGATCGAGAACTCGGTGTAGCGGTCGACGAAGTAGATGCGGCTGCTGCCCACGCCATGGATGGCGGGGATGTTGAGCTCCATCACCTCGACCTTCGTGGGCACGGCCCAGCCGCCCTTGGCGATCACCTGCTGGTACGCGCGCGCCGCGTCGCGCACGCGCAGCGCGATGGCCGAGATGCAGGGCGTCTCGCCCGGCGGCTCGTGGGCGTTGACGATGACGTTCATGTCGCCCTGGCGGTACAGCAGCACCTCGCGCGAGCGGTGGCGGGCCACGGGGCGGAAGCCCATGACCTCGAGCACCTGGCCGAGGGCCTGCGGCTTGCTGGTGGCGTATTCGACGAACTCGATGCCGTCGAGCTGCAGCGGGTTCGGCGAGTCGGCGAGGGCTTCGCGGATGCTGCTCATGCGGGCCTCCCGAACTTGCGGGCCAGGCCTTCGATGGCGATGGCGTAGCCGTCGACGCCGAAGCCCACCACGATGCCGGCAGCGGCCGGCGAGATGTACGAATGGTGGCGGAACGATTCGCGGGCGTGCACGTTCGAGATGTGTGTCTCGATCACCGGCACCTCGGCGCCCTTGATGGCGTCGTGCAGCGCGACGGACGTGTGCGTGTAGGCGCCGGGGTTGAACACCACGCCCAGCACCTCGCCGGCCTTCACGCCGCGGCCGGCTTCCTGGAGGGCGTCGATCAGCACGCCTTCATGGTTGCTCTGGCGGAAGTCGATCTCGAAGCCGATCTTCGCGGCGGTGTCGCGGCAGAGCGTTTCGACGTCGGCGAGGGTGGCGGCGCCGTACACACCCGGCTCGCGCTGGCCCAGCAGGTTCAGGTTGGGTCCGTTGAGGACGAGGATCTTGCGCATCGGAAGGTCTCCTTGGGAGGGTTCGGGAGTCAGCGTACGACGACGGCGCGTTCCGTGCGCGCCGCCTCGGCAACGGCCAGCGTCACCTGCAGTGTCTTTCGGGCATCGGCCGCGGTCACGCGCGGCGTGACCTCGCCGCGGATCACCTGGCAGAAGTGGGCGAGCTGGTTGGCGAGCGGGTCCACGTCCGGCAGCGGCAGCGTCTTCGTGGTGAGCGGTGCCCACCACGAGCGCTCGCCGGCGTAGTGGCGAAGCCGCATCGTGGGCACCTCCAGCGAGCCGTTCGTGCCGGCGATCACGTAGCAGTCCTCGTCGGCGTGGTGGTCGTAGCTCTTGTTCTCGCCGGCGGTCTGCTCCCAGCTGCGCGGGCTGGCCGCGCAGTCGGACAGGATGAACGTGCCGAGCGCACCGTTGGCGAAGCGCAGGTTGATGGCGACCGTGTCCTCGACGGGGAAGCCGCGGATGGCCCTCGACGCGAAGGCCTGGACCTCGACGATGTCGCCGACGAGGGCGCGCAGGTTGTCGATCTCGTGCACGAGGTTGATCAGGATCGGGCCGCCGCCCGGCTGCGTGCGCCAGGGGCCGTCGACGAAGTACTGGTCGGGCTTGACGAAGGTGGCGCTGGCGTTGACCGACACGATGCGGCCGAGCACGCCGCTCTGCACCGTCTCCACCGCGCGTTCGAGGATCGCGCTGTGGCGGCGGTGGTGGCCCACGAGCACCGGCACCTGCGTGCGCGCCGCGGCCTCGACGAGGCGCTGGGCCTCGTCCACCGTGTCGGCGACGGGTTTCTCGACGAGCACCGGCACGCCGGCCTCCAGGCAGAGCAGGGCGCCGGGCACGTGCAGCGCATTGGGGGTCGCGAGGATCACGCCGTCGGGCTTCTCCGCGGCGAGCAGCGCGGCGAGGTCCGCGTACAGCGGCACGCCGTGTTCGGACGCGAGGGCCGCCGCGGCGGGCGACGGGTCGGCGATGGCCGCGAGGTCGCAGCCGTGGAGCAGGGCGATGCGTTGCGCGTGCGCGCGGCCGATCAGGCCGGCGCCGGCGATGGCGAGACGCAAGGGTCGGACGGTGTCCATGGAATCTCTCTCACTTTCATGGCGACCGGGCAAGGCGCTGCCCGGCCCGCCCGCGGCGGGGTGTCGTGTGGGTCGGTCGGGCGGGTGTGGCGGTCAGGCGGCGGCCGGGGCGGGCGCCGCGTGCGCGCCCCCGAGGAACAGCCGTTCGATGTTGGGATCGTTGAGGAGCTCGTCGGCGGCCTTGTGCAGCACGAGGCGGCCCGACTCGAGCGCGATGGCCTCGTCGGCCATCTTCAGCGCGCTCTTGACGTTCTGCTCGACCATCAGCACCGTGGTGCCCTGTTCGGCGAGCTTGCGCAGCAGCTTGAACACGTCGGCCACCACCATCGGGCTCAGGCCGATCGATGGTTCGTCGATCAGGATGACCTTCGGGCGCAGCAGCAGTGCGCGGCCCACCTCGAGCTGCTTCTGCTCGCCCCCCGAGAGGGACGCGGCCGCGCTGTGCAGCCGCTCCTTCACGCGTGGGAACAGGTCCAGCACCTCGGGGATGCGCTCGCGGCAGGTCTTCATGCCGAGCGTGATGCCGCCGAGCTCCAGGTTCTCCATCACGGACAGCTGGCCGAAGAGGTTGCGGCCCTGCGGCACGAAGGCCACGCCGTGTTCCACGAGCAGGCTCTTGGCGCTGGCGCCCGTGATGTCCTGCCCGTCGAGCTTGATGGAGCCGTTGCGCACCTTCAGCATGCCGAAGAGTGTCTTCAGCACGGTGGACTTGCCGGCGCCGTTCGGGCCCAGCAGCAGCGTGATCTTGCCGCGCTTGGCCTTGAAGCTCAGGTTGTTGAGGATCATGAAGTCGCCGTAGCCGGCAACCACGTCGTCGAATTCGATGGCGATCGGGTCCATGGTTCTCAGTTCCCCAGGTAGGCGTCGAGCACTTGCTTGTTCGCGCGGATCTCGGCGGGCGTGCCGATGGCCATGACCTTGCCTTCCACCATCACCATGATGCGGTGGCACAGGTCCATCACGAAGTCCATGTTGTGCTCGATCACGATGAAGCTGCCCGAGCGGGACTGGTTCAGTTCCTTGAGCAGCGTGCTGATGCCGCCCACGAGGCTCGGGTTCACGCCGGCGCACGGCTCGTCGAGCAGCACGAGGGCCGGCTCGCTCATGAAGGCCATCGCGATGTCCACCAGCTTCTGCTGGCCGTAGCTCAGCTCGCCGGCCTTCTTGTGCGCGACGTGCCGGATGCGGAACTGGTCGATCAGCGCGTCGGCCTTGGCACCCAGGCCCGAGTCGCCCGGGGCGAACATGCGGCTGAACATCGAGCCCTGGTGTTCCTGCGCGGCGACGAGCAGGTTGTCGCGCACGGACATCTTGCCGAACACCTGCAGCGTCTGGAACGTGCGGCCCACGCCGCGCCGGTTCAGCTCGAGCGGCGAGAGGCCGGTGATGTTCTGGCCGTTGAGCTCGATCGAGCCTTCGTTCGGCGTGATCTGCCCGAGCACGCTGTTGAACATCGTCGTCTTGCCCGAGCCGTTGGGCCCGATGACGCCGAAGATCTCGCCGGGCATGACCTCGAAGGAGACCCCGCCCACGGCCTGGATGGCCCCGTACGCCTTCTTCAGGCCGGTGACTTTGAGAAGCGGTGCGCTCACGATTGGACTCCCACGGCACGGGCGGCCGACTGGCGGGCCGCGGAGGCTTCACGCGCCAGGCGGCGCGCCTTGATGCGGTCGGGGATGCTCAGCAGGCCGTCGGGCAGCCACAGCATCAGCAGCACGACCATGATGCCGAACACGAACAGGTACCAGGCCTGCGCGAAGCGCAGCCACTCGGGCAGCAGCACGCCCACGGCGGCACCGAGCACCGGGCCGAAGAAGTAGCCGGGACCGCCGACCACCACCATCAGGTACATCATGATCGACGTGCCGACCGAGAACGGCGCGGGTTCGATGAACTGCACGAGGTGGGCGAACAGGGCGCCCGCGATGCCGGCATAGGTCGCGCCGATCGCGAACGACAGCAGCGTGTACGACTGCACGTTGATGCCGAGGCTCTCCGCGCGGATCGGGTTGTCGCGCAGCGCGGTGAACGCCTTGCCCCACGGCGAGCGCATCAGGCCCCACAACAGGCCGGCCAGCAGCACCGTCATGCCGAGGATGAAGTAGTAGAACGACAGGTTCTTCTCGAGGCTCAGGCCCAGCAGCGAGGGACGGCCGTAGGCACTGATGTCCATGCCGAAGGTGCCGCCGGTCAGCCACTCTTCATTGCGCATCACGAGCCACACGGCGGTGTTGAAGCCCAGGGTCGCGAACGCGAGGTAGATGGTCTGCACGCGCAGGGCCGGGAAGCCGAGGCCGATGCCGATGATGAAGCAGCCGACCGCCGCGATGGGCAGGCCCAGCCAGAAGCTGATGCCGGCCTTCGCGAGGATGGCGACGGTGTAGGCGCCGATGCCGAAGAACGCGGCGTGGCCGAGGGACTTCTGGCCGGCGTAGCCGACGGTGAGGTTCAGGCCCATCGTCGCGATGACGAACACGAGCCAGTAGCTGACGAGGTAGATGCCGTAGTTCTTGAGGAACGGCGGCACGGCGAGCAGCAGCACGAGGCCGGCGATGCCGAAGAGGGTGGAGCGGTTCATGGGGTGTGTCTCGCGAAACGTTGTCAGACCTTGCGTTCGACCGACTTGCCCAGCAGACCCTGCGGCTTGAACAGGATCACGAGCATGAAGATCACGAGCGCCACGGCGTCCTTGTAGGCGGGCGAGATGTAGGCCGCGGCCAGGTTCTCGCAGACGCCCACGATCAGTCCGCCGAGCAGGGCCCCGCGGCTGTTGTTGAAGCCGCCGATGATCGCGGCGAAGAAGGCCTTGTTGCCGAGCGACTCGCCCATGTCGAACTTGGCGAGGTAGGTCGGCGTGACCAGCAGCGCGGCGGCGCAGGCCAGCAGCGCGTTGATGGCGAAGGTGTAGAAGATCATGCGCGGCACGTTGATGCCGAGCACGGTCGCGCTGTCGGTGTTCTGCGCCACGGCCTGCATCGCGCGGCCCGTCACCGTCTTGGCGAGGAAGGCCTGCGTGCCGAGCACGAGCACCAGGGCGAGGGCGAGGGTGCCCACGTCGGCCAGCGTGACGGTCACGCCGGCGATGTTGAAGAGCTTGTCGGCGAAGAGGCTCGGGAACGGATGGGCCTCGGCGCTGTAGCCCGCGCGGATGCCGTTGCGCATCGCGATGGCGAGGCCGATGGTGGCCACGACGATCGGCATCATGCCGAACTTGAGCAGCGGGTCGGCGATGCCGCGCTTGAAGCCCAGGCCGAGCACGAGCACGGCGACGGCACAGGTGAAGAGGAAGCTCAGGATGAGCGGCGCACCCATCGCGGAGAACGCCAGCATCATGAACGCCGGCAGCATCACGAACTCGCCCTGGGCGAAGTTGATGGTGCCCGACGCCTGCCAAAGCAACGTGAAGCCGAGCGCGGCCAGGGCGTAGATGCTGCCCGTGGCCATGCCTGAAAGAAAGAGTTGGAGGAAGTCGGTCATCTTGCTCTCGCGTAGGGATGAGTCCGCCCACCGCGGCACACGCGTGCCGCGGGGAAAGCGAACCGGAACGCCGCCTTGGGGAGGCGGATTTACTTCTTGGACAGCGGAGGCAGCGTTTCCTTGACCTCTTGCTTGCCACCCTTGACCTCGACGATGAAGCTTTCGCGGTCGAGGTCGCCGTTGTTGTCGATGGACACGTCCATGATCACGCCGGGTTCCTTGGCGGCGCTGATGTGCAGGCCGTGCAGGGCCTTGGCGACGGCGACGCGGTCGGCCTTGCCGGCCTTCTCGATGCCGGCCTTGAGCATGTAGACGCTGGTGTAGCCCTTGATGCCGTTGTGGTCCGACACGTAGTTGTAGGCCTTCTCGAACTTGGCGCGGAAGGCACGCATCGTCGGGATCGGCGCGTCGACGGTCAGGCCCACGTGGGCGAGGGCGCCGTTGGCGGCGTCGCCGGCGAGGTCGATGACCTTCTGGCCCGTGAGGGTGGTCTCGCCGATGATCGGCTTGGTCCAGCCCTGCTTGCGCAGTTCACGCAGCGCGCGGGCCGATTCCTCTTCGTTGGTGTAGACGAAGATGGCGTCGGCGTTGCTCTGCTTGGCCTTGAGCACCGGGGCGGAGAAGTCGACCTGGCCGGAGTCGGTGGAGATGTCGGCGACGACCTTCAGGCCGGCGGCGGCGGCAGCGGTGTTGAAGGCGTCGCGGCCGCCCTTGCCGAAGTCGTTGTTGACGAACACGACGGCCACGGTCTTGGCCTTGAGGTTCGAGGCCAGATAGCGCGCGAGCTTCGGCATCGACGTGGTCTGCGTGAAGCTGGTGCGGAAGACGTACGGGTTGCCCTGCTGCGTGATCGAGGCGGCTTCGGCGCCGGTGAAGTTCGGCACTTCGGCGCGGCGGGTCTCCGCCATGCTGACGATCATCGAACCCGAGAACGTGGGGCCGAACACGGCGAAGGCGCCGTCGTCCACCGCCTTGGTCGCGAGGCCCTTGGCCACGCCGGGGTTCGACTGGGTGTCGTTCACCGAGGCCTGGATCTTCTGGCCCAGGATGCCGCCGGCCGCGTTGATTTCCTTCACGGCGAGGTCGAGCCCGTTCTTGAAGTTGGTGCCGGCGGTGGCGCCTGCGCCCGACAACTCCTGGATGACGGCGATCTTGATCTGTGCGTGTGCGGCGCCGGCGGCGAGTGCGCAGGCGGTGAGGGCGGCCAGGTGGATCTTTTTCATGATGGTCTTCTGCTCAGTGGGCTGGGGGGAGATCGGCATCAGGCCTGCGTGAACAGGGCACGGACGTCGGCGGGGTCGGCTTGCACCGTCTTCGCGATGTGGTCGAAGCCGAAAAAGGAAAGGTACTCGGGGACCTGCTGCACCATCATCTCGAAGCCCGGGTGGGCGTCGACGCCACGTTCGCGGCAGGCGCGCACGAGCGGAGTGGGCTGGTTCTTCATCAGGATGTCCACGACGGTGGCGTCGGCGTCCACGCGGGACACGTCGAACGGCAGCGGGTCGCCGATCTTCAGGCCGAGCGGCGTGGCGTGGGCCACCAGGTCGTAGCCGGCGGGGTCGGCGGTCTTCGCGGACACCACGTCGACGCCGAACTCGGCGCGCAGGCGGGCGGCGACCTCGTCGGTGCGGCCCGGCGTGTTGTCGAACAGCGCGACGCGGCCCGCGCCCTGCTGGGCGAGCGACGCGGCGATGGCGACGCCGCCACCGCCCACACCCACCACCAGCACGTTGCGGCCCTTGACCGGCACGCCGAACGTGCCGAGCGCCTTCGTGAAACCGACGCCGTCGAACAGGGCGCCCTCGATGGTGCCGTCGGCGTTGCGGCGCACGGCGTTCACGGCGCCCGCGGCGCGGCCGAGCGGGTCGCACTTGTCGAGCACGGCGGTGATGCCGGTCTTGTGGGGGATGGCGACCCAGAGGCCGTCGATGTTGCCTGCCTTGAACACGTGGCGCACGAAGCCTTCGAGCTCGTTCGAAGGAATCTGGGCGGGGACGAGCACGGCATCCACGCCATGCTGTTCGAACAAGTGGTTGAAGGCTTCGGGCGCGCGCACCTGGGCGACAGGATCGCCGACGATCAGGAAAACGCGAGTGGTACCGGAAATCTTCATGACAGGGATCAAAGTGTGCGACGGTTCTACCTTAGGCACACCTCGTGGAACCCACAAGGCCGGAACTGTCGTTTTGAGCGATGATCGCGCACAAGGCGCGTTCAGCGCTCATTTTGCGGGTTAACTCGGGGCCTCGACCATGGACGCCATTCCGCTGGAGATCGAAAAAAAGGACCTCGTCGACGGCCTCGGCAAGGGGCTTCGGGTCATCGAGGCCTTCGACGACGACCATCCGCACCTCACCGCGTCGGAAGTCGCGGTGCGTGCCGGCATGACCCGCACGGCCGCGCGCCGCTACCTGCTGAGCCTCGTGCACTTCGGGTACGCCGCGGGCGACGGCAAGCGCTTCTGGCTGCTGCCGCGCGTGCTGCGTCTCGGGCAGAGCTACCTCGCGGCGGCGCGGCTGCCGCGGCTCGTGCAGCCGTTCATCCAGCGGGTGTCGATGCGCACCGGCGAGACGGTCAACTTCAGCGTGCTCGACGGCCACGAGATCGTCTATCTCGCTCGCAGCAGCCCGCCGCGCTACGTCTCCATCGGCTACCAGGTGGGCATCCGCGTGCCGGCGCACGTGGTCACGCCGGGCGTGGCCATCATGTCGACGTGGACCGACGAGGCCATCGACCAGTGGATCGCCACGCACGAGTTCTTCGGCTTCACGGCCCAGACCGTGGTGGAGGCCAGCCGCTTCCGCGAACACGTGATGGCGGCCCGCACGCTGGGCTTCTGGATGACCGAGCAGCAGCTCGACCCGGCGTTGCGCGGCATCGCCGTGCCGGTCAAGGACCGCAAGGGCGAGTGCCGGGGCAGCATCGGCATGACGCTGCAGTCGCAGTCGTACACGCAGGAGTCGATGCTCGAGAAACTGCTGCCCGCGCTGCGTGAGGTGGCCGTGGAACTCCGGCCCATTTTGTGAGCTTTCGCACACGACCCGACACAGTAATCTGGAACTGTGTTCCAATGTTAACGTTGTTCGGATCGTTCCCGTGGCCACCCAACAGATCACCCGCGCCCTCGGCGCCCTCGAATTGCTCTGCGCCCATCCCGCCGGCCTGCCGCTGCAGGCGGTCGCCGATGCGCTCGACATGCCCAAGAGCGCGGCCCACCGCACGCTCGCCGAGCTGGCCGCCCTCGGCCATGTGCGCCAGGATCCCGACACCGCCCGCTACCTGCTGACCACGCGCCTGCTGTCGCTCGCGTTCGGTTTCCTCGGGCAGAGCGGCCTGAACGACGTGGTCCAGCCCATCCTCGACCGCCTTGCCGAAGTGAGCGGCGAGCTGGTGCGCCTGGGTGTGATCGATGGCGACCGCCAGGTGTGGGTGACCAAGTCGCAGGGCGCGCGCAGCGGCATGCGCTACGACCCCGACATGGGGCGTGGCGCCGCGCTGTCGTGCACCGCCTCGGGCCATGCGTGGCTGGCCTCGCTGCCGGGCGACGACGCGCTCGCGCTGCTCGCCCGCGAAGGCATCGCGTCGCACGACGGGCTTGGGTCGCAGGCGCCGAAGACGCTGCAGGACGTGATGGCCCTCGTGCAGAAGGCACGCGCACGCGGCTACGCCTGGGTCGTCGACAGTTCCGCGCCGGGCCTCGCGGCGCTGGCCGTGGCCGTGCTGCACCCGGTCACCGGCGCCGTGATCGGCACGGTGAGCGTGGCCGGCCCGAGCCTGCGGCTCACCGAGGCGCGCCTGCCGGTGGTGTCACCCGCGCTGCTGGCCGCCGCGCGCGAGCTGGGCTTCGCGAGCAGCGGTTCCTCCTTCTTCGCGGCACGCGGCAGCGCGCGCTGAGTTCCACCTTCCACCGAGATCTCCCATGACCACCCCCACCGCGGGCGACCGGGCGCTGCAAGGCGTGCTGTTCGTGGCCACCGCCGTTGCCTGTTTCGCCGCGCTCGACACCACGACCAAGGTGGTGAGCACTGCCGCGCCCCTCCTGCTCGCGGTGTGGTTCCGCTACGCGTTCCAGGCGGTGGTGACGGCCGGGGTGATGCTGCCGCGGCGGGGCCTGTCGCTGCTGCGCGCGCGCCACCCGTGGCTGCAACTGCTGCGCGGGGTGCTGCTGTTCGTGTCGAGCATGCTGTCCTTCGTGGCGCTGCGGTTCACGCCGGTGGGGGAGTTCACGGCCATCATCATGCTGACGCCGCTCGTGGTCACGGTGCTCGCGGCCACGTCGCTCGGCGAGAAGGTCTCGCCGCTGCGCTGGCTGCTGGTGTTCGGCGGCTTCTGCGGCGCGCTGGTGGTGATCCGCCCCGGCCGCGAGATGTTCGACTGGTCGGGCCTGCTGCCGCTGCTGCTGGTGGCCGTGCTCGGCTCGTTCCAGGCGCTGACCGGCAAGATGGCCCGCATCGAGGACCCGGGCACCACGCACTTCTACACCGGCCTCGTGGGCGCGGCGCTCGGCACCGCCGCGCTGCCGTTCGTGTGGACGGCGCTCCCGCTCGACATCTGGCTCCTGCTGCTGCTGATGGGTGTGTTCGGCAGCGTCGGGCACATGATGCTGATCCTCGGCTACGCCCGCGCCCCGGTCGCCACGCTCACGCCGTACCTGTACCTGCAGGTGGTGTTCGCCACGCTCGGCGGCTGGCTCGTGTTCGCCCACGTGCCCGACACCTGGGCGCTGCTGGGCATTCTCGCGATCTGCCTGTGCGGCGCGGCGGGCACCTGGCTGTCGGCGCGCGAACGTCGCCGGACCGATGCCGCCGAATCGGGCTACATGCCGCCCGAGGCCGAGGGAATCTGACTCAGAGCACCGCGTACCGGCCCGGCCGGTGGTTCACCGCGATGAAGAGGTTCATCGCCACCGCGCCCAGCACCGAGTACGCCACGCGGTCGGCCGGGATCACGAAGAGAGACAGCGCGAGGATGGTGCAGTCGATCCCCATCTGCACCTTGCCCGCGCGCCAGCCGCGGGCCTGCTGCAGGTAGAGCGACACCACCGTGGCGCCGCCCAGGCTGGCCCGGTGCCGCGCGAGGAACAGGCAGCCCGAGCCGAGCAGCAGTCCGCCCAGCACGGCCGCGTACGCCGGGTGGAGCCGCTCGATCGCGAAGAGCTGAGGCGACCATTCCGCGAAGCCCGAGAGCAGGGTGATCGCGACGAAGGTCTTCAGCGTGAACTCGCGGCCCATGCGCTGCCACGCGAACCAGTAGAACGGCAGGTTGATCAGGAAGAAGAGCTTGCCCAGGCTCACGCCCGTGGCGTAGTGCAGCACGAAGGCGGCGCCCGCAGTGCCGCCCGTCATCAGCCCCACCTGGCCGTAGAGGATCAGCGCGAGCGAGACGAACAGCGTTCCGGTGAAGATGGCCTGCGCGTCCTCGAAGGGAGTGTGGACCTGGACGCCGGGATCGGTGGGAGAGGGCATGGGCATGGCGGGCAGTGTGCCAGCGGTGAAGCAGGGACAATGCCCGGGCCCGGCCGTCGGGCGACCTGGAGGACCCGATGAAACTCGCGATGCACGTTCACTTCGAGGGCGAAGGCGCCGTGGTGGCGGCCGTGGCCTTCGAGGCGTGGGACGCACCGGAGGCGTCGAAGACCTGGACCACCCGCATCGCGCAGGCGCCCAAGGCCGTGCGTGGTGAACCCGACCTGCGCGAAGTGCCGTGCCTGCTGCAGTTGCTGGGCGAACACGGCCTGAAGCCCGAGATGATCCTCTTCGACGGCTTCGTGTTCGTCGACGCGCAGGAGACCCCCGGCCCCGGCCGGCACCTGTTCGACGGGCTGGGTGGCCACGTCCCGGTCATCGGGATCTCGAAGAAGAGCCTGCCCGGGCTGTCGGCGCAGTACGAGGTGGCGCGCGAGGAGGAAACCCCGCCGCTCTTGATCACCAGTGCGGGCGTGGACCTGGGGGCCGCGAAGGCGCGCGTGAGGGCCATGCATGGCCGCAAGCGCGTGCCGACGCTGATGAAGCTGGTGGCGCGGCTCGCGAAGAATTCCGACTAGGGCACCAGCACCGCCGCCCCGGTGGTGAGCCTGCCCTCGAGGTCCTCGTGGGCCTTGCGGACATCCGACAGCGCGTAGCGCCGGTCGACGGCGAGCCGCACGTCGCCCGCACGCGCCGCGGCGAAGAGGCGTTCGGCCCCGCGCCGCAGGTCGGCCGGGTCGGTGATGAAGGTGCGCAGCGTGGGCCGGCACACGCTCAGCGACTTCGAATGCAGGCGCTGCAGGTCGAACATCCCCACGTCACCCGACGCGGTGCCGTAGCTGATCAGGAGGCCCATCGGCCGCAGGCAGTCGAGCGAACGCTCGAACACGGCCCTGCCCACCGCGTCGTACACGACCCCCACGCCGCGGCCGCCGGTGAGTTCGAGCGTGCGCGCGGCGAAGTCTTCCGTGCGGTAGTCGATCACGTGGTGGCAGCCGTGTTCCTGTGCGACGGCCACCTTGGCGGCCGAGCCCACGGTGCCGATCACGGTGGCGCCGAGCGCCCGCGCCCACTGGCTCAGCAGCGTGCCCATGCCGCCGGCGGCGGCGTGCACGAGCACGGTGTCGCCCGGCCGGACCGTGTAGAGCCGGTGCAGCAGGTACTCGGCGGTGAGGCCGCGCAGCAGCGTGGCGGCGGCCACGTCCTCGGCGATGTCGTCGGGCAACGGCACCACGTGGGAGGCGGCGACCAGGCGCTCGACCTGGTAGGC
The DNA here is from genome assembly GCF_002116905.1 of Piscinibacter gummiphilus. Classification (NCBI taxonomy): domain Bacteria; kingdom Pseudomonadati; phylum Pseudomonadota; class Betaproteobacteria; order Burkholderiales; family Sphaerotilaceae; genus Rhizobacter; species Rhizobacter gummiphilus. Next base: position 2,664,905 of record NZ_CP015118.1, read on the forward strand.
CCCGGGCTGCAGGCTCGCGATCGACTGGCCGACCGCGAGGTGCGTGACCCCCGGTCCGACGGCCGTGACGACCCCCGCGCCGAGCGACCCGAGCGTGATGGGGAAGGGCTTGGCGGTGTGCGGCCCGTGCCGGCCTTCGCGCTCGTAGATGTCGGCGTAGTTCAGGCCGATCGCGCTCTGGCGCAGGCGCACCTGGCCGGGGCCCGGCTCGGCGAGCGGCACGGTGGCCGGCTCCAGCACCTCGGGGCCACCGTGGCGGTGGAGGTGGATGGTGGCGGAGCGGCTCATGGCTTGGCGGAGGCACGCCGGCGCGGCGCGGGCGCCGGGGCCGGCTGGGTCATGCTTGCGATGGTGTCGGCGTACACGTTGCCGCCGCTCGAGATGTGGCGGGTCATCGCGAGGTGGGCCGCGTCCTCGTCGCCTTCGAGCACCGCGGCGAGCACGGCACGGTGCTCGGCCACCGACTGGCGCACGCGCCCCGGCCGGTCGAAGACGCTGTTGCGCGGGTGGCCCATGCGCGCGCGCATCGAGCGCAGCTGCTTCGCGAGCACCTCGTTGCGGCTGCCGTCGTACAGCGCCTCGTGGAAGCGGCGGTTGGCTTCGCCATAGGCGACCGGGTCCTCCGCCTGGGCCGCGGTCTCGCAGGCCTGGGCCGCGTCGCGCAGCACGGCACGCTGCTCGGCCGGCATTCGGCGCGCCGAGAGCCGGGCGGCGAGGCCTTCGAGCTCGACGAGGATCTCGAGCATCGCGACGTAGTCGGGCAGGGTCACGCCGGCCACCACGGCACCGTGCCGCGGCACCGACGTGACGAGCCCGGCCGAGGTGAGCTGCAGCAGGGCCTCGCGGGCCGGCGTGCGCGACACCTCGAAGCGCTCCATCAGCGCCTGTTCGTCGAGGCGCGAGCCCGCGGGCAACTGGCCCGAACCGATCTCGGCCTCCAGCGTGGCGCGGATCTTGTCGCTGAGGTTGACGCGAGGGGTCGAGGTCATCGTGATTCTCCGGATGGGGCGGGCGCCTGGAACACGGTGCCGTCGTCGATCAGCGACCGCACTTCGTCGTCGGTCAGGCCGAACTCGTGCAGCACCGAGGCCGAATGTTGCCCGAGTCGCGGCGCGGGCCCCGTGTTGGCGAACGCACGGCCGCCGATCTGCACCGGCGAACCCAGGCCGCGCGTGTGGCCGCCCTTCGGGTGCGCCACGTCGATCACCATGCCCGCCGCGCGCGACTGCGGGTGTTCCATCGCCTGGGCCACGTCGTGCACCGGGCCGGCCGGCACGCCGGCCTCGTCGAACTTCGCGAGCCAGTGCGCGGTGGTGTGGCGGCGCAGCTCGGCCGTCATCACCTCGGCGAGCGCCGCGCGGTTCGCGAGCCGTGCGGGGGACGTGGCGAAGCGCGGGTCGGCGATCCATTCGGGGTGGCCGAGGAGCTGGGCGATGCGCTCCCAGTTCGCCGGGTTGGCGCCGCCGATGGCCAGCGCCCCGTCCGCGCAGTCGAAAGTTTCGTACGGGGCCGTGAGCGGGTGGGCGGTGCCGGCGGGTTTGGCGATGGTGCCCTGCGAGAAGTACGCGGCGGCGAACCAGTACATCTGCTGCATCGACGCGTGCAGCAGCGAGGTGTCCACGCGTGTGCCGCGGCCGGTCTTCAGGCGCTGCACGTAGCCCGCGAGCACGCCGAACGCGGCGAGCAGGCCGGCGTTGATGTCGGCCACCGAGTTGCCGGGCTTGACCGGCCGCCCGCCCGGTTCGCCGGTGACGCTGAGCAGCCCCGAGAACGCCTGCAGGATCAGGTCGAAGCCGCCCTGGTGCGCGAGCGGGCCGGTGCGGCCGTAGCCGGTGATGCTGCAGTAGACCAGCGCGGGGTTCTCGGCGGCGAGCTGCTCGTAGCCGAGCCCGAGCCGCTCGAGCGTGCCGAGGCGGAAGTTTTCGGTGACCACGTCGGCGCCGCGCACGAGGCGTCGCACGAGCGCGTTGCCGCGCGGCGTGCGGATGTCGAGCGCGAGGGACCGCTTGCCGCGGTTGACCATCAGGAACGACGGCGCGAGGCCCGAGTCGCCGTCGCGGCGGTAGCCCCGGGCGTCGTCGCCGGCCGGGAACTTCTCGATCTTGATGACGTCGGCACCGAGGTCGCCGAGCATCTGGCCGCACGTGGGGCCGGCGAGGATCTGCGACAGCTCGAGCACCTTCACGCTGGTGAGCGGCAGCACGGGGGTGTTCACGTCGTCCATGTCACTCCCCGGTGAAGACGGGCGCGCGGCCTTCGGCACGCGCGGCCAGCGCTTCGCGCATGTCGCGCGAGGCGAGGCTCTGCTTGTGCAACGTGCGGGCGACGGCGTCGTCGAACTGCTGCCGGGCCACGTCGTTGAGCACCCGTTTCGTGCCCTCGAGCACCTTCGGCGCCATCGCGCCGAGCTGGCCCACGAGGTGCGCCACGGCACCGTCGAGCCCGGCGGCGGGCACCACCTCGTCGAGGAAACCGATGCGCAACATCTCGACGGCCTCGATGGTGCGGCCCGTGAGGAACAGCGACTTCGACGCGGCGAGGCCGAGGCGCGTGACCCAGCGCCGCAGCCCGTGCGGGTAGTACTGCAGGCCGAACTTCGCGGCGGGCATGAACATGCGCGCGGTGTCGACGCCGATGCGGAAGTCGCAGGCCAGCGCCAGGTCGGTGGCGCCGCCGTACACCGGGCCGTTCAGCCGGGCGATGGTGACGGGGCGGGCGGTCTCGACCTCGTCGGCGAGCGCCTGGAAGTCGACGAGCGGGTCGCGTGTGCCGCCGCCGAGGGCGTTGAGGTCGAAGCCCGAGCAGAAGCTCTTGCCCGTGCCGGTCAGCACGAGCACGCGCACGGCCGCGTTGTCGTTCAGTTCGGCGAGGGTGCGCCGCAGGAACACCACGTCGGCGGGTTCGAGGCGGTTGTGCACGGCGGGGCGGTTCAGGCGCACGGTGGCCACGGGGCCATCGATGGTGACGAGGGGGGCGGTGGCGTCCGGGGCGGTCATGAGGGGATCCAGGTTGGATGCGGAGTATCCATCAATGAATACATTGAGTGTCATATCGTATTCCATGAGGCCTCGCCACGCACTTCCTCGCCACAATCGACCGCATGACCGAAGCCGAACTCTTCACGGTGGTGGAGACCACCCAGGGCCGCGTGCGCGGGTTGCGCACGAGCGGCATCCATGCGTTCAAGGGCCTGCGCTACGGCGCCGACACGTCGGGCCGCAACCGCTTCATGCCGCCGCACCCGGTGCTGCCGTGGGCGGGCGTGCGCGACGCCACGGGTTACGGCCCGTACGCCCCGCAGATGCCCAGCAGCCGGCTGCACGCGTATGCCGACCTGATCCTCTACGACCAGCAGCCGGGCGGCATGGGCGAGGACTGCCTCGCCCTCAACGTGTGGACCCCGAGCGTCTCGGACCTCGCGCGCAAGCCCGTGCTCGTGCACCTGCACGGCGGGGGCTTCTATGCCGGCTCGGGCAACTCGCCGCAGTTCGACGGGGAGATGCTGGCCCGCTTCGGCGACGCGGTGGTGGTCACGGTGAATCACCGCCTCGGCGCCTTCGGTTTCCTGAACCTCGCCGAGCTGGGCGGGGAACGGTACGCGTCGTCGGGGGCCGTGGGCATGCTCGACATCGTCGCGGCGCTGCGCTGGGTGCGCGAGAACATCGCGTCCTTCGGCGGCGACCCGCGCCGCGTGCTGGTGTTCGGCCAGTCGGGCGGTGGCGCGAAGACCAGCGTGCTGATGGCGATGCCGTCGGCACGCGGGCTGTTCCACCGCGCCGGCGTGATGAGCGGCTCCACGCTGCGCGTGATGCCGGAGGCCGCGGCGGCCCGCACGGCCGAGGCCTTCCTCGACCACCTGGGCGTCGAGCGCGGCGCGCTGCAGCGCCTGCACGAACTGCCGTTCCAACAGCTGCTGGCCGCACAGGTGGCGCTCGAGATGTCCGACCGCCGGCTCGGCGAAGCCCCGCGCGTGTTCGCGCCGGTGGTCGACGGGGCGGCGATCCCGCGGCATCCGTTCGACCCCGGCGCCCCCGCCGAGTCGGCCGACGTGCCGCTGCTCGTGGGCACCACGCTCGACGAACGTGCCTACCGCATGACCGACTTCGACGTCGACGAGACGGGCCTGCTCGCCTGGGCCGCGAAACGCATCGGCCCCGACGCGGCCGACGTGGTGGCGATGTACCGCGACGAGGACCCGAAGGCCACGCCGTTCCTGCTGAAGGCCCGCATCGACACCGACATGACCTTCCGCCGCGCGGCCCATGTGCAGACGGACCGCAAGGCGGCGGCCGGGCAGGCCTCGGTGTTCTCGTACCTCTGGTCCATCCCGAGCCCCGCGTGGGGCGGACGGTACGGCGCGTGTCACGGGGTCGACATCGGTCCGAGCCTGCACGACATCCGGCACGGGCTCAACGGTCCGGCGGCCGAGCAGGTGCGCCTCGCCGACCAGCTGGCCGCGGCGTGGGTGGCGTTCGCCGCCACGGGCGATCCGTCGAACCCGCACCTGCCGGCATGGGCGCCGTACACGGCCGCCTCGCGGACCACGATGGTGTTCGAGCGCGGCAGCGCGTGCACCGCCCTGCACGACGACCCGCGGGGCCGTTTCAGGACGTTCTGGGCGGGGCGGCCGGTGGCCTGAGGGTCAGGCGGCGATGTCCAGCAGCGACCCCATCATGCGGTCGCTGGTGCGGAACACCGACAGGTTCGCGAGGAACGCGTTTTTCGATTGCAGCAGGCCGACCATGTCGGTCTCGAGCGCGGCGCCCGGATCCTCGGCGCGGGTGACCGTGGTGGTCACGCCGCCGTTCGCGCCCTCGGTGGCCACCACCTGCTGGCGGCGGAAACCTTCGGTGCCGAGGTTGGCGATGTTGTGCGCGCTCGTGCGCAAGCCAGCCTGGGCGGCGTTCATGCCGGAGACGGCGGTGGCGGAGGGCAGGGCGAGCATGGCGCCAGTGTAGGGCGGGGCGGCCCCGGGCGGTTGCGCAGGAACTCACGGTGCGGCAGGCTGTGACCCTCGATTCAAGGACTTCCGCCATGGCCACCTGGGACCACGCCCAATACCTCAAGTTCGCCGACGAACGCACCCGTCCCGCCCGGGACCTTCTCGCCCGCGTGCCGCTCGACACCGCCACCGACGTGGTCGACCTCGGCTGCGGCCCCGGCAACAGCACCGCGCTGCTCGCCGAGCGCTGGCCCGCGGCGCGCGTGACCGGGGTCGACAGCTCGCCCGAGATGCTGTCGCGCGCCCGTGCCGACCTGCCCGCCGTCGACTGGGTCGAGGCCGACATCGGCACCTGGCGGCCCGCCGCCCCGGTCGATCTGCTCTACGGCAACGCCGTGGCGCAGTGGCTGCCCGACCACGGCGCGCTGCTGCCGTCCCTGCTGTCGCACCTGCGCCCGGGCGGTGTGCTCGCCATCCAGATGCCCCACAACCACCACGAGCCCAGCCACCGGCTGATGCGCGAGACGCCGGGGCCGTGGGCCGAGCGGCTGCGTGCCGTGCGGGCCACGCCGCGCGTGTCCCCGGTGGCGCAGTACCACGACTGGCTGGCCCCCGTCGCGAGCCGGGTCGACCTCTGGGAGACGACGTACCAGCACGTGATGCCCGACGCCGATGCCATCGTCGAATGGGTCAAGGGCACGGGGCTGCGCCCGTACCTCGACGCACTTGACGCGTCCGAGCGTCCGGCCTTCCTCGAGGCGTACCGACGGGGCGTCGACGAGGCCTACCCGCCACGGGCCGATGGCCGGCGTCTCTTTGCGTTCCCGCGCCTTTTCCTCGTCGCCGTGCGCTGAACCGTGCCGAAATCGGAGACAATCCCGCCCCTCGGGGAAACCATGAGTGCTTGGGTGAAGGGCTGGTCCATGCTGTCGGGCGGTCTCTTCGCCTTCTCGGGCATACAAACTGCTATCCCCGCCCCGGGCCCGACGGGCCCGTTGTCTTCACCGAGGAACACATGACCCAACTCAGCACCCGACGATTCCTCCAGACCTCCGGTCTGGTCCTGGCCGGCTTCATCCTGGCCGCCTGCGGCAAGAAGGCCGACGCGCCCGCGCCCGCCGCCGAACCGGCGTCCGCCGCCGCATCGGTCGCCGCCGCACCGCCGCCGCCGCCCGCCAAGGTCTACGTCGTGGGCACCGATGCCGCCTATGCCCCGTTCGAATCGCAGAACGACAAGGGCGAGATCGTCGGCTTCGACATCGACGTTGTCTCGGCCATCGCGCAGAAGGGCGGCTTCGAGGTCAAGTTCATCAACACGCCGTGGGAAGGCATCTTCAACACGCTGACCCAGGGCGACCGCGACCTGGTGGTGTCCGCCGTGACCATCACCGAAGAGCGCAAGCAGACGATGGACTTCAGCACGCCGTACTTCGATGCGTACCAGCTGATCGCCGTGAAGACGAACTCGAAGGTCACGAAGTTCTCCGACCTGAAGAAGCTCAAGGTGGGCGTGCAGAACGGCACCACGGGCGACGAGGTCGTGACGAAGCTGCAGGGCAAGTCGAGCGCGAACATCAAGCGCTTCGAGTCGACCCCGCTCGCACTGAAGGAACTGGAAGCCGGCGGCGTGGACGCCGTGGTGGCCGACAACGGCGTGATCGTCAACTACGTCGCCAACAACTCGAACAACCAGTTCAAGACGGTGACGGACAAGGAGTTCGCGCCCGAGCAGTACGGCATCGCCTTCAAGAAGGGCAACACCGAGCTCGTCGAGAAGTTCAGCAAGGGCCTGGCCGACATCAAGGCCGACGGCACGTACGACTCGATCTACAAGAAGTACTTCGGCGAAGCGCCGGCCGCCGCCGCGGCCGCCCCGGCCTCGGCCGCGTCGAACTGAGCACAGGCACCGCCCGCTGAATGGACTTGCGCTGGGAGATTCTGGCCGGCTACGGACCCCTGTTCGTGGCCGGCCTGTGGATGACGGTCAAGCTGACCTTCGTGTCGATCACCTGCGGCATGGTGCTCGGCGTGCTGCTCGGGCTCGTGAGCAGTTCGCGCGACGCCCCGCCGCCGCGGTCGGTGCCGCTCGGATGGGCCCTGAAGGCCCTGCGCGCGGTCACCACCGCGTACGTGACCTTCTTCCGCGGCACGCCGCTGTTCGTGCAGATCCTGCTCGTGCACTTCGCGCTGATGCCCACGCTGATCCATGCGGACCACGGGCTGCTCTACTCGGGTGAGGGCGCGCGCGAGTTCCGCCAGAACTACGGCGCGTTCTTCTCGGGCGCCCTGGCGCTCACGCTGAACGCCGGGGCCTACATCTCCGAGATCTTCCGCGCCGGCATCCAGAGCATCCACACCGGCCAGACCCAGGCCGGCTACAGCCTCGGCTTCACGCATGGGCAGACCATGCGCTACATCGTGCTGCCACAGGCGTTCCGGCGCATGCTGCCCGCGCTCGTGAACGAGGGCGTGACGCTCATCAAGGACTCGTCCCTCGTTTCGGCCATCGGCCTCGCCGAACTGGCCCTCGCCGCGAGAACCGTGGCGGGTGCGTATTCCCGCTACTGGGAGCCGTACCTGTTGATTTCGGTGATGTACCTGGTGCTCACGATGCTGCTGAGCCTGCTCGCCAAACGCCTCGAGGCTCCCGCGCACCGGCGCGGCAAGTGACGCGCTTCGGCGCTGGCGGTGCGTGAGGGTTGCCTCCACGCAACGTCAGCGTCGTGTTGGCCCCGACAAAGCGCACGTTTGCACCGTTCTGGCGTTAACCTTTCCCCGCTCTGCCCCGATTGTGAAACTGCGATGACCTTCCGGAAGGAAGGCTGGATCTCTTTCGTCCAACCGTCGACTGGAACACGATTTCAGCATCGGCACACACCTTGCAGTAGGCCCCCCGCGTTGCAACTTTCGACCCAACAAGGACAACCCACATGAAGCGCACCCTTCTCATTGCATCCCTCTCGCTCGCCACCGCCGGCACCGCGTTCGCTCAAAGCAGCGTCACCGTCTGGGGCCGCCTGAACGTCTCCGCCGAACGCCAGAAGGTCGCGGGCGGCGACAGCCGCTCCGAACTCGTGAACAACGCATCCCGTCTCGGCTTCCGCGGCGTGGAAGACCTCGGCGGCGGCCTGAAGGCCGGCTTCGCGATCGAACACGGTTTCGACCCGACGACGGGCACGGCCAACAACACGCTGCCCAACGGGCAAGCCGCGTTCTGGGGTCGTGGCAGCGAGGTCTACCTGGCCAGCAACTTCGGCACGATCCGCCTCGGCAACTACACCAGCGAGGCGTACTACGCCACGGCCGACTGGGTCAGCATGCACAACCACGACACGGGTACGTCGGCCGACGCGCTGTACGCGTACCTGAACAACGACACCAACAAGGTGTCGTACCGCACGCCGGAGTTCGCGGGCCTGTGGGGTGAAGTGGCTGTCAGCGAAGCGCAGTACGGCGCCGACGACAAGGGCTACGACGTGGCCGTCAACTACGCGCTGGGTGGCCTGGCTGCCGGCCTCGGCTACCAGAAGGTCGGCGACCGCAACCAGTTCGCCCTGCGTGGTGCCTACACCTTCGGTGGCTTCACCGTCGGCGGCTACTACCAGCGCGACGAGGACGGCATCATCGTCGGCGGCGGCAAGCGCGACAACTTCCGCCTGTCGGGCATGTACGCCTTCGGTGCCAACGAGCTGCACCTGAACTACGGCTGGGCCGACGACTACTCGAAGATCAACGACAGCGGCGCGACGCAATGGACCGTGGCCTACGGCTACAACCTGAGCAAGCGCACCCGCCTCTATGCCTTCTACACGAAGCTGGACGGCGACGCCAACAGCTACGCGACCGACTTCGAATCGTTCGCCCTGGGCATCCGCCACAACTTCTGATGGCGAACCGAGCGAACGGGAAACCGTTCGTTCGTGCTCAGCGGCCGGTCGGAAGACCGGCCGTTTTTCTTTGTGGCCACCGCAGCACGCCCGTGGTCAGTGCGGTGCCCAACAGGATCGTGGCGCAGCCGAGCACCATGTCGGCACTCACGTGTTCGCCGAGGAACAGGAAGCCCCACAGCGCGGCGAACAGCGGGATCAGGAACGTGACCGAGATGGCGCGCGCCGGGCCGATGGTGGCGATGAGCCGGAAGAACATCACGTAGGCGATGCCGGTGCACACGATGGCCAGCAGCAGCGCGGCGCCCCAGGCCCGGGTCGACGGGGTCGTGGCGGGCCAGGTGAAGAAGGCCGGCGCGGCAAGGCACAGCGTGGCGGCGATCTGGCTGCCGGCGGCCGAGGCCACCGGCGGCACGCCCGTCAGGAACCGTTTCGTGAAGCTCGCCGAGAAGCCGTAGCCGAGCGTGGCGCCCACGCACGCGAGCAGCGGCGCCGCGGCGTTCAGGTCCATGCCGGCCGCGAGCGCCGCACCCGAGCGGCTCCACACGAGCCACACGACCCCGCCGAAGCCCACCGCCAGCCCGACCGCGCGGGGCGGGGTCATCTGGTCTTTCAGCCACAGCCAGGCGATGAGCGCCCCCATCAGCGGGGTCGCGGCGTTGAAGATCGACAGCACCGCGGCCGGGATCGACAGCGCCGCGAAGCTGAAGCACAGGAACGGGATGGCCGAGTTGGTGAGGCCGACCACGAACAGCGGACGCCAGTGGCGCAGCGCGGCGCGGGCCTCGCCACGCCACAGCATCAGCGGCACGAGGAACACGAGGGCACCGCTCACGCGCACGAAGGCGAGGGCGATGGGGCCGAACTCGCTGGCCCCGGCCCGCATGAAGAGGAACGAGGCGCCCCAGATGGCGGCGAGGCCGAGCAGCTCGGCGAAGTGCAGGGTGTTCAGAGCAGGAGCTCCTGTCGGGGCTGGAGGACACCTTCGAGGCGCAGCAGCGCCTGCTTCCGGTCGAGCCCGCCAGCATAGCCGGTGAGGCTGCCGTCGCGTCCGATGACCCGATGGCAGGGCACGATGATGCCGACGGGATTCCGTCCGACGGCCGCGCCGACCGCCCGCACCGCGTGGGGCGACCCCACCGCGCGGGCGATGTCGGCGTAGCTGCAGGTCTCGCCGGGCGCGATCGCCAGCAGCGCCTGCCACACCGCGCGCTGGAAGGGTGTGCCATGCAGGTCGAGCGGCAGGTCGAACGTGGTGAGCCCACCCTCGAAGTACGCGTCGAGCTGCCGCGCGGCCTCGCGGATCAGCGGGTCGTCCGGATCCTCGGGCGCGTCGAAGGTGGCGGGGAACCATTTCTGGGCGTCGAACCACATGCCGGCCAGGCCCCGTTCGGTGCGCACCCACAGCAGGGGGCCGAACGGCGAGGGCAGCCGGGCCTGCGCGGTGCACAGGCCGTGGAGAGAGCGGGAGGTCGGGTTCATGGCGAGGTGGAGAGGCTGTTCCAGAGGCGCAGCACGGCGTACGCGCGCCACGGCTGCCAGCGTTCGGCGAGGCGCTCGGCCTCGCGCGGGGTGGTGGCGCCGAAGAGCGCCTTCATCGCGTTGAGCACGGCCACGTCCTTCGGCGGGAAGGCGTCGGGCCAGCCGGTGGCGCGCATCGCGATGTAGTGCGCGGTCCACGGGCCGATGCCCGGCAGATCGCACAGGTCGGCGATCAGCGGTTCGGGCGACCGTTCGGTGCGCATGCGGGCCGACAGCCGGGGCCAGGCCTCGGCCAGCGCGGCGATGGCCCCGGCTCGCGCGCGGATGATGCCCAACTCGGCCACCGACTCGACCGGCGCCGAGGCCAGCACTTCGGGCGACGGGAAGGTGCGATCGATCTCGGGCCAGGGGCTCGCGGCCGGTTGGCCGAAGCGGTCCACCAGCCGGCGCGCGAGCGTGCGCGCCGCGGCCACGGTGACCTGCTGGCCCAGCACGGCGCGCACCGCCATCTCGAACGCATCCACGCTGCCGGGCAGGCGCTGGCCCGGCGCACCGGGCAGGTCGGCCAGCGCGAGGTCGATGGTGGCGGGGTCGGCGTCGAGGTCGAGCCAGCGGCGCACGGTGGCGAGCAGCCGCCCGCTGACCGGTGACAGCTCGGGCGCGAACCGCACCCGCACGAGCGGTCGGTCGACGAGGAACTCGGCTTCGAGCCAGCCCGCCATGTCGCCCAGCACGCCGGCCCGCACGCTGCGCCGGATGCACGCGCCGGCCACGGCCTCGACGCCCGGCACGGCTCGGGCCGCGAGGAATTTCAGCAGGGCCGCATGGTCGTAGGGCGGACGCAGCCCGAGGTGCACGACCACGGCCTCGGTGGCGGGCGCGTCGGTGTCGGTCTCGCGCCGGAGTGCCGACGGGCTCATGCGGTAGCTCTCCGCGAAGGCCGCGTTGAACCGTCGCACGCTCATGAAGCCGCTCGCGAGCGCCACGGCCGTGACGGGCAGGCGGGTGTCGGTCAGCAACTGCTTGGAAAGCAGCAGCCGGCGGGTCTGCAGGTACTGCAGCGGCGTCACGCCGTGTTCGGCGAGGAAGATGCGGCGCAGGTGCCGGTCGCTCACGCCCAGGCGTTCGGCCAGTGCGGCGATGGACGGCACACCACCGTCGCCCACGCGCCCGTCGAGCCAGTGCGCCGCCTGGCGGGCGAGGGTGCGGGACGCGTCCATCGTGGACCATGCATGCCCCGGACCCGGGGCCACCTCGGGGCGGCACTTCAGGCAGGGCCGGAACGACGACGCCTCGGCCTGGGCCGGGGTGCCGAAGAACCGGCAGTTTTCGCGCTTCGGGATTCGCACCCGGCAAACGGGGCGGCAATAGATGCCGGTCGAGGTCACCCCCACGAACAGCCGCCCGTCGAAGCGGGCGTCGCGGGCCTTGAGTACCTCGTAGGCAGCATCGTCGTCGAGTTCCATGAGGTGATTATCGGCATGGCGATTGCAACGAACTCGCCGTTTCCGGACACGTCCCGGACCCTCAAAAAAGGGACTTCCCGGGTCCCTACAATCCCGCAACCTTCACGGAGAGCACAAGAGCATGCAAGTCACCGCGTCCAACTTCAAGGCCTACGACATCCGGGGCATCGTCGGCAAGACCATCGACGAAGCCTTCGCCGAACACCTGGGACGCGCCTTCGGCAGCGCCGCCATCGAGGCGGGCGAAAAGGCCGTGGCCGTGGGCCGGGACGGCCGCCTGTCGGGCCCGTCGCTCGTGGCCGCCCTGGTGCGCGGCCTCGCGTCCACCGGCCTCGACGTGGTCGACCTCGGCGCCGTCACCACCCCGATGCTGTACTACGTGGCCGCCACCCGCGGGAAGCACGGCTGCAACAGCGGCATCCAGGTCACGGGCAGCCACAACCCCAAGGACTACAACGGCTTCAAGATGGTGCTGGCCGGCCGCGCCATCTACGGCGACGAGATCCAGGCCCTGCGCCAGCGCATCGAGAAGGAAGACTATGTGAAGGGTGAGGGCCGCTCGGCCCCGATGGACATCGTCCCCGAGTACAGCCACCGCATCACGAGCGACGCGCGCCTGGCCCGCCGCATGAAGATCGTCGTCGACTCGGGCAACGGCATTCCCGGCGCTTCGGCCCCGGCCATCCTGCGCGCCCTGGGTTGCGACGTGACCGAGCTGTACTCCGAGGTGGACGGCGACTTCCCGAACCACCACCCGGACCCCAGCAAGCCGGAGAACCTCGCCGACCTGATCCGCGCCGTGAAGGAAGGCGACGCCGAGATCGGCCTCGCCTTCGACGGCGACGGCGACCGCCTGGGCGTGGTCACGAAGGACGGCAACATCATCTACCCCGACCGGCAGCTGATGCTGTTCGCCACCGACATCCTCCGCCGCAACAAGGGCGCCACGATCATCTACGACGTCAAGTGCACGCAGCGCCTGGCCCCGGTGATCCGCGAGGCCGGCGGCAAGCCGCTGATGTACATGACGGGGCACTCGCTCGTGAAGGCCAAGCTCAAGGAAACGAAGGCCCCGCTCGCCGGCGAGATGAGCGGCCACATCTTCTTCAGCGAACGCTGGTACGGCTTCGACGACGCCACGTACACCGCGGCCCGCCTGCTCGAGATCCTGTCGCGCACCGACAACCCGAGCGCCGAGCTGAACGCGCTGCCCACGAGCTTCAGCACGCCCGAGCTGAACGTGCCGTGCGCCGAGGGCGAGGCCCGCCAGATCGTGCAGAAGTTGCTGGAGACGGGCGAGTTTCCGGGCGCCAAGGAGATCATCACGATCGACGGCCTGCGCGCGGAGTACGATGATGGTTTCGGGCTGATCCGGTCGTCCAACACGACGCCGGTGCTGGTGCTGCGCTTCGAAGGCCACACCGAGGACGCCCTTCACCGCATCGAAGGGCAGTTCATGGACGCGTTGCGCAAGGTCAAACCCGACGCCCAGTTCGCCGCTTCGGCCCACTAGGCCCATCCGCTTCTCTGTGCGCGTCCTCCTCGTCAAACTCTCCTCGCTGGGGGACGTCGTCCACGCGATGCCGGTCGTTCACGACATCCAGGCCGCCCACCCCGGGGCGGTGGTGGACTGGGTCGTCGAACCGGGTTTCGCACCGCTCGTGCGGCGGGTCGCGGGCATCGGCACGGTGTTCGAATGCGCGCAGCGCCGCTGGCGCAAGGCCTGGTGGACGAAGGCCGTGCGCGAGGAGCGCCGCGCGTTCCGCGAGGCGCTGCGAGCGAGCGAATACGACGCGGTGATCGATCTGCAGGGCCTGACCAAGTCGGTGCTCGTCGCCCGGCAGGCCCGCGGCAAGCGCTACGGCCTCGCCAACCGCACCGACGGATCGGGCTACGAGGCACCGGCCCGCTGGTTCGTCGACGAGGCCATCCCCATCACCCCGCACATCCACGCCCTCGACCGCTCGCGCGAGCTGGCGGCGAAGGCGCTCGGCTACACCGTCTCCGGCCCGCCGGTGTTCGGGCTGCAATCCCACGGACCCCGCTGCGACGTGCCCACGCTCGTCTTCGTGCACGGCACGTCGCGTGACGACAAGCTGTGGCCCGAGGCGAACTGGATCGAGTTCGGCCAGCGCTGCGTGTCGTCCGGTTTTTCCGTTGTCCTGCCGCAGGCCGGGGACGTCGAACGCGAACGGGCGGGCCGCATCGCCGCGGCCATCGGGCCGCAGGCGTCGGTGTGGCCGCCGATGTCGCTCGACGCGCTCGTGGACCGCATGGGCGGCACGCAGGGCGTGATCGGCGTCGACAGCGGCCTGAGCCACATCGCCGTGGCCCTCGACCTGCCGCACGTGCAGCTCTACAACTTCCCGACGGCGTGGCGCACCGGGCCCCAGGTGTCGCACGGACATCGCCACCAGGCCTCCCTCGAACGCGATCCCACGCCCGAGGTGGACCTCGTGTGGGCGGCCTGGCAGGTGGTGCGAAGGGCTGCGCGTTCATGAGCGGCGGCTGGGGTTCGCGCGCCGCCCGGGGCGCGTATTCGCTGGCCTTGCGCCTCGCGTCGCCGGCCTACCTCGGCAAGCTGCTGTGGCGCAGCCGCGTCGAGCCGCCGTACCGGCATGCGCTCGGCGAACGCTTCGGCTTCTACGGCAAGCCCGCGCAGCCCGGGGCCCTGTGGCTCCACGCCGTGTCCCTCGGCGAGACACGCGCGGCCCAGGCGCTCGTCGACGCGCTGCGTGCCGAACGCCCGGACCTGCGCCTGATCCTCACGAACGGCACGGCCACGGGCCACGAGGCCGGCCACGCGATGCTGCGCGACGGCGACGTGCAGACCTGGCTGCCGTTCGACACCCCCGGCGCCACGCGCCGCTTCTTCCGCCACTTCAAGCCCGCCGCCGGCGTGCTGATGGAAACCGAGATCTGGCCCAACGTGCTCGAGGCGGCGCGCGGGGCCGGCGTGCCCGTCGTGCTCGCGAACGCGCGCCTGAGCGAGAAGAGCCTGCGCCAGGGCCAGCGCTTCGGCGCGGTGCTGGGCCCTGCGATGGCCTCGCTGCACGAGGCGCTCGCGCAGACCGAGGCCGACGCGGCACGCCTGCGGACCGCCGGCGTTCGCCAGGCGATCGTCTGCGGCAACCTGAAGTTCGACATGCGCATCGACCCCGCGCTGCTGCAGCTCGGCCAGGCCTGGCGCGAGGCGCTGGGCCGGCCGGTGATGCTCGGCACGTCCACGCGCGAAGGCGAGGAGGGCGGGTTGATCGACGCCTGGAAGGCGCAGCCCGCCGACCAGCGCGGCCTGTTGCTGATCGTGCCGCGCCATCCCCAGCGTTTCGATGAGGTGGCGGCGCTGGTGCTGGCGGCCGGCCTCACGCTCGCCCGCCGATCCAGCTGGGGTGACACGCCGCCGGAAGACGCGCTGAAGGCCGACGTGTGGCTGGGCGACTCGATGCGCGAGATGCCGCTGTACTACGGCCTGTCCGACGTCGCGCTGCTGGGCGGCAGCTTCGCCCCGCTGGGCGGGCAGAACCTGATCGAGGCGGCCGCGTGCGGCTGCCCGATCGTGATGGGCCCGCACACGTTCAACTTCGCGGAGGCCGCCGAGCTGTCGCTGGCGGCCGGGGCATCGCTGCGGGCCACGGACATCGTCGATGGCGTGGCACAGGCCGTGGGCCTCATGGCACCCGGCTGGCGCGGTCCTGTCGCTGCGAAGGCGCTGGCGTTCGCGGCCGCCCACCAGGGCGCGGCGAAGCGGATGGCCGGGCGCATTGCGCCGCTCAGCTGACGCGTGCCCGTTCCGCCAGAGGAAGACCGAGGCGCGCACAGACCGGCACGCAGACCGCGGGGTCGGCCACCAGAAAACCCAGCCACTCGGCGTTCTCCCAAGGCGACGCCTCGAACTGGAGGGCCCGATCCGGGCGTCCCAGCTCCGCCATGAAACGGTCGACGGCGTTCAGCACGGAAGGCAGGTCCATCCAGGTACCCTCGCTCTTGAAGGGAAAGCTGTGCGTCCTGCCCCCGTGGCTGAACCGCACCCGCTTTCCGCCGGCGACCCGGTAGACGCGCACGCCCTCCTGGGAAAGCGCCGCATCGTCGCCGACTTTGAATCGGCGTTCCGCGTCGGGCGTGCGCATGATGAGTTCGGCGTGCTCGGTGACATCGATCAGCTGTTCCTCGGAGTCCGACTCCTGCGACACCTCCGCGACGTCGACGGCCGGCACCGCCCTGGCCAGGAGCTGCTGGAACAGCTGGTCGTGCCGCGGATCGAATCCGCTGTCTCTCACGGATGCGATGAGAAGCCGGGTCTCGACGTTGAACAAGGCCGCGAGAACGTAGAAGAAACCGCACGAGAGCGCGGAGACCGGGTTCGCGATCCAGGCATCGATTCGGGCCCTCCCGGACTCGGACATGCTTTCGACCAGGCTCGCATCCCGCAGGATCGCGGCCACATCCGCCGCGGCGAGACCTTCTTCCTGCCACCGGAACATCAAGCGGTCCCACGGGTGCAGGGCCCCTGAGACCTCAGGGTCACGCGCGCCGCTGCGCGCGAGCAACTGGGCGATGGACTGCCCCGCATAACCCTCCGTGTGGTCTGGCAGCGCTGCGCGCAACGCGGTGAGCAGCGCGGGATCGACCGGCCAGATGCCGTTCTTGTAGGTCGTTTCGTCGAGCACGTGATAGAGGCGGTTGCCGATCTCGACCACGACCTGGTGCAGCAGATAGCGTTCGTCTCCTGGCGACTTGAACCGATGCGACTTCTCCCAGCCCATCGCCTCGAGCACCCTGCGCGTGCTGAGCTTGAAGTCGTCCTGATCCTCCCCACCCATGCGAAGCTCCTTCGGATTCACGGCGGCGGATTCCCAGGATCGAAAAGGGCGACTCGGGTGCAAGCCGGAGTCAGCCATCGGGGCGCCGATCGCCGATAGTCTATCCACCGCTGCTTCCCGGTGGCGTCCAGGCGGCCCGAGGCAGCGGCCATCCCTCCGACCGGCGATGTCCTGCTTATCATCGTCCTCGTCCGCGGCATGAACGTTCCGGGGAAGCCGGGTGCGTTGTCCGTTCGCAGCGCACACCTCGCGGGCATCCCCAACACCCATGGAGTGCAGATCATGAAGCGGCCAAGCCCCGCCTGGAATCTCGTGTTCACCGGGCATTCGGGCGGATGGAAGCGCTGGGTTCCCGGGCTGCAACTCCTCGGCCGCTACGAGGCGGCCTGGCTGCCGAACGACGTGGCCGCCGGCCTGGTGCTGGCCACCATGCTGGTTCCCGTCGGGATCGCCTATGCGGTCGCATCGGGCCTCCCGGGGACCCATGGGCTGTACGCCACCATCGTGCCGCTGCTGGCCTACGCGTTGTTCGGTCCCAGCCGGATTCTCGTGCTGGGGCCGGACTCTGCACTCGCCACGCGTCCGGACCGATCGGAGCCGGCGGAGTGAACCGGACTGGCCTTCGGGGTCGCTGACTCCGAATGTGCCCCGAACAGACGTATGCTTCCGGCAACCCTCGACCAGCATCAGCCCGGCACATGAGCGTCAAGACTTGCGGCGTAGACGAGTTTCAGCAACGTTTGAAGGAATGGCGCGGCGGCCCCGCTTCGTTCAATGCCTACAGGGACGACCATGATCGACTGATCCTGAAGCTCGCCCATCCGATGGCGCAGCAAGAGCCCGTTGGTCTTGCGTTCTTCTATTGCACGTATGTCGCCGGCCCTACCTCATGGCACGCCGCCGATCTGGTCGTGCGGGAGGCCGCGCGAGAAGATGGTTCGCTTGGCTATGAAGCGTGCGACAGCGTCGCAGGTTTGGTCGTGCGGTTCGCTAGCGCGAGTCTGTACGGTCATGAAGAGGCGGTACTGCCCGAGCGGAACTCGAAGTGAAGCTGGGCGACCGCTCCCAGCCTGATGCGGTCACCGCTGCGCAGGCGGAAGCGAACCCTGTCGGCCGAACGCTAAGATCTCAGGAATGAACTCCGAGTCCTCGTCCCATCCCTCATCTCTTGCGCACCTCGACGGAGAGTGCATTGTGAGATGGGTTGGGTTGGAGATGGCGCTGGACGGTGGGCGTGCGGTGGTGACAGACGAGACGGTCGTCACCGGCCTCGCGGGCGACTCACCCGTCGTTTGGGCGCATCCTGATGTTCCCTTCTGGCAATTCTCAGGCGTCTACATCGAGCGCGGCGATGGCCTTCACTTCCGGTTGTTCGCAGAAGATGCAGACGACCGCCCGAATGGCTTGCTCCTTGCGAGAACGGAGGGTGTGCCCGAACCCGTTGAGGAAGCGCCGGGCAGTCTGTATCGGACACGGGTGCTGGAACACCTGCCGACTGGAGTGGCAAGATTGTCTGTGCTTCGCCAGGGGCCCGGCGGAGCCGTCCTGGATGCTTCGTTGGAGATCTCGGGCCAAGTGATACGGCTGCTCTGTGGCGAGATGTATCTCCGCGAGGACGGGTCGTTCGAAATGGTGAGCCCGAACGAATCGGTGCTCGTTCAGTTGAACGGCATGCGCCCCGACTGCGCTGGCTGATGCGAATCTATCTGGACGACGAGCGCAACACGCCTCCGGGATGGACGCGTGCATTCTGGCCCGACGAGGTCATCAAGCTCCTTCAAGCCGGAGGCGTCGAAGAGGTCAGCCTGGACCATGACCTCGGCGACGACCAGCGTGGCACAGGATACGACGTGGTCCTCTGGATCGAGGAAGCCGTCGCCCTGCATGGCTTCGTTCCTCCGAGAATTCGCGTGCACTCGGCGAACTCTTCGGCCCGCCAGAAGATGGAGGCCGGCATTCTGGCAATCGAGAGGCTCAGCAAGAAAGCCCATGGCAACCGCTGAGAGCCGGGAGACCGCTTCCAGCCTGAAGCAATCTGCTGTTCCTGAAGAGATGACCCACCCACGGCGTGACGCGATGCATCGAAGGGATCTGGACATCAAGGGGTTTCTCGGCAGAACGGCTGCTGTGGCTGCCATCCTGCTGTTCTTCCACTGGATTCCCGACCTGTACGTCTGGTTCTCGGCCAACGCCCAGCATCGCGCCGTCGTCATCGATCCTCGACGTTATCGATTCATCCTGATCGTTGCCTATGCCCTTTGTGGATTCGGGTTCCTTCTGGAGTCCTCGGGAATCCTTCGCGAACTGATCCGTCGCCGCCGCCATCGCATCCGGTCTGATCCGGAGTGACCCCGGCGCGACGCCGCAACCCCGCGCCGCGCCTTTCGACGGGGTGGTTTCTCAGGGCGCCAGCAGCTGATTCGCCGCCCCGATGGCCGCCGGCTGCAACCGCCCCGCCGCCTGCCGCAGCCGCAGGCTGTTCACGATGACGTCGTAGCGCGCCTTCGCGAGGTCGCGGCGGGTCTGGTAGAGCTGGGTCTGGGCGTTCAGCACGTCGATGTTCACGCGCACGCCCACCTTGTAGCCGAGCTGGGTCGACTCGACGGCGAGCTGGCTCGACGACTCGGCGGCTTCCAGCGCCTTGACCTGCGCCTCGCCGGACTGCACGCCGAAGAAGGCGGTGCGCGTGGCCTGGGCGATGGTGCGGCGGGTGGCGTCGAGCGTGTTGCGCGACTGTTCCTCGAGCGCCAGCGTCTCCTTCACGCGGTTCTGCACCGCGAAGCCCGCGAACAGCGGCACCTTCAGCGTGACGCCGATGCTCGATTGCATCGTCGAGCCGTTGTACGGGATCAGCGTCGGGTTGGCCGGGTTGATCGGGTTCGGGTTCTTCGTCGTCTGGTCGACCCGGCCGCGGCCGTAGGCGGCGTCGAAGTCGACCGTGGGCAGGTGGCCGGCGCGTGCCTTCTCGGTCTCGAGCTTCGCGATGTCGTAGCCGAGCTGGGCCTTGCGCACCTGCGGCGCCGATTCGGATTCGGCGACCCAGTCGTCCACGTTGGCGGGCAGCACCGGTGGCAGCACCACCGGCAGGGCCAGTGGGCGCGGGTCCACGCCGGCGCGGCCGATGAGCTGGTCGAGCGCGAGCCGCTTGATGCGCAGGTCGTTCTCGGCGGCGATCTCCTGGGCCGTGCTGAGGTCGAACCGGGCCTGGGCCTCGCGGGTGTCGGTGATGGTGGCCGTGCCCACCTCGAAGTTGCGCTTGGCCGACGCGAGCTGTTCGGCGATGGCAGTCTTGCCCGCGCGGGCGGTGGTCAGCGTGTCCTGCGCGGCCAGCACGTCGAAGTAGGTCTGCGCCACGCGCACGATCAGTTCCTGGTCAGCGGTCTGCAGGTCGGCCGACGCGATGTCCACCGACCGCTCGGCTTGCTCGATCGTCACGCTGGTGGCGCGGTTGAACAGCGGCTGCTTGCCGGCCACCGTGGCGGACGGGCCCCGGCCCTCGGTCTCCGAGTAGGCCTGCTGCTCGGTGCGCTTGTAATCCGCCGTCAATCCCACCGACGGCCGCAGCCCGGCCTTCGCCTGCTCCAGCCGGTACTGCGCCGAATCGGCGACGGCCCGCGCCGCGAGGTACGTCGCGTCGTACCCGCGGGCGATCTCGTACACCTCGGAGAGGCTTTCCGCGTGGACCGGCGCGGCGGCGGCCACGGCCAGGGCGCAGGCCAGCGCGAGGCGGGTCGGGGAGAGGAGGGACATGAAGGTTCCTTGGGGACGGAAATCAGTAGAGCGGCACCGAGGCATCCACCTCGCGGGACCAGGCGTCGATGCCGCCTGCGATGTTGAAGACCTGATCGAAACCCTGGCGCTCGAGGAACGCGCCGACCTGCAGGCTGCGCATGCCGTGGTGGCACAGGCTCAGCACGGGCTGGGCCGGGTCCAGCTCGGCCAGGCGCGCCGGCACCTCGTTCATCGGGATGCAGACGGTGGGCGCCCCGTCCAGCGCGAGCGAGGCCGCCTGCATTTCCCACGGCTCGCGCACGTCGAGCACGACGGGGCGCGCGCCCTCGTCGAACGAGGCCAGCAGCGCCGGCAGGTCGGTGACGCGAACCTGTTGCATGGCCGTGCTCAGAACGTGAAGCGCGACGGCTCGTCGAAGCCGCTCAGGCGCGGCGCGACGGTGTCGAACACCTCGACGTTGCGGAACTCCTGCTCGCCCACGCGCGTGACGATGGTGGCGCGCATCACGGGCTCCTGGCCCACGATGGCGATCAGGCGGCCGCCGACCTTCAGCTCGGCCAGCAGCGCCTTCGGCACCGAGGCGACCGAACCCGACAGCACGATCACGTCGAACGGCCCCTGCGTGGGCAGGCCCTTCGACGCGTCGCCCTCGAGCACGACGGCGTTGGTGATGGACGCGCGGCGCAGGTTCGCGATGGCGGCCTTCGCGAGTTCGGGCTGGAGTTCGACCGACACGACCTCGCGCGCCTTGTGGGCGAGCAGGGCGGCCATGTAGCCGGAGCCGGTGCCGACTTCGAGGACACGCTCGTGCTTGCGCACGTCGAGCTCCTGGAGGAAGCGGGCCTCGACGCGCGGGGCCAGCATGAACTGGCCGTGGCCGAGGGGGATCTCGGTGTCGAAGAAGGCCTTGGCGCGGTGTTCGGCGGGCACGAAGTCCTCGCGCTTGACGACGGCCAGCAGCGACAGCACGCCCTGGTCCAGCACGTCCCACGGCCGGATCTGCTGTTCGATCATGTTGAAGCGGGCTTGTTCGATGCTCATGGCGTGGATCCTCGGAAAAAATTCGGGCGGAAAGAATCGATCATTTTATTTGGCGGGGATGGCGTCCGCCGGGGCGGCCTTCCCACGGAACTTCCGCGCGGCCCAGGCCGCGAGGTCGTCGAGGTAGCAGTAGATGACCGGCACGACCACCAGGGTCAGCAGCGACGAGGTGATCACGCCGCCGATCACGGCCTGTCCCATCGGCGCGCGCTGCTCGGAACCCTCGGACAGCGCGAACGCGAGCGGCACCATGCCGAAGATCATCGCGAGCGTGGTCATCAGGATCGGGCGCAGCCGCACCTTGGCCGCCATCAGCAGCGCCTGTTCGCGCGGCAGCGGGGCGTCGCCGTGGTCGCCCTGGCGGGCGCGGATCGCGAAGTCGATCAGCAGGATGGCGTTCTTGGTCACGAGGCCCATCAGCATCACGATGCCGATGATGCTGAACATGTTCAGCGTGGAGCGGAACAGCAGCAGCGTGAGCACCACGCCGATCAGCGTGAGCGGCAGCGAGCTCATCAGCGCGAGCGGCTGCAGGAAGCTGCGGAACTGGCTCGCGAGGATCATGTAGATGAACACGATGGCCAGCGCCAGGGCGCCCACGGCGTACGCGAACGACTCGTTCATGTTCTTCGTGGAGCCGCCGAAGGTGTAGCGGTAGCCCGGTGGCCAGTTCACCGCGTCGAGCACCTTGCGGATGTCCGCCGACACGTCGCCCGCGCTGCGGCCGAACGCGTTCGCGTCCATGTTGATCTCGCGGTTCATGTCGCGCCGGTTGATCTGGTTCGGGCCGGTGGAGGCCCGCACGTCGGCCACCTGGGACAGGCGCACGTAGCGGGGCGAGCCGTCGGCGGCGGCCGCCACGTTGATGGGCAGGCGCTGCAGGTCGTCGATGGACACGCGGCTGTCGGGCGTCAGGCGCACGTTGACGTCGTAGTTCTCGCCGTCGGGCGCGCGCCAGTTGCCCACCGTGGTGCCGGCGACGAGCGTGCGCAGGCCGGTGGCGAGCATGTTGACGTTCAGGCCCACGTCGGAGGCCGCGTCGCGCCGCACGTCGATCGACACCGTGGGCTTGTTCGGCTTCAGCGTGGTGTCGAGGTCCACGAGGCCCGGGATGGCCCGCAGCTTCGGCAGCAGTTCGTTCGACAGCTGCTCGAGTTCACCGAGGTCGCTGCCCTGGATCGAGAACTGCAGGCTCTTGCCGCCGCCCAGATCGGTGGGGCCGATGTTGGTGACGGTGATGCCCGGGACGTGGTTCATCGCGTCGCGCAGCGGCACGCTGAGCGCGGCCAGGTCGCGGGTGCGCTGGGCCCGGTCGACGAGCCGCACGTAGACCACGCCGTAGATCTTGCCGGCCGCCTGGCCGCTGTTGATCGTGGTGACCGTGAACTTCACCTCCGGCATCTTGCGCAGCGCGTCGTCGATCTGCTTCGCCCGCGTCTCGGTCACTTCCAGGGCCGAACCCACCGGCGTGTAGAAGTTGATCTGCGTCTCGGAGAAGTCGGCCTTCGGCACGAACTCGGCGCCCAGCACCGGGATGATGAAGAAGCTGCCGACGAAGGTGGCCAGCGCGATCAGCAGGGTGGCGAGCTTGTGGGACAGCGACCACCCGAGGATGTGCTGGTACAGGTCGGCCAGCCACTCGGTGAAGCGGTCGAACACGCCGGTCACGCGGCCGATGGTGCGGTCGTACAGGGTCACCGGCGGACCGCGATGCGTGCCGTGCGCCTGCGGGTCGTGCCAGACGCTCGACAGCATCGGGTCGAGCGTGAAGCTCACGAACATCGAGATGAGCACGGCGGCCACGATGGTGATGCCGAACTCGTGGAAGAACTTGCCCACGATGCCGCCCATGAAGCCGATGGGCAGGAACACCGCGACGATGGACAGCGTGGTGGCGAGCACGGCCAGGCCGATCTCGTTCGTGCCGTCGAGCGCCGCCTGGTGCGCGCTCTTGCCCATCTGCACGTGGCGCACGATGTTCTCGCGCACGACGATGGCGTCGTCGATCAGCAGGCCCACGCACAGGCTCAGCGCCATCATCGTGATGGTGTTGATGGTGAAGCCGAAGGCGTACATGAACAGGAACGTGCCGATCAGCGCGATGGGCAGCGTAAGGCCGGTGATCACCGTGGAGCGCCATGAGTTCAGGAACAGGAACACGATCAGCACCGTGAGCACCGCGCCCTCGACCAGCGTGCGCTTGACGTTGGCCACCGACACGCGGATGGCGCGCGAGTTGTCGCGGATCACCTCGGTGCGGATGCCCGGCGGGGTCACGTTCTTCGCGCCGTCGAGCGCCTTCATCAGGCCGTCGACCACCGCGATGGTGTTTTCACCCTGCGACTTCTGCACCGACAGCAGCACCGTGCGCTGGCCGTTGTAGAGCGCGAGGCTCTCGATCTCCTGCGGGCCGTCGACCACGTCGGCCACCTGCGACAGGCGGATCGGGTTGCCGGCGCGGCGGGCCACCACGATGTCGCGGAAGTCTTCCGGCCGCTTCATGCGGGCGTTGATCTGCACGACCCGCTCCTGCTCCAGCGAGCGGATCGAGCCCATCGGCAGTTCCTGGTTCTCGCTGCGCACGGCGGACAGCACCTGTTCGGCGGTGACGCCGAGCGCCTCCATCGCGGGCGGGCGCAAGTACAGGTTGATCTGGCGGGCGCTGCCGCCCACGACGGTGACCGAACCCACGCCGCGCACGTTCTCGAGGCGCTTCTGCAGCACCTGCGTGCCCCAGTTGGTCAGCTCCTGCGCGCTCTTGCTGGTGTCGGTGGACAGCAGCGCGACGTTGAAGATGGGCACGCTCTGCGGGTCGAAGCGCGAGATGCGGGGCTCCTTGACCTCGTCGCGCAGCAGCGGGCGGATCAGCGAGACCTTCTCGCGCACGTCGTCGGCCGCCTTGCGTCCGTCCACGTCGAGGTTGAACTCGACGATGACGACCGAGGTGCCCTCGTACGAACGCGAGTACAGCGAGTTGATGCCGGCGACGGTGTTGACCGCTTCCTCGACCTTCTTCGTGACCTCGCTCTCGACGATCTCGGGCGAGGCGCCCGGATAGTCCATCGCGATCACGACGGTGGGGAAGTCGATGTTGGGGAACTGGTCGATGGCCAGGCGCTGGTAGCTGAACAGGCCCAGCACGACGAACGCGAGCATGACCATCGTGGCCATGACCGGGTTGCCGATGGAGACGCGGGTGAACCACATGGTGGCGGGCCCCGGTCAGCGGGCGGCCGAGGCCGCGGAAGGGATGGCGGCGGGGGCGGACGCCGCCGTGGCGGCCAGGCTCACCGCCGTGTCGGCCCGGACGGCCCCGACGGTGCTGCGCAGCACCACGGCGCCGTCGGCCAGGCCATCGGTCACCTCGACCGAGGCTTCGCGCTGACCGTCGACGAGCGCGTCGCCGCGCACGCCGAGTGTGACGAGGCGCTGCACGATGCGGCCGTTCTCGACCGTGAACACGTAGGGGCGCGGCTGGTCGACCCGCACGGTGCTGACCGGCACGGCCAGCGCCGGCTTGCGCTGCAGTTCCACCGCGCCCTTGGCGAAGAGGCCCTGGCGCAGCCCTGGATGGGGCTTGAGCGCGAGGTAGACCATCACCGAGCGGGTGCCGGCCTGAGTGCTCGGGTTGATGCGGGCGACCGTCGCCTCGACGAGGTCGGAGAGGCCGTCGACGCGGAGGCGGGCCACCTGGCCCACCTGCACGTCGGCCACGTCTTCCGGCGCCACGGCGGCTTCGAGTTCGATGCGGGAGAGGTCGACGATCTCGACGATGCGGCCGTCGATGGGCACCCGCTCGCCAGGCTGCACCATGCGCTGCGAGATCAGCCCGGAGATGGGGGCGACCAGGCGGGCGTCGGCCACGGACTTGCGGGCCAGGCCCACCGCGGCCACCGCGGCTTCGTACGAGGCCTGCGCCGCGGCGTGGTTCGACACCGAGGTCTCGAGGCCGGTGGCCGAGATGAAACCCTGGGCGACGAGCGCGCGGTTGTTCTCCAGCGCGCGCTGGGCGATGCCCAGCTGCGCGCGCGACGACTCGGCGGTCTGTGCGGCCTGCTGCACGCGCAGGTCGGCCTCGGTGGTGTCGATCTGGCCGATCACCTGGCCGGCCTTGACGGTGTCGCCTTCACGCACCGTGAGGGACTTGAGTTCGGCCGCGATCTTGGCCTTCACGACGGCGGTGTTGACGGCCTTCAGGCCACCGGACAGGTTCAGCGTGCGGGTGAGGTCGAGCGTGCGGGCGGTGACCACGTCGTTGCGGGCCAGCTCCAGCGCGGCCGATGCGGCGGGGGCCGCGGCCGAGAGGCGGGCGAGCTTGCGGGCGTGCAGCGTGCGCAGCACGGCCAGGCCCAGCACGAGGATCAGCACGATGGCGATCAACCACTTGATGCGGCGTTTCATTCAGTCAGGCTTTCGAGGGATCGGATCGAAGGGGGACGTCGCGCGCGAGCAGGCCGCGCAACATGATGTCGATCTGCGTCTCGATCATCCGCCCGGCATCGATCTCGTCCATGCCGACGGGGCAGGGGCCGAAAGCGTGTTTGTGAAGGGCGAGGAAGATCAGGGGCGCGATCAGCACGTGGGTGACCTCGTGGGCGGGAACCGCGCGGAACTCGCCGCTGTCCACCCCACGCTGCACCATCTTCGAGATCAGGTCGTGGGCCGGCACGATGACCTCCTGGTTGTAGAACTCCGCGATTTCCGGGAAATTGCGAGCCTCGGCCATGATGATCTTGTGGATGCCCCCGGCCGGGGTTTCGCCCACCTGTTCCCACCAGGTGCGCAGCAGGATCGCCAACAGGTCCGACGTCGGGCCTTCGAAACCATCGGCGATTCCCGCACCGTCGGCGAGGATCTTCGACAGGTTCTGTCGGATCACCGCCTTCAGCAGTTCTTCCTTGCTCGGGTAATACAGATAGAGCGTGCCCTTCGACACCCCGGCCCGCAACGCCACTTCCTCCGATCGCGTCGCCGCGAACCCCTTCTCGACGAACAGCGCGAGGGCCGCGTCCAGGAGTTCCTGGGGACGCGCTTCCTTGCGGCGCTGCCGGACGGGAGTGGAGGGTGTTGGTTTCGCGGGCATGGGCATACTGACTGAACGGTCAGTAATGTAGCGTCCGGAGCGGGAGAGGGTCAAGGCTGCCTGTCGTGGGAGACACGTCCATGGCTGCCCGGTAAAGAACAGTGAACGGGCGTGCAGTATCACCCGGTCACGGAACCTGCGACCCGCGTCGGTATCATCCAGCGTCGATTAGTTTGCACAGGAGCTGGGTTTGGACATCGTTTTGTGGGTCAAGGCGGCGATCATGGGGATCGTCGAGGGTCTGACGGAATTTCTGCCCATCTCCAGCACCGGTCACCTCATCCTCACGGGGTCACTGCTCGATTTCACCGGCGACACCATCAAGGTGTTCGAGATCGCCATCCAGACCGGCGCGATGATCGCCGTGGTGTGGGAGTACCGCGCCCGGCTCATGAGCACCTTCGCGGGCATCCGCACCGAACCCGTGGCACAGCGGTTCGCGCTCAACGTGGTCGTGGCCTTCATTCCCGCGGCCATCTTCGGCTTCCTCTTCAACAAGGCGATCAAGGCGCACCTCTTCCACCCGGTGCCGGTGGCCGTGGCCTTCATCGTGGGCGGCTTCATCATCCTGTGGGTGGAACGCCGCCACAAGCGCCTGTACGGCGACCGTGACCTGGAAGGCGGCCGCGTGGCGCGCGTCGAAACCGTGGACGACATGACCCCGCTCGACGCGCTGAAAGTCGGCCTGCTGCAGTGCCTCGCACTCATTCCCGGCACCAGCCGCTCCGGCGCCACCATCATCGGTTCGCTGGTGCTCGGCTTCTCGCGCAAGGCCGCCACCGAGTTCAGCTTCTTCCTGGGCATCCCCACGCTGACGGCGGCGGGCGCCTATTCGGTGTGGAAGTCGCGGGACCTGCTGCAATGGTCCGATGTGCCCATCTTCGTCATCGGCACGGTGTTCGCGTTCGTCAGCGCGCTCATCTGCATCCGCTGGCTGATCCGCTACGTGTCCTCGCACGACTTCACGCTGTTCGCGTGGTACCGGATCGTGTTCGGGCTGATCGTGCTCGGCACGGCTTACACCGGCGCGGTCAATTGGTCGGCTTGAGCCCCAGGCGGGTCATCCCGGCGAACGCCGGGATCCACTGCGGTCCACGCGCGCCATGAACCGGTGGACCCCGGCGTTCGCCGGGGTGACGATGCGTCAGGCGCGCTTGCGGAACACAAGGTCCCACACCCCGTGGCCGAGCTTCAGGCCGCGGTTCTCGAACTTCGTGAGCGGCCGGTAGTCCGGCTTCGGCGCATAGCCCTCGGCCGTGTTCACCAGCCCCGGCTCGGCCGACAGCACCTCCAGCATCTGCTCCGCGTACGGCTGCCAGTCGGTGGCGCAGTGGAGGTAGCCGCCGGGTGCGAGGCGGGTGATGAGCTTGTTCACGAAGGGCCCCTGGATCAGGCGGCGCTTGTTGTGCTTCTTCTTGTGCCAGGGGTCGGGGAAGAAGATGTGCACGCCCGCGAGCGAGCCGGGCGTGATCATGTGCTCCAGCACCTCCACCGCATCGTGCTGGACGATGCGGATGTTGCCGATGCCCCGTTCGTCGATGTGCTTGAGCAGCGCGCCCACGCCGGGCGTGTGCACCTCGACGCCGATGAAGTCGGTGCCGGGCAGCGTCTGCGCGATGGTGGCCGTGGCGTCGCCCATGCCGAAGCCGATCTCGAACACCACCGGGGCCGTGCGGCCGAACAGGGCCGGCGTGTCCAGCGGCGCGGCCGCATAGGGCACCACGAACTTCGGCGCCAGTGTCTCGAGCGCGCGCATCTGGCCCGTGCCCATGCGGCCCGCACGCACGACGAAGCTGCGGATGGTGCGGTGCGGGTGTTCGTCGGACGGGGTGCGGGGAAGGGCGTGGCGCGGGTCGGTCATGGAACGGCAAAGGCGGTCGGTCCGGCGAAGGCCGGGCGCGGGGCTGGCATTGTCTCACCTGGGCGGTGCGACCGGGGCGTCGGGGAGGTGGCATCGCGGGACTTCCTGCCAAAAGAGGTGGCCCGGCGCACCGGGCCACCAAGCCATGGCAATGGCACTGCAAATCAGGGGGTGGCGGAGTTCTCCGCCTGGGCCGTGTCCTGCCACCAGGGCATGTCGCCGGGTGAAGCGGCTTCGCCGCCGGGTTGCGCCGGAGGGGCGGTCCCGGCACGGGCCTCGCGCAGCACCCGCGCCATGGCGCTGTACTGCTCGCGCACCCGCGTGCTGATGCCGCGCAGCACCTTGCGGAAGCGCGCTTCCTCGATGCGCCGCGCGCGTGTGTCGACCAGGCCCAGCAGCCAGGCGCGCTCGAGGCTCGCGAACGCGTCGTCGGCCGTGGACAGCACGCGCAGGTAGGTGCGGGCCGCCGGGTGCACGATGGGGGCGGCGACCGTGACCGGGTCGGCGTAGCGGATGGGCACGTCGGCGAGGCCCTGGGCCGCGATCAGCCCGTCGGACCGTTGCACCGCGCCCTCGAAGACGTCCTGCGCCGCGGCGAGGTGCGCCGAGACGACACGTTCGGCCTCGTGCGCGGCGCGCGGGTCGACGTGGCGGAAATCCCGCGCGCGGTCGAGGGCGTCGAGCCAGTGGCTGATGGGCGTGAAGTCGCGCCGGTAGAACTGCACCACGCGCGGCGTGCGCAGTTCGCAGGCGACGGTGACCACGCCGCGGCGGAAGGCCTTGGCCGGCGCCCGCGCGGACGGGGGCGCCGGCCGGGGGCGGGCGGGCGCTTCGGCCGAGGGCGACGGCACGAGGGCCTCGGGCGGGAGGGGCGGCGCGGCCGGATCGCTGCAAGGGGAGGGGGCGGTCATGGCGGTCTCCTGGTGGAGCCCTCACGGTACGCCGCGCCCCGTTCCCACCCCCTTCGAAACGCGCTCGAAATGCACGGGGTCCGTGCCGGGACCTGCCGCAGAATGTCGGTCATGCACACCTCCTGGCGCGATCGCCTTCGCGAACATCCCCTGGGTGCCGCGCTGTGGGCCGGCGCGCTGGCCCTGGCCTTGTCGCTGACCCTGTCGCAGTTCCTCCACCGCGACCTGCTCGGCGAGATCGGCGAGGTGTCGCGCCTGCTCGAGCGGCAGCAGGCCCTCGCCGCCGAACACGAGGCCACCACCGATGCGCTGCTCGTGCTGTCCCGCGCGTTGCAGCGCACCGAACCGCCCACGGCCGAGTCGTCCGCGTTCGTCGCGCAGCAGGCCGCGGCCTTCCGCCAGCACGTCGACCAGCTCGACCAGCGCCTCTCCGCCATGCCCGCCATCGCGGCCGGCGCCGCGTACCGCGACACGCTGCCCGCGCTGCGCGCCTTCCCCGGCGACGATGTGGTGCCGGGCTCGGCGGCATCGCTCGGTGCGGTCGACGCCGCCGAGCGCCTCGCCCGCCTGGGCCGCGCACTGCGGGTCAACGACGATGCCGACCGCCTCGCCCAGCAGGCTGCGATGATCCGCCTGCGCTCGCGCACGATCGCACTCACGTACGTGATGTGCCTGCTCTTCACGTTCACCGCGGCGGTCGCCACCTACGGCGTGCTCTCCGCGCTGCGCGAACGCACCACCCGGCGCGAGGCCGACGCCGCCCGCCGCGAGGCCGTGGACGCCGGCGAACGCGCACAGGCCGCCAGCCGCGACAAGAGCCGCTTCCTCGGCATGCTGAGCCACGAGCTGCTCACGCCCCTGCAGTCCATCATCAGCAGCATGGACATCATCGAGTCGCGCGGCCGCGTCGAGGCCGGCGAACCGCTGTTCCTGCGGCTGCGCGAGGGCACCCGCGCGCTGCGCGCGCGGCTGAGCGACCTGGTCGACTTCGCCAAGATGTCCGCCGGCAGCCTCGCGGTGAGCCCGCGCCGCTTCCGCCTCGACCGGCTCGTCGAGGAGGTCATCGCCGACCACGAGGAGGCCGTGCTCCGCAAGGACCTCGACATCCACTGGGAACCCGGCCCCGACCTGAGGCAGGCCGTCGTCACCGACCCGCGCCGCGTGCGCCAGATCCTCGACAACCTGGTCTCCAACGCCATCAAGTACACCGAACGCGGCGGGGTCACCGTGCAGGCCGCCGTCTCCGCCGACGCCGGCCGCCTGGACCTGGAGGTGCGCGACACCGGCATCGGCATCGCCCCCGACGTGCTGACCCGCATCTTCGACCCGTTCTACCGGGCCAGCGCGTCCGCGTCCATGGCCGACGGCAGCGGCCTCGGCCTCGCGGTGGTGCGCAGCCTGGTCGACCTGCTGGACGGCGAGATCCTCGTCGAGTCCACGCCGGGCACCGGCACCCGCTTCGCGGTCACGCTGCCACTCGGGGCCGGCGTCGCCGCATCGCCCGAGGCCGCGCCGTCCCCGGCGGTGGTGTCACCGGCCGTGCTGGTGGTCGACGACGCCCACGACGCCCGCGCCGCGATGGCCGACGTGCTGCGCGGCCTGGGTTATGCGCCCACCGAGGCGGGCACGGCCCGCGAGGCACTGCGGCTGCTGGACGAACGTGCCTTCACCGCCGTGCTGCTGGACATCGACCTGCCGGACGTTCCGGGTGGCGAACTGGCCCGCCGCATCCGCGAAGGGCAGGGGCCGAACCAGGCGACGCGCCTGGTGAAAGTGTCCGCGTCCCACGACCCCGAAAGCCCCGACGATCGCTGGTTCGACACCCGGGCCGACAAACCCGCATCCGCCGCACAGTTGCGTGCGGCGCTGCACGACGCGGTGTCACCGGCCCACGCGCGAACCGCGTGAATGAAAAAAGCACCCCATGGGGTGCTTTTCGAGATCTGGAGCGGGTGAAGGGAATCGAACCCTCGTATGAAGCTTGGGAAGCTGCCGTTCTACCATTGAACTACACCCGCGGACCGGGCGCATTCTAGCGCACGGATGCGACGTCTCGATCAGGTCAGGACGCGAGCGCCTTCATCTCCGCGTACAGGTCGGCCTTGCCCTCGAAGCCGATGCCAGGCAACTCGGGCAGCATCACGTACCCGTTGTCCACCGCCACCCCATCCGGGAACCCGCCATACGGCTGGAACAGGTCCGGATAGCTTTCGTTGCCGCCGAGGCCCAGGCCCGCGGCGATCGCGAGCGACATCTGGTGCCCGCCGTGCGGGATGCAGCGCGACGGCGACCAGCCGTGGTCCTTCAGCATGTCGAGCGTGCGCAGGTACTCGACGAGGCCGTAGCTCAGCGCGCAGTCGAACTGCAGCCAGTCGCGGTCGGGGCGCATGCCGCCGTGGCGGATCAGGTTGCGGGCGTCCTGCATCGAGAACAGGTTCTCGCCGGTGGCCATCGGGCCGGCGTAGTGCTGGGCGAGTTCGGCCTGCAGTGTGTAGTCGAGCGGGTCGCCGGCCTCCTCGTACCAGAAGAGGTCGTACTGGGACAACGCCTTCGCGTAGGCCACCGCGGTCTTCAGGTCGAAGCGCCCGTTGGCGTCCACCGCGAGCTTCTGGCCGGGCTGCAGCAGCTTGAGCACGGCCTCGATGCGCTGGCAGTCCTCCGCGAGCGACGCGCCGCCGATCTTCTTCTTCACGACCGAGTAGCCGCGGTCGAGGTAGCCGCGCATCTCGCGCTCGAGGCCGTCGAGGCCCTGGCCCGGCCAGTAGTAGCCGCCGGCGGCGTAGACGAACACCTTGCGGTTGGCCTGGCCGTTGCCGTAGCGGTCGGCCAGCAGCTGGTACAGCGGCTTGCCCTCGATCTTCGCGACGGCGTCCCACAGCGCCATGTCGATGGTGCCCACGGCGACGGACCGCTCGCCGTGGCCGCCGGGCTTCTCGTTGGTCATCATCGTGGCCCAGACCTTGTGCGGGCACAGGATGCCGCGCTCGTCGAGCAGCGTGCCGGGTTCGGCTTCGAGCACGCGCGGGATGAAGCGCTCGCGCATCAGTGCGCCCTGGCCGTAGCGGCCGTTCGAGTTGAAGCCGTAGCCGACGACGGGCTTGCCGTCGCGGATCACGTCGGTGACCACGGCGACGAGGCTCAGGGTCATCTTCGAGAAGTCGATGTAGGCGTTGCGGATGTTCGACTTGATGAAGCGGGTGGACTCGCGGATCTCGACGATCTTCATGGGACGCTTTCGGGGGGGTGAAGAGAGAACGCGATGATCCGCGCCGGTCGCCCCGCGGTCCAATGCTGCTATCTTCTCCTTCCATGCTTTCAAAGCACCGCCGACCCGCATGACGATGAACCTCTCGTGGCTGGAGGACTTCCAGGCCCTCGCGCAGAGCGGCAACTTCTCGCGGGCGGCGGAGTTGCGCCACATGACCCAGCCCGCGTTCAGCCGGCGCATCCGGGCACTGGAGGAATGGCTCCGCGTGCCGCTGTTCGATCGCAGCACCCACCCGGTCACCCTCACCGAAACCGGCGAGTGGTTCCGCGGCATCGCCGACGAGATCCTGAACCGGGTGGCGCGGGTGCCCGACGAGGCCCGTGCCGTGGCCGACGCCAGCGCGGCCACGCTGCGGTTCGCTGCCACGCATGCGCTGTCGCTGACCTTCCTGCCCGCGTGGCTGCGGCGGCTGGAGGCGCGCACGCCCATCGGGCCCATCCAGCTGGTGTCCGACGTGGCGGCCCATGGGGAAGCGCTGATGGTGCAGGGGCGTGTGCAGTTCCTGCTGTGCCACGCGCATCCCCACGCACCGGGCCGGCTCGACCCCGTGGCGTTCCGGTCGTTGCGCGTGGGGAGCGACACACTGCTGCCGGTGAGTGCGCCCCGAGCGGACGGCACGCCGGCGTTCTGCCTGGACACGGCGGCCGGTGAACGGGTGCCGCTGCTCGCCTACACGGCCGAGTCGGGTCTCGGGCGCGTGGTGCGCGCCGTGCGCGGTGACGCACTGGAGCGGCTGCGTGCCGAGCCGGTCTTCACGGCTCACCTCGCCACGCTGCTCAAGAGCATGGCCCTCGAAGGGCGAGGGGTGGCGTGGCTCCCCCGTTCGCTGATCGAGGACGAGCTGCGCGACGCGCGGCTGGTGCCGGCCGGCGGCGGCACATGGCCCATCGAGATCGAGATCCGCCTGTTCCGCCGCGCCGCGGCCGAACTGCCGGCGGCCGAGGCCTTCTGGCGCGCCGCTGGCGCCGATTGAAGGTCAGGCCGTGCGTTCGCGCGCGTGCATGCGCTGCATCATCGAGTCGGCCATGATCATCAGCAGGAGGCACAGGGCCACGACGATCACGAAGAAGCCGAGGTCGTCGGGACGCAGCAGGCCCGCCAGGCGCGGACTCGTGTCCTGCGTCGAGCACACGAGCGATGCGGCGGCCATGCCGGTGTAGTGCATCGAGCAGACCGCCACGCCCATCACAAGGGCCGCGGCGGCGCGGTTCAGGGCGCCGTGCGCATGGAACGCGAGCCACAGCGCGGCCGTGGCGGCCACCACGGCGATCACGAGCGACAGGCCCACGAGCATCGGCGCCCACTCGAACCAGCCGCCGAACTTCATGCCGTACATGCCCATGTAGTGCATCAGCGCGACGCCGAGGCCGGCCAGCGGACCGGCCACCAGCAGGCGCGACACCGCGAACGGCCTGGCGGCCATGTAGCCGAGGGCCAGCGAGGAGACACCCACCGCCGCCACGAGCGACACGCCCGTCAGCAGCGGGTCGTACCCGATCAGCACCGGTGCCTTGAACGCGATCATGCCGAGGAAGTGCATGGACCAGATGCTGACGCCGCCGAGCGCCAGTCCCGCCATCAACACGTTGAAGCGGCTCAGCCGCCCGTCGCCCGAGAGGCGGAACGTGGTCGCGACCCACAGCGCGGCATAGGCACCGAACGTGGACACGAGGAACGAGGCGGCGACCAT
Source organism: Piscinibacter gummiphilus (assembly GCF_002116905.1). Classification (NCBI taxonomy): domain Bacteria; kingdom Pseudomonadati; phylum Pseudomonadota; class Betaproteobacteria; order Burkholderiales; family Sphaerotilaceae; genus Rhizobacter; species Rhizobacter gummiphilus. The sequence continues at coordinate 2,699,088 of NZ_CP015118.1, forward strand.
CCAGAGGTCGTGGCCGGTGGTGAGCACTTGCGGGGTCATGGGGGGACGGCGTTAGGGGTAAACCCGCATTTGGCCATCGGCCTGTTCGTCCCGCCATGGGGGCCGGACCGGTCGGTCCGACGAAGCGTGTCATCGTGCACGCCCGCCCCCCCGGTCGCGGGGGGGGCGGCAGAGGTCACCAGGAAGTCACCAGAACAGCGCCCAGAGCAGCAGCGCGATCAGGGCCCACTTGCCCAGGTAGTACACGTTGCGGTTGGATGCCTTCAGCGCCTTGGCCTTCAGGCGCAGCTGGTACACATGGTGGAACAGCTTGTTGATGCCGCCCACGGCCTCGTTCTCGGTATTCTGGCTCGACGCCGCGGCCATCACGTGTTTCGCGAAGAAGCGGTTGAACCAGCGCAGCGGCGCCGTCCACAACGGGCGCTCCACGTCGCAGAACAGGATCACGCGCTGGTGGTCGGTGGTGTTTTCGGCGTGGTGGATGAAGGTCTCGTCGAACATCACCGCCTCGCCGTCGCGCCAGTGGTAGCGCTCGCCGTCGACCTCGATGTAGCAGCCGGGGTCGTTCGGCGTGGTGAGGCCCAGGTGGTAGCGCAGCGAACCGGCGTACGGGTCGCGGTGGCGCACGAGCTTCGAGCCGGGGGGCAGCGACGCGAACATCGCCGCCTTGATGGTCGGGATCGACTTCAGCAGCGCCACGGTCTGCGGGCACAGCCGCTGGGCGGATTCCAGGTCCTTGCCGTACCAGCTCAGGTAGAAGCGTTTCCAGCCCGTGCGGAAGAACGAGTTGAACCCGATGTCGTTGTAGCCGGCGGCGGCCCGGATGAACCCCTCGTCGTTCAGGCGCAGCGCCTCGTCGCGGATCACCTGCCAGTTGGCCTTCAGCACGTCCAGCTCGGGGAAGTCGTCGGTGCGGATGTAGGCGGTGGCCGGCGTGCGCGAGAACAGGTACATCAGCGCGTTGACGGGCGCGAGCAGGATCGTGAAGTCGAGCGAACGCTTCAGTTCGAACCGCACGCGGCCCCGGAAGTGGGCGTACAGCGCCGAGGCGATGAAGATGAGCAGGACCCAGTGGCGTAGCAGCATGGCGCGGGAGAGGGGGCGTTCGGGACAACCCTGAACTGTACTGCCACTGGAGACAGCCCACGCGGGGTGGGGGATCCCCGCCGATGAGACCGGTCCCAACCCGCACTCCGTGACATCGCTCACGGGCTGGCCGGGCTCGGGCAGGCCGAAGCCCTCAGGATTTACCCGCATGTGCCGATAGGCTGGGACCGAGTGCCGTCGCCCGACGGCTCCAGCTCCCGGCGCCTGCATGATGTACCTGATTCCGCGCTACGACTCCTGGGTCGTGGCGGCCTCGATCCTGATCGCGTTCCTGGCTTCGTACGTGGCACTGGACCTGGTCCAGCGCATCCGGGCCAACCGCGCGCGCGCGGCGGCGATGTGGTGGATCGGCGGGTCGGTGGCGATGGGCACCGGCATCTGGTCGATGCACTTCGTGGGCATGCTCGCGTTCACGCTGCCCATCGCGCTCGGCTACACCGGCGCGATGACCCTGATGTCGTGGGTGGCCGCGGTGGCCGTGTCGGCCGTGGGCCTCGGCATCACCGCGAAGGGCGAGGTGACGACGGCCCGCGTGGCGGGTGGCGCCGTCGCGATGGGCGCCGGCATCTGCGCGATGCACTACACCGGCATGGCCGCGATCGACATCGCGCCCGGCATCCACTGGGACCTGGGCCTCGTCGCCGCCTCGGCGGCCATCGCCGTCGGCGCCTCGGCCGCGGCCCTGCTGATCTTCTTCTGGCTGCGCGGCAACACGACCCGGCGCGGCACCACGTACAAGCTGCTCGCCGCCGCGGCGATGGGAGCGGCCATCAGCGGCATGCACTACACCGGCATGGCCGCCGCGAACTTCGTGGACGGCGCGGTCTGCACCAGTGCCGACCAGCTGGGCGGCGACCAGCTCGGCACGATGGTGATGTTCGCCTCGGCCCTGCTGCTGCTGACCACCTTGCTCACCGCCACGCTCGACGCGCGCATGCAGGACCGCACCGCGCGCCTCGCCGAATCGCTGCAGTCCGCCAACAGCCAGCTGCAGACCGCCAACGACGAACTGCAGCGCCGTGCCTTCCTGGACCCGCTCACGGGCCTGCCCAACCGCCTGCTGTTCGAGGACCGCCTCGCCCACGCGCTGTCGCGCGGGGAAGGGCGGGTCGTGCGCCGCCTGGCCGTGCTGTTCGTCGACCTCGACGGCTTCAAGCCCGTCAACGATTCGCTGGGCCATGCCGCAGGCGACGAGGTGCTGAAGGCGGTCGCCGCGCGGCTGGCCACCGCGGCGCGGGAGTGCGACACCGTCGCCCGCATCGGCGGCGACGAGTTCGTGCTGCTGGCCGAGGACCTGGTCGACGCGGCCGACGCCGTGGCGCTCGCCACGCGCGTGGTCCATGCGCTGGGCCTGCCGTTCATGTTCCAGGGGCGCCAGCTGCAGGTCTCGGCCTCGGTCGGGATCGCGGTGCACCCGGACCATGGCGCGGCCAAGCAACTGATGGCGCACGCGGATGCCGCGATGTACGCCGCCAAACGTGCCGGCGGCAACACCTATGCGCTGTTCGAGTCGCACATGAACGCCGGCGCGGCCCGCCAGCTCGCGCTGCAGTCGGACCTGCGCCACGCCCGCGCGCGCGGCCAGCTGAGCCTGCACTACCAGCCCAAGTTCGACGGCGAACGGTCGCAGATCCGCGGTGTCGAGGCGCTGATGCGCTGGAAGCACCCGGACCACGGCAACGTGCCCCCGAACGTCTTCATCCCGATGGCCGAACGGTTCGGGCTCATCAAGGAGCTGGGCGACTGGGTCATCGACGAGGCCTGCCGCCAGATGCGCGCGTGGGACGAGCAGGGCATGCGCATGCGGGTCGCGATCAACCTCTCGGTGCACCAGCTGCGGCAGGAGGACCTGGTCGACCGCGTGCAGTCCGCGCTCGGGCGCCACGAGATCGAGGCCTCGCGCCTGCTGTGCGAGATCACCGAGAGCATCGCGATGGAGGACATCGAGGTCACCCAGCGCGCCTTCGAGGGCCTGCGCCGCATCGGCGTGTTCCTGTCGATCGACGACTTCGGCACGGGCTACTCGAGCCTCAGCTACCTGCGCAAGCTGCCGGCCCAGCAGCTCAAGATCGACCGCAGCTTCATCCAGGACCTGGAAACGAGCCGCGATGCCCGCGCCATCGTCGACGCCGTCGTCAAGCTCGCCCACGCGCTCGACCTGAAGGTCGTCGCCGAGGGGGTGGAGACGGAAGGCCAGCGCGACATCCTCCTCGCGCTGCAGTGCGACGAACTCCAGGGCTACCTGTTCGCCCGGCCGATGCCGGCGTCGGACCTGCTCGACTGGGCGTCGGGACACAACCCGGTGAGCGACGTCGACTTCTCGCCGTCGCTGTTCGTTGACCCGGGGTTCGATCCGCTGGGCCGGGATTCCTCCCCGGCCTGACCTCCCGCGCTACTGGGGCACCAGGCCCGCGGCCTTCACCAGTTCCGCGTGCAGCTTGATGTCGTGTTCGATCAGCTGGCGCAGTTCTTCCGGGGTGCTGGTCGCCACCTCGATGCCGGTCTCGCTCAGCTTGGCGCGTGTTTCGGAATCGAAGGCCGTGGCCACCGCGCGGTTGAGCTGGTCGACGATGGGGCGGGGCGTCTTCGCCGGCGCCAGCAGGGCCATCCACGCGGACAGGTTGACGTCGGCGAGGCCGGCCTCGGCCATCGTGGGCACCTGCGGCAGCGTGGGCGAACGGGTCGGGCTCATCACGGCCAGGGCGTGCAGCCGGCCCGACTTCACGTAGGGCACCGCCTCGGGCATCACGGCGAACATCAGGTCCACCTGGCCGCCGATGGTGTCGTTGATGGCCAGGGCGCCGCCGCGGTACGGCACGTGCAGCAGCCTGGTCTTCGTGCGGGTCTCGAAGAGCAGGCCCGCGAGGTGCTGCGGGCTGCCGTCGCCCGACGAGGCGTAGGTGATGGCCCCCGATGCGGCACGGGCCGCGGCGATGACGGCCGCCACGTTGGGGTACTTCTGCGGGTCCTTCACCACCAGCACCATCGGCTGGTTCACGAGGCGCGAGATGGGCGTGAAGTCCGTCTCCGGGTCATAGGACAGCTTCTTGAAGACGCTCTTGTTGGTGGTCAGGAACGAGGCCGGGGACACGGTCAGGGTGTAGCCGTCGGCCGGGGCGCGTGCCACCACCGGCATGCCGATCTGCCCGGACCCACCGGCCCGGTTGTCCACGATCCACGGCTGGCCCCACGCCGTGGCCAGCTTCTGGCCCAGGGTGCGCGCGATCATGTCGACGCTGCCGCCCGCGGGCAGCGCCACGATGAGCTTGACGGGCTGGTCAGGGTACTTGCCCTGGGCGAACGTCAGTGCCGGCAGCGGCAGGGCACCGGCTGCGCTCACGGCGCCGAGCCGGCGCAGCGCCTCGCGGCGGGACAGGGTGGACGGTGTGGTCATGGAATCATTCCTGGAGTCTGGGTGCGAAGGCGAGGGGCGTCTCGGTGGATCCGTTGCGCCGCAACTCCTTGACGCAAGCTGTGTGCCACGTCGACCCTTGGCCATGATCCCGTCCGCACTGGCCGCCTCGCCCTGAATTCCCGGGTTTCTCCCCATCTTGTAATCACCTGTAGTCGCTTGAGTACAGCGTTCCGTCTGCCGACATGATCGATACAGAGCGCAACCAAGAGGTACTCCCCGATGACCCGAAACTCCTCCTTCTCCTTCCGCCGCCTCGGCAGCTGGCGCATCAGCACCCGGCTCACGCTGCTCGCGGTGCTGAGTGTCGTGACGATCCTGCTGCTGACGCTGTCGGGCGGGCAGGGCATGCGTGTCGCGACCCGGCAGCTGTCCGACGTCTACCAGAACCACGCCGTGCCGATGGGCACGTTCGGCACCGCGCTGGACCAGCTGCACCGCAGCCGCATGAGCCTCGTGCTCGCGATGGAGACGTCGTACGCCCGCCAGGCGCAGGAGCACATCGACCGGGGTGCCGCCATCGAGAAGGCCGCTCTCGAATCGCTCGAACCGGTGTTCGCGGCGTTGACCCGCGAGGACGACCGGGGCCACGCCGAGAAGTTCAAGGGCGCGTGGGCCGAGTACCGCAAGGTGCGCGACCGCGTCGCGCAGCTGATGAACGAGGGCGACCGTGCCACCGCGATCTCCGAGTTCCGCGCGAACCTCGCGCCCCCGTTCGACCTGGCGAGCGCCGAGCTCGGTGCACTGCTGGCCTCGCAGGTCAAGGGTGCGGCCGACACGTACCACGAGGCCGAGGTGGCGAGCCGCCAGCTCACGATGGTGATCGCGGCGGCGGGCGCCTTCGGCCTCGTCACCGCTATCGGCCTGTGCGGCTGGCTGGCCCGCTCGATCCTGCGGCCGCTGCGCGAGGTGTCGGCCCAGGCCGGCACGATCGCCCGCGGCGACCTCACCGAGGCGCTGTCGGTCACCGAAAGCGGCGAGGCCGGCGAGCTGCAGCAGTCGCTCGTGCACATGCAGCAGTCGCTGCAGACCATGGTGGCGCAGGTGCGCGCCGCCACCGAAAACATCACCACCGCGTCGGGCGAGATCGCCACCGGCAACCTCGACATGTCGCACCGCACCGAGCAGGCGGCCTCGAACCTGCAGCAGACCGCGGCCTCGATGGAACAGCTGACGGGCACGGTGCGGCAGTCGGCCGAGTCGGCGCGTTTGGCCAACCAGCTCGCCTCGTCGGCGACCGGTGTCGCGGCCAAGGGCGGCGAAGTGGTGGCGCGTGTGGTGAGCACGATGGACGACATCAACGCCAGCTCGCGCAAGATCTCCGACATCATCGGTGTCATCGACGGCATCGCCTTCCAGACCAACATCCTCGCCCTCAACGCCGCGGTGGAAGCGGCGCGCGCGGGCGAGCAGGGCCGCGGCTTTGCGGTGGTGGCGAGCGAGGTGCGCAGCCTCGCGCAGCGCAGCGCGCAGGCGGCCAAGGAGATCAAGTCGCTGATCGGCGCCTCGGTCGAGAAGGTGGAGTCGGGCGCACGCCTCGTGAAGGACGCGGGGTCGACGATGGGCGAGATCGTCATGTCGGTGCAACGCGTGAGCGACATCATCCAGGAGATCACCGTCGCCACCGGCGAACAGAGCACGGGACTTGGCCAGATCAACACGGCCGTCACCGAACTCGACCACATGACGCAGCAGAATGCGGCGCTCGTCGAGCAGTCCGCGGCCGCGGCCGAAAGCCTGAAGGACCAGGCCGGCCGCCTCGCCATGGCCGTCGGGGCATTCAAGATCTCGTGAGGAGGAGCAGCGGCGGAGACCGGCACACGGGGCGGACAATGGCAGGGCATGCAAGAAGAACAACGCCCCGCCGTCCGCCCCCGTTGCGAGGCCTGCCGACGCCCGCTGGCCACGTGCCTCTGCGCGCGCGTGGTCCCGGTCGAGCACACCACGCCGGTGCTGATCCTGCAACACCCGCTGGAGGCCGATCACGCGAAGGGCACCGCCCGCCTGCTGCACCAGAGCCTGCGTGACAGCCGGCTCGAAGTGGGTGAGGCGTTCGACGACGGTGCACTGCAGCAGTGGCTGGGCGATGACGCGGTGCTGCTGTACCCGGGTGAGTCCGACGCGACGGCGCCGCCACGCCCCGGACGCCTCGTGGTGCTCGACGCCACGTGGCGCAAGAGCCGCCGGATGCTCCATGCGAACCCGCGGCTGCGGGCCTTGCCGCGCGTCGCGTTGATCGCACCACCCGCTTCACGCTACGCCTCGCGGCGTGCCCACGCGCCCGAACAGCGCTCGACGCTCGAGGCGACGTTGCTCATGCTGGCGCTGCTCGACGGTGGCCATCCTTCGCACGAGCAACTGCTCGAGCGCCTCGACGCGGAACAGCGTGCCTGGGCCGCCAGAAGTTCCTAGAGTCGAACCCTGTACGTGTTATTGCGGACGGGTTGGACCTAGTTGAAAGTTCGGGGTAGGGAGGAGGACATTCGATGTCCGGACCGCTCACATTCGCCGTCGCGGGGATGTGCAGGTGGCCAGATCCGATTCCTCCAAGGAGTTCACGATGACCGAGAAAACTTCCGCCCCTCGTCGCCGGTTCCTGAAGAAGACGGCCGCGGCCGCCGGCACGGCCGGTGCCCTCGCGGCCCCGATGATCGCCACGGCGCAGACGACGACCACCCTCAAGTTCCAGAGCACCTGGCCCGCGAAGGACATCTTCCACGAGTACGCCCTCGACTTCGCGAAGAAGGTGAACGACATGGCCAGCGGCCGCCTCAAGATCGAGGTGCTGCCGGCGGGTTCCGTGGTGCCGGCGTTCCAACTGCTCGACGCCGTCAGCAAGGGCACCCTCGATGGCGGCCACGGCGTGATCGCCTACTGGTACGGCAAGAACTCCGCGCTCGCGCTGTGGGGCTCGGGCCCCGGCTTCGGCATGGACGCGAACATGGTGCTCGCGTGGCACAACTACGGGGGCGGCAAGGCGCTCGTCGAGGAGGTCTACAAGAGCCTGAACCTCGACGTGGTGTCGTACCTCTACGGCCCGATGCCCACGCAGCCGCTCGGCTGGTTCAAGAAGCCGGTGGCCAAGCCCGAGGACATGAAGGGCCTGAAGTTCCGCACCGTGGGCCTCGCGGTGGACGTGTTCACCGAGATGGGCGCGGCCGTGAACCCGCTGCCCGGCGGCGAGATCGTGCCCGCGCTCGACCGCGGGCTGATCGACGCGGCCGAGTTCAACAACGCCTCGAGCGACCGCGTGCTGGGCTTCCCCGACGTCGCGAAGAACTGCATGCTGCAGAGCTTCCACCAGTCGGGCGAGCAGTTCGAGATCCTCTTCAACCGCACGAAGCTGCAGGCGCTGCCGGCCGAGCTGAAGTCCATCATCGACTACGCCGTGCAGGCGGCGTCGGCCGACATGAGCTGGAAGGCCATCGAGCGCAACTCGCAGGACTACCAGGCGCTGCAGCAGCAGGGCATCAAGTTCTACAAGACGCCCGACGCCGTGCTGCGCGCCCAACTGGCCGCGTGGGACAAGACCATCGCGAAGAAGGCCGAGGAGAACCCGCTCTTCAAGAAGGTGCTCGAGTCGCAGCGCGCCTTCGCGGCGCGTGCGGTGAAGTGGCAGAACGACTACTCCGTCGACTTCAAGATGGCCTACAACCACTACTTCGGCCGCCAGGCCCCTGCGAAGAAGGCGTGATCGTCCCCGGGGGCGCGGCGGCTGCGCCCCCCATCGTTCCGGAACAAGGAGCCGCTGCATGCAGAAATGGCTGTGGGGCGTGGACCGCCTGTCGACCTGGATCGGCAAGGCGTTCGCGTGGCTGGTGGTGGCACTCACCGTGCTCATCACCTGGGAAGTGTTCTCGCGCTACGCACTCAACCGGCCCCACGCCTGGGTGCTCGATGCGCAGATCATGCTGTACGGCACGCTGTTCATGACCGCGGGCGCGTACACGCTGAGCAAGAACGGCCATGTGCGCGGCGACGTGCTCTACGGCTTCTTCCAGCCGCGCACGCAGGCCACGATCGATCTCGTGCTCTACATCCTCTTCTTCCTGCCCGGCATCGTGGCCCTCACGTGGGCGGGCTGGACGTACGCGAACGAGTCGCTCGCCATCCGCGAGCAGACCTTCTCGGCGGAGGCGCTGCCGCTGTATCCGTTCAAGTTCATGATTCCGCTCGCCGGCGCGGTGCTGCTGCTGCAGGGGCTCGTGGAGATCGCGCGGTGCGTGATCTGCCTGCGCGAGGGCGCGTGGCCCAAGCGTGAGGACGACGTCGAGGAGGTCGACGTCGACAAGCTCAAGGAGATGGTCAACGTGCGCGACGAGGACATCGAGGCCCTGGACAAGTACGTCACGCCGAAGGGCCGTCCATGATCAAGGTGCGCAAGGAACTGTGGTTCGGCTTCGTGCTGATGGCGATCCTGATCGCCGGCGCGATCTTCATGCTGTGGCGGGCACCCGTCATCACCCACGGCCACATCGGGCTGCTGATGCTGTGCCTCGTCGTGGTGGCCATCATGCTCGGCTTTCCCACGGCGTTCACGCTGATGGGCATGGGCATGCTGTTCACCTGGCTGGCCTACGAGCGCGACAGCACGAAGACGCTCGACCTGATGGTGCAGGCCGCCTACAAGGTGATGGCCAACGACGTGCTCATCTCGATCCCGCTGTTCGTGTTCATGGGCTACCTTGTCGAACGCGCGAACCTGATCGAGAAGCTGTTCCGCAGCCTGCACCTCGCGCTGGCGCGGGTGCCCGGGTCTCTCGCGGTGGCCACGCTCGTCACGTGCGCGGTCTTCGCCACCGCCACCGGCATCGTCGGCGCCGTGGTCACGCTGATGGGCTTGCTGGCGTTGCCGCCCATGCTGCGCGCGGGCTACAGCGTGCAGATGTCGGCCGGCGCCATCACGGCCGGCGGCTGCCTGGGCATCCTGATCCCTCCGTCGGTGCTGCTGATCGTGTACGGCGCAACGGCGGGTGTGTCGGTGGTGCAGCTGTACGCGGGCGCCTTTTTCCCCGGCCTGATGCTGGCCGGGCTCTACATCCTCTACGTGGTCATCGTCGCGAAGCTCAAGCCCAGCGTGGCGCCGCCGCTCAGCGCGGAGGAGCGGTACGTGCCGCTGCCGGCGCCACTCGTGAAGGCGTCGGTCGACGGGGACGCCCGCGCGGTGCCCGGCCTGATCGCGTTGTGGCGCCGGGGCGGCGCCGGTGTGCCGAAAGGCTGGGTGGCCGGGCAACTGGGGGTGGCGCTGCTGCCACTGTTCCTGGCTGTCGGCGTGGCGCTGCTGTCATACGAGATCAGCACCGCGGTGAAGGCGGTCGACACCGAACCGGGACCCGCCGCGTTCGGTGAGGTGGAGCCTTCGGGCCCGTCCGACGAGGCTCCCGCGGACGGCCTCGCGGAACCGCCGTCGGAGGGCCTGGCCGAACCGCCCGCCGAGGACGGCGCGCTGGCCGAACCTCCCGGGGCGAGCGAACCGGTGGCCGAACCCGCGGCCGCCGCCGCGTCGGCGGAGTCCGCGCCGCCGCCATCACCCGCATCGGCGGGTGTGGCGGGCGTGGCGGGCAACTCGCCGTCGGGCGCCTGGTGGCTTTCGCTGGCCGTCGCCGCCATCGCGCTGTTCGCCTATTTCATGGTGCTGAACTTCAAGCGGCTCGAAGTCTTCAAGATGCTGCTGACCTCGTTCTTCCCGCTGCTGATCCTGATCCTCGCGGTGCTCGGGTCCATCGTGTACGGCCTGGCCACCCCCACGGAGGCGGCCGCGGTGGGGGCGATGGGGGGCTTCCTGCTCGCCATCGCCTACCGGCAGCTCACGTTCCAGCGGCTGCAGGAGTCGGTGTTCCTCACCGCGAAGACGTCGGCCATGGTGTGCTGGCTGTTCGTCGGCTCGTCCATCTTCTCGGCGGCCTTCGCGCTGCTGGGCGGTCAGGAGCTGGTGGAGCAGTGGGTGCTGGGCATGAACCTCACGAAGACCGAGTTCCTCGTGCTCTCGCAGATCATCATCTTCGTGCTCGGCTGGCCGCTCGAATGGACCGAGATCATCGTGATCTTCATGCCCATCTTCGTGCCGCTGCTCGACAACTTCGGCGTGGACCCGCTGTTCTTCGGCCTGCTGGTGGCGCTGAACCTGCAGACCGCGTTCCTGTCGCCGCCGGTGGCGATGGCCGCCTTCTACCTGAAGGGCGTGGCCCCGCCGCACGTGACGCTGAACCAGATCTTCGCGGGCATGCTGCCGTTCATGGCGATCCAGGTGCTGGCCATCGTCCTGCTGTACCAGTTCCCGTCGATCGGGCTCTGGCTGCCGTCGGTGCTCTACAAGTAGGCCGGGCGGCGCGCGGGGACCGCGCGCCGTTCCAGCCGCACGCTCGCGGCCACCACGGCCAGGCTCAGCACGGTCATCGCGGCTCCGGCCCACGTGACCGCGCCGAGGCCCGGGCCGTGGTCGATCACCGCGCCGCCGAGCCACGCCCCCACCGCGTTGCCGAGGTTGAACGCCGCGATGTTCAGGCTCGACGCGAGGTTCTTCCCCTGGCCCTCGGCCTTCTCGAGCACGCGCATCTGCAGTGGTGACACGGTCGCGAATGCGGCGAAGCCCATCAGTCCGGTGAACAGCACGGCACCCACCGGGCTCTCCAGCACGAAGGTCATCGCGCCCAACACCAGGGCCAGGGCCACCAGCGTGCCGAACGTGGCCGGCAGCAGGCGGCGGTCGGCGAGGCGGCCGCCCACGAGGTTGCCGAGGATCATGCCGGCGCCGAACACGAGCAGGATGGGCGACACGGCCGCGTCGGAGAAGCCGGTGATGCGCGTGAGGATCGGCTGGATGAACGTGTAGACCGTGAACACGCCGCCGAAGCCGAACACCGTGGCCAGCAAGGCCAGCAGCACCTGGGGCTTCTTCAGCACGCCCAGTTCGCCGCGGAACGAGGCGGGCGCCTCGTCGTGGCCGGCGTCCTTCGGCACCCAGCGCCACACCACCACGGTGGCGACCACGCCGATCGCGGCCACGGCCCAGAAGGTCGCGCGCCAGCCGAAGTGCAGGCCCAGCCACGCGCCGGCCGGCACGCCGAGCAGCGTGGCGACGGTCAGGCCCGTGAACATCAGCGAGATCGCCGAGGCCTTGCGGTCGGCCGGCACGAGGTTCGTCGCGACGACCGAGCCGATGCCGAAGAAGGTGCCGTGGGCGAGCGACGTGAGCACGCGGGCGGCCATCAGCCAGCCGTAGCCGGGGGCGAGGGCACAGGCGAGGTTGCCGGCGGTGAACACGAGCATCAGCATCAGCAGCGCCGTCTTGCGTGGCAGGCGGCCCGTGGCAGCGGTGAGCAGCGGCGCGCCGGCGAACACGCCCAGCGCGTAGCCGGAGATCAGCAGGCCCGCCGACGCGATGGTCACGTGCAGGTCGGCGGCGACCTGCAGCAGCAGGCCCATGATGACGAACTCGGTGGTGCCGATGCCGAAGGCGCCGGCGGTCAGCGCGTAGAGGGCCTTGGGCAGGCGGGGTGTGGCGGGGGTGGACATGGGGACTCCTGTGGAATGGTCGCCAGCGTAGCGATGGCAACTGTTTTGAAAAACCACCACAATCGAGATTCAGTTTCAGCAGAATCTTGAAAATGGCCGACAGCACCGCCGACATCGCCCTGTTCCTGCGCGTGCTCGACCACGGCTCCATCAGCGCCGCCGCGCGCAGCCTCGACCTGTCCGTGGCGGTGGCCAGCCAGCGCCTCAAGCGGCTGGAAACCCATCTGGGCGTGCGCCTGTTCCAGCGCACCACGCGGCAGTTGCACGTCACGCCCGAAGGCACGCGCCTCGCGGAGCAGGGGCGTCCGCTGGTGGAGGAACTCGACGCGCTCACGAACGACCTGCGCGCGGCCGGCAGCGGCGTGGCCGGCACGCTGCGGGTCACCACCTCGTCGACCTTCGGCCGCATGTACCTGTCGCCGCTGCTGCCCGAGTTCCTCGAACAGCACCCGCGGGTGCGGCTGCAGGTGGATTTCGACGACCGCAACGTCGACCTGGTGGCGAGGGGCTTCGACCTCGCGATCCGCATCGGTGCGCTCGACGATTCCTCACTCGTGGCCCGCCGCCTCGCGTCGAACCGCCGCGTGGTGGTGGCCTCTCCCGAGTACCTCGCCCGCCACGGCACGCCGAAGACGCCGGCGGAGCTGGCGAAACACGAGTGCATCGTGATGGTGGGCGACACCGGCCGCCGCGACGTGTGGCACTTCCGCGGCCGCCGCGGCGAGGCGATCGCGGTGCGGGTCGGCGGGCGGCTGGAAAGCACGCAGGGCGAGACCCAGCGCGACGCGGCGGTGCAGGGCCTCGGCTTCGCGATGCACTCCACGTGGCACGTCTGGCCCGACCTGCGCGCCGGCCGCCTCGTGACGGTGCTGGACAAGTACGAGGCCCCGCCCACGGCCATCCAGGCGGTGATGCCGCAGCGGCGCCACGTGCCGCCGCGGGTGAGGGCGTTCGTCGACTTCGTGGCCGAGCGCCTCGGCGACCCACCCCCGTGGGAGCGATGACCGGCACGGAGCCTGCGGGTAGGATGCCCGGCATCCCATGTCGCCGCCGCCCCCGATGTCCGACGAAACTTCCTCCGGTTTGCCCGAGCTGATGCCCTTGCCGTACCACGACCAGGTGGTGCGGTACCTGCGGACCGAGGAGCCCGACGTGTGGCGGTGGGCCTGTTCGGCCCAGGCGCGCGAGGAACACGCCGCCGAGGTGCGGGCGTCGCTGTTGAAGGAAACCTACCGGCTCGACGCCGAGGCCCACCAGGAACTCCATGCGCTGTGCGCGGCGGCCGCCGGGGCGCTGGGGCTCGACGTGCCGGTCACGCTCTACCAGGCCGGCGACGGGCGCATGAACGCCGCGCTGTACTACCTGCCCGGCGAGGCGCACGTGGTGCTCCAGGGGCCGGTGCTCGAACGGCTGAAGGGCCCGGAACTGCAGGCGCTGCTGGGCCACGAACTGGCGCACCACCTGCTCTGGTCGCGCGACGGCGGGATCTACCACGCGGCCGACCGCATCCTGACGGCCACGGTCAACGACCCGCGCGCCGGCGACAGCCACCGCCAGACCGCCCGGCGGTTCGCGCTCTACACCGAGCTGTTCGCGGACCGGGGCGGGGCCGTCGCGTGCGGCGACCTGTCGGCGGCCGTGGCGGCGCTGGTGAAGGTGCAGACGGGGCTGTCGGGCGTGAGCGCGGCGAGTTACCTGCGCCAGGCGGACGAGGTGTGCGGCCCGGCCGCCACGGTGTCGGGGGCGACCACGCACCCGGAGGAGTTCGTGCGGGCGAGGGCGTTGCGCCTGTGGTGCGAGCGCGACCCGGACGCCGACGCCTGGACGGCCAGCGTGCTGCAGGGCCCGCTCGCGACGGCCACGCTGGACCTGGTGGGTCAGCAGCGCCTGACGAACCTCACCGAACGGGTGGTCGGGCAGCTGCTGAAGCCGCGCTGCCTGCGCTCGGACGGACTGCTGGCGCACGCGCGACAGTTCTTCCCCGGGTTCGTGCCGGCGGACGCCGACGACGCCCCGCTCGCCGCCGACGTGGCGGCCGCGCCCGGCGTGCATGCGTACGTGAGCGCCGTGCTGATGGACTTCTCGGTGGCCGACCGCGGGCTCGACGACGTGCCGCTCGCAGCCGCGTTCGACCTCGCCCGGCGGCTCGGCGTGGCCGAGACGTTCGAACGGGACGTCTCGAAGGACCTGCGGGTACCGAAGCGCCGCCTGGCGAAGCTTCGCCAGGACGCGGCCCGGTTGCTGGCCGAGGCGGAGGCCGCCCATGGCTGAGCTCGCACCGCTGCTGCAACTCATCGACCGCGCGGACCGCCACGGCGGCTTGCAGAACGACGACGTGCTCGCCGTCGTGCTGCCGCTGCTGCGCGAGGTGGCCGCGCTGCACGAGCAGGGCCTCGTCGCCTCGCTCGGGGGCGCGTCGGCCTGCCGGGTGACCGAGGACGGCGCCCTCGCGCTGGCCGTGCCCGGCGGCCAGGCCCCGGTCTCGGACGCGGTGGCCATCGCGCGGCTGCAGGCACCCCCCGGCTCCGTGCTGCGGGTGGTCGGCGAAACGCAGGTGACCCACGACGGCGACGCGGGCCTGGACGTCCAGCGGCTCGACGTCGACATGGGCGACGGTCCGCTCGCGCGGGCGGCCTACGTGCCGGACTACCGCGCGTGGGAGCAGCGCGTGGGCCACCACGACGCCACGAGCGACATCCTGTGCCTGGGCCAGGTGATGGCGAGCCTGGCGCTGGGGCTCGACTTCACCACCGAGGAGGACCTGCGGATGTTCGCCGCCCACCGCGGCAACCTGTTCCGCCTGAACGCGCGCCTGCACCCCGTGGTGGCCGGCGTGATCACCGAGGCCACCGAACTCGACCGCCACCGGCGCGCCCAGGACCTGCCGTCGCTGATCCGCCGCCTCGACTCGTACCGCGACCAGCCGCAGGACCTGGCCCTCGACCTCGTGGCCGCCGACACCGCGCAGCCGGGCGACCGCCGCCGCCGGGCGATGCAGGTGCACCTGCGGGACCGGCTGTTCGACCTGTCCCGGCGCAACCGCCTGCTGCACTTCCGTCCGACGCAGTCCACCGTGAACCTGACGGTCGCGAGCGTGCCGCTCGTGATCGACGTCAAGAGCATCCGGCGCGAACAGCTGTGCGTGTGGGGCGGCGGGTTCGCCGACGACGTGCTGTCGAACGAGCGCGTGCCGCTCTCGCGCTGGCTGCGCTTCGAGGACCAGCCCTACCTTGCCGGTGCGCTCGACCGCATCCTGCAGGAAGCCCGGCGCGACCGTGCCGAGTACGGCTTCTCGCAGCTGTCGCTGGTGATCGCCTTCCTGCGCTGGCACAACCTGAAGGAGCACAAGGAGGAGCGGGTCACCTCGCCGTTGCTGCTGCTGCCGGTCGACCTCGTGCGCCGCAAGGGCGTGCGCGACCAGTACACCCTCGAGGCCGAGTCCACCGTCGCCGAGGTCAACCCGGTGCTGCGGCAGCAGCTGCGCCACCTCTACGGCATCGAGATGCCGGAGTCGATCGACCTGAAGGTGACGACCGTGGCGGCGTTCCACGCGGACCTGCAGGCGCGCATCGCCGCCACCGAGCCGGGCGTGACGCTGCGGCTGCTGGCCGACCCCGAGATCGAACTCGTGCACCAGCGGGCGAAGCAGCGCCTCGAACAGTTCCGCCGCCGCGAACGCGCGCGGGGCGCGCCGGTGAAGGCGGTGGTCGAGACCGACTACAGCTACGCCGCGGACGACTTCCGCCCGCTCGGGCTGAAACTCTTCCACGAGCGCGTGCGGGTGTCGCCGCTGCCGCTGCGCGACGCGGTGGGGGCGCCGGCGGCCGTGCGGCATCCGCAGATGGCGTCGGGGGCGGTGGCCGAGGCCACCACCTTCGCGCTGCACGAGGCCGAGGGCCATCCGTACCTGTGGGACGTGGACCTCACGTCGGTCACGCTCGGCAACCTCAACTACCGCAAGATGTCGCTCGTGCGCGACTACAACGCGCTGATCGACGCCGACCTCGAGAACCCGGCGTTCGACCGCGTGTTCTCGCTGCAGCCGCGGGCGCTCGACACCGAAGCCCCGCCGGCGCTGCCGCTGGCCGAACAGTGGGCCGTGGTGCCGGCCGACGCCACGCAGACGGCGGCGGTGGCGCTCGCGCGCACCGGCACGAGCTACATCATCCAGGGGCCGCCGGGCACCGGCAAGTCGCAGACCATCACGAACCTGATCGCCGACCACGTCGGGCGCGGCCGGCGGGTGCTGTTCGTGTGCGAGAAGCGGGCCGCCATCGACGTGGTGTTCCACCGCCTGCGCCAGCAGGGCCTCGACGAGCTCTGCTGCATGATCCACGACTCGCAGGCCGACAAGAAGGCCTTCGTGATGAACCTGAAGCAGACCTACGAGGGCTGGATGTCCGCCGAGGACGGCCTCGACGAGGCGCAGCGCACGCGCCAGGCGCTGCTGGACGGCATGAACCAGGACCTCGCGGCGCTGCAGCGCTTCGACGCGGCGATGCAGGGGCAGCCCGAGCACGCGGGCACGCCGGTGCAGCAGCTCGTGCGCCGCCTCGTCGTGCTGCGCGACCACGCCGTGCCGCTTTCCACCGCGCAGCGCGAGGCCCTGCCCACGCATGCGGCATGGCAACGCCACGCCGCGCTCGTCGAGCGGCTGCAGCGGGTGATGGGCGAGGTGTTCGGAGCCTCGTCGTTCGCGTCGCATCCGTTCTCGCACCTGGGCGACGCGGTGGTCCGCGACGAACGCCCGGTGGCGCGCCTGACCGCGCTGACGGATGCGGCCGAGGCGGCACTGGACCGCTGCGACGAGGCGCTGGCGAGCCTGTGGCCCGACGCCGGGCCGCTGGCCTTCGGCGACCTCGTGGACCTCGTGGCCCAGGCCCGCCTCCTCGCCGAGGCGGCGATCCGCGGGCAGCTCGGGCTGCTCGACGCGGCCAGCGACATCAGCCGGCAGCTGGACGCGGACCGCGCCGCCCTCGTGGAACTCGCTCGCCTGCGGGACGCGGCCTCGGAGCCCACGGCACCGTGGTCGGACAAGCTCTCGCCCGCGGACACCCGCGCCGCGCTCGACCGGGCCCGCGCGCAGGAGCCGTCGTTCCTGCGCTGGCTGTCCCCGGCCTGGTGGCGCCTGTCGAAGGAGGTCCGGCGACGCTTCGACTTCACCCGGCAGGCGGTGCGGCCCACGCTCGTGCGCGTGCTGACCGACCTGCAGGCCGAACACGACGCCCGTGCCGCGCTCGACGACGCAGTGCGGCGTTTCGCCTCCACCTATGGCGCCACCGATCCGGACGCGCTCGCCGCGACGTTGTCGACGCTGCGCGAGGCCGCCGTGCGGCAACCGTTCGTGGCCGCCTTCCACCGCCGGCTGCTGGCCGGCGAGTCGGGCCGGCAGGCCGTGCAGGGGCTCTGCGCGCTGGGGACGGAGGTCGACACCCTCGCCACCACGCTCGCCGTGTTGCTGAACGACGCCGCGGGCCAGCCGCTGGCCGGGCTCGGCGAGTGCGTGCGCGACCTGCGCGAGCACGCGGACGCCTTGCCCGACGTGCTGCCGCTGCTGCAGGAACTCTCCGGGGCCGACCCGGCCGTCGTGACGCTCGTGCGCACGCTCGCCGGGTCCGCCGCCGTGCTGGAGCACGCGGTCACGCGCGAGGCGCTGGAGCGCCTGTACCGCGCCGAGCGCTGGCTGCCCCGCTTCGACGGCACGCAACTCGCCGCGCACGTGGACCGGCTGCTGGGCGCGGAGCGGCACCTCTTCGACGTCAACGCGCAGGCGGCCCGTGCCGCAGTGCGCCGCCGATTCCGTGACAACGTCCGGCGCTCCAGCCTCGCGGCCTCCCAGCTGGATGCCGACGGCAAGGCCTTCAAGAAGGTCTACAGCGCGGGACGGCGCGACCTCGAACACGAGTTCGGCAAGTCCATGCGCTACAAGGCGATCCGCGAGCTGGCGAGCGCCGACAGCGGTCGCGTGGTGCGGGACATGAAACCCATCTGGCTGATGAGCCCGCTGTCGGTGTCGGAAACGCTGCCGCTCGACCCGGACCTCTTCGACGTGGTCATCTTCGACGAGGCGAGCCAGATCCCCGTCGAGGACGCCGTGCCCGCGCTGTACCGTGCGCCGCAGGTGATCGTGGTGGGCGACGAGATGCAGCTGCCGCCGACGAGCTTCTTCTCGTCCGCGGGGGACGGGGAGGGCGACACCCTCGTGGTGGAGGACGAGGGCGAACGGGTGGCCGTGGCCCTCGACGCCGACAGCCTGCTGAACCAGGGCGCGCGCAACCTGCCGGCGACGCTGCTCGCGTGGCACTACCGCAGCCGCTACGAGTCCCTGATCGGGTTCTCGAACGCCGCCTTCTACGCGGGCAACCTCTACACCGTGCCGGACCGCGGCGTGCCGGGCGGCGACCGCGACGGCATCCCGGTGCAGGTGGCCGCGCTGGCGGAGCAGGGCGTGGCCGCGCAGGCCGACGCATTGCTCGAACGTCCCATCAGCTTCCATGCCGTGTCGGGGGCGGTGTACGCGGCGCGCAGCAACGACGGCGAGGCACGCTACATCGCCCACCTCGTGCGGGACCTGCTGAACCGCGAGACCGGGCTCAGCATCGGGGTGGTGGCGTTCTCGGAGGCGCAGCAGGGCACCATCGAGGCGGCCCTGGAGGCGCTCGGCAAGGAGGATCCCGCGTTCGGCGCGCGGCTCGAGGCCGAGTTCGTGCGCGAGGAGGACGACCAGTTCTGCGGCCTCTTCGTGAAGAACCTCGAGAACGTGCAGGGCGACGAGCGCGACATCATCATCCTGAGCATCTGCTACGCCCCGGGACCCGATGGTCGCATGCTGATGAACTTCGGTCCCATCAACCAGCGCGGCGGCGAGAAGCGCCTGAACGTGATCTTCAGCCGCGCCCGCCACCACATGGCGGTCGTGTCGACGATCCGGTCGGATGCCATCACCAACGACCACAACGACGGCGCCTCGGCGCTCAAGCAGTTCCTGCGGTACGCCGAGAGCGCGTCGCGCGGCGACGTGGCCACGGCCCAGCGGGTGCTCGAGGGGCTGAACCCGCTCGCCCGCCAGGCGCTGGCACGCGCGGGCGGGGCCGACCCCGTGGCCGCCGCGCTCGCAGCCGCCCTGCGGGCGCGCGGGCACGCGGTGGACGAACACATCGGGCAGTCGCGCTTCCGCTGCGACCTCGGCATCCGCGATCCGGAAGGCGGGCCGCACTACACGCTCGCGATCCAGGTGGACACCGCGGCGCAGTACGCGAACCCGGACGTCTTCGAGCGGTACGTGTCGCGGCCCCGCATCCTGCGGGCGTTCGGCTGGCGCACGGTGCAGGTGCTGGCGCGCGACTGGTTCCACGAGCCGAACGCGGTCGTCGACGCCGTGGAGCGGGCCTTGCGGGAGGTGCCCCGCCCGCTGCCGGAGCCCGAGCTGCCGCCGCCCGGGCCCGTCGTGGCCGAGGTGCCGGTGCCGACCGTGCCACCCGTGGCCGAACCGTCCGCGCCGGGCGAGCCGGTGCCCGACGGCACGCGGCGGCTCGAGTTCACCGAGGGCACGTCGCGCAAGTTCTGGCAGGTCTCGCGGCAGGGGACCGACGTCACGGTGACCTTCGGCCGCATCGGCACGCAGGGCCAGACCCAGGTGAAGGCGTTCGGCACGGAGGAGCGGGCGCAGGCCGAAGTCGACAAGCTGGTCGCTGAAAAACTGCGGAAAGGCTATGTGGAGGCGGACGGGGCCGCCACTCCATAATCCCCCGCATGCGGCTCCTCCACCGTCTTCCCGCCTACGCGCTCAACGGCATCAGCGTCGCGCTGGGCATCGGCCTGATCCAGTTCCTGATCACCGCGCTGGCGGGCCACCACGCGGCGCAGCTCGCGTTGAGCGGTGCGGTGTGCGCGAGCCTCGCCGACGTGCCCAACACGCCGGCCCGCACCCGCAGCCGGGTGCCGGTGGCCGCGGCGCTGAGCCTCGCGGCGGCGCTGACCGTCGCGCTGCTCGACCCGTTCCCCATCGCCCTCGGCTTCGGCATCGGGGCCATTGCCTTCGTCGCGATGATGACGATGGCGTGGGGGCCGCGCGCCGGCGCCGTGTCGTTCGCGCCCATCCTGTCACTGGTGTTCACGATGGCCGTGCCGGAGTCGTCGGTGTCGGCGTGGGAGCTGGCGGCCTGGAACGCGGTGGGCGGCGCCGCGTACTGCGTGTGGTCGCTGGTCGGCAGCGCCGTGCTGCAGCGGCGCCAGTGCACGCTGTCGCTCGTGATGGCCATGCGCTCCATCGCCGACCTGTTCCACCTGCGGGCGGCGGTGCTGTCGCCCGACCCCGAGGCCGCGGCGGAGAACATGAAGCGCTGGCTTGCCGGGGAGGCGGCCGCGGCCGACCGGCTGCAGACCGCCCGCGACTTCGTGTTCGCCGCATCCGACTCACCCGCGGCCCGGCGCAACACCAGCATCCTGCTGCGGCTCATCGACCTGCGCGACGTGCTGCTCGCGAGCCGCCTCGACCTCGACCTGCTGGGCGACGACGACGCCGGCCATGCGGTGCTGAACCAGGTGGCCGCGGCGCTCGCCCGCATCGGCGATGCGCTGGGCGAGGCGGCCGACGCGGTGCGCGACGGAACCGTGCTCGTGGTCACGGCCCGCCCCGTGGAGCGCCTGTTCGTCGACACGCCGATGGCCGCCGACGACCCGCGCATCCGGCTGCTGCCGGCCGTCGCGGGGCGGCTCACGAACCTGAACGACGACGTGCAACGCATCCAGTCGCTGCTCGACGCCGACCCCGAAACACCGGTGCTGTCCCGCACCGAACTGCAGAGCTTCGTGGCGCCCGAAGGGTGGCCGCTGGGCGCGCTCGCCGACCAGTTCTCGGGCACGTCCCCCGTCTTCCGCCACGCGGTGCGGTCGGCGCTGGCGCTCGGCTGCGCGTACTTCATCGCACTGGCCTCGCCCTGGGCCTCGCATCCGCACTGGCTCGTGCTGGGCGTGGCGGTGGTGCTGCGCGGCAACCTCGAGCAGACGCTGTCGCGGCGCAACGCGCGGGTGCTCGGCACGCTCGCGGGGTGCGTGGTGGTGTTGACGCTGGCATCGCTGCATTCACCGGTGCTGCTGGGCGCCGTGTTCCTGTTCGCCGTGGGCACGGCCCACGCCTTCGTGCTGCAGCGCTACTGGCTCACCGCCTCGGCGGCCACGGTGATGGCGCTGCTGCAGGCCCATGCGGTGCACCCGGCCGGTGGCTTCGCGATCACGGAGCGGGTGGCCGACACCGTGCTCGGCGCGGCGCTCGCGTGGGCCTTCAGCTACGTGCTGCCGTCGTGGGAACGGCGCAACCTGCCGGCCGCGCTCGCGCGCACGCTGAAGGAGCTGTCGGGATACGCTGCGCTCACGCTGTCGGAGGACGCGGCCGACGGCATCCAGCCGCGCCTGGCGCGGCGGCGCGCGTACGACGCGCTCAACGCGCTGTCGGGGGTGGTGCAGCGCACCGGCGCCGAACCCGAGGCCGTGCGGGTGCCGGTGGCGGACGTGGCGCGGGTGCTCGACCACGGGCAGCGGTTGATGGCCCACCTGTCGGTGGTGCGCATGATCCTGTCGCGCCGCGGCGGTGAACTCGACGTGGCCGAGACGGCGCGGGCGCTGGGCGAGGCGAGGGCGGCGCTGTCGGCGAGCCTCGCGCTGCGCGAGGGGCCGGCCGAACCGCCGCCGTCGTACCCGGGCGGCCTGTCGATGCTCCCCATCGAGGCCCCGGCCGACGACGTGATGCCGTGGCTGCTGCGGCGGCTGCAGGTGCTGGCGCACGACGCGCGGTGCGTGCAGGCCGCGGCGAACGAGGCCGTCGCGAAGGCGCGGCGGCGCTAACGCGTCGTCGCGCTCGCCATGACCCGGTCGACGAAGCGGCGCACGTCGTCCCGCGTGGGCGGCACGGCGGCGAACAGCGCGCGGTAGACGATCGGGGCGACCACGCCGTCCATCACGGCGTCGACCTCGGGCACGGCTTCGCCGCGTGCGATGCCGCGGTCCACCATCACCGCGATCTGGGCGGCGTTGAAGGCCGAGCACTGGCAGGTGCGTGGTGTCACGCCCGGCGTGGCGGACAGCACGTCGCGCAGCATGCCCAGGCCCACCTCGGAGGTCATCTCCTCGAAGTACTGCTCGGCCCACGTGAAGAGGTCGCTCGCGAAGCCGCCCGTGTCCGCGGGATCGGTCTCGGGGCGCATGTGTTCCACGGCCACGTCGGCCAGCAGGTCGGCGAGGTCGCCCCAGCGGCGGTAGATGGTGGACGGGGTGACGCCGGCGCGGGCCGCGATCAGCGGCACGGTGAGGGCGGCGCGGCCGTGCTGTTCGGTGAGGTCGTGCACCGCCAGGTGGACGGCCGCCTGCACGCGCGCACTGCGCCCGCCCGGGCGGAGACCGGCAACTCGTGTGTTCATGATTGCCATGTTAATGCAAAGGAATTGCGTTAGTCCGTGAAGGGGCGTAGCATTCGCAAACGCAAAAGTTTTGCATTAAGGCCATGAACACCGCGACCCCCATCTCCGTGCCCGATGCCTTGCCCGCCACGTCCGGGCGCTTGTCGAACGGCGCCGCCCTCTGGCTGGTGTCGTCGATGGTCATCACGTTCCTGGCCGCGTCGAGCGCGCCGTCGCCGCTCTACGGGCTGTACCGCGAAGCCTGGGGCTTCTCGGCGCTGACGCTCACGCTCGTGTTCTCGAGCTATGCGTTCGCGCTGCTCGGGTCGCTGCTGGTGTTGGGCCGCCTGTCGGACCACCGCGGGCGGCGCGAGGTGATCCTCGGCGCCCTGGTGATCGAGTTCGTGTCGGTGGTGCTGTTCTGGCAGGCCCGGTCGGTCGAGTGGCTCTTCGCGGCGCGCATCGTTCAGGGTGTGGCCACCGGCATCGCCACCAGTGTGCTGAGCGCGATGCTGCTCGACCTGGACCGCGTGCGCGGCGCCTTCATCAACAGCGTGACGCCGATGTTCGGCATGGCGCTCGGCGCACTCGGCACCAGCCTGCTCGTGCAGTTCGCCCCGGCGCCCACGGTGCTCGTCTTCGAAGGGTTGCTGGGGGTGTTCGCGGTGCAGATCGCGCTCGCGTGGCGCCTGCCTGAAACCGTGTCGCGCCTGCAGGGCGCATGGCGCTCGCTGGTGCCGCAGGTGGCGGTGCCGCCGGCGGCACGGTCCACCCTGCTGCGCGTGCTGCCGTCCAACACGGCGCAGTGGGCGCTGGGCGGCTTCTACCTGTCGCTCGGGCCCACCCTGGCCCGGCAGGTGACCGACACCACGGCCCCCGTCGTGGGCGGCGCGCTGATCGCCACGCTCGTGCTGAGCGGGGCCGTCGCGATCGCGCTGGTGCGCAACCGCCCGCCGCGTGACGTGCTGGAGCTGGGCGCGCTCGGGCTCGCGGTGGGCCTGGCCATCACGCTGGGTGGGGTGGTGTCGCACTCGGCGTGGCTGCTGTTCTCCGGCACGCTGATCGCGGGGCTCGGGTTCGGCTCCGGGTTCAACGGCTCGGTGCGCAGCCTCGCGCCGCTGGCGGAGCCGCACGAGCGCGGCGCGCTGATGTCGAGCTTCTTCGCGGCGAGTTACCTGGCCTTCGCCGTGCCGGCCATCGCGGCGGGGTTGTTCGTCGGGTACTTCGGGCTGAAGACCACGGCCATCGGCTACGCGGCGGTGCTGGTGGCGCTCGCGGGCGGGGCGCTCGTCGAGATGCGCCGCAGCCGCCGGTGACCTGCCGATAATGGCGGGATGGATCACCCGAACGACACCGACCAGCGCCTGACCGACCTCGAGATCAAGGCGAGCTTCACCGAGGACCTGGTCGACTCGCTCAACGAGATCGTCGCGCGGCAGCAGCAACAGATCGAGCAGCTCACCCGCGAACTCGTGAACCTGCGCCAGCAGATGCCGGCGCCCGACGCCGGCCAGTTCCGCAGCCTGCGCGACGAGCTCCCTCCGCACTACTGAGGTTCGTGCCAGGAGAGGGGCAGTGTCCCCTCCGTGCGCACCATCGCGTCCACCTCGAAGCGCACATGGCGCTCCGGCGCCCACACCACCGTGCCGCGCACCGCGAGGTACAGCGCGCCGGCCCGCTCGCGGTCCAGCAGCAGCAGCCCGGCCCGCGGGTTCAGCCCGAGGTTGCCGAGGGTGTTGAAGAAGAAGTTGCCGGGGAAGTCGGGCAGGCGCAGCACGTCGTCGTCGTCGCGGGCGAGGAAGCCCGGTGGGCCGCCGCGGTGGGAGACGTCCACGCCTTCCTCGGGCGTGCGGGCGAGGTCGGCGTCGGGGTGGGCCGTCGCGATGAAGAGCGTGTCGGCTCCGTCGAGGAGCGCGCGCGCGCGGTCGTCGAGGCCGTGGCTGCGCGCGATGCGCGGGGTGCCGGCGGCCGACGGTGTGAACACGGCCTCGCGCGGGGTGATGTACTTCGGGCAGTTGCCGAAGCTCTGCTGCACGGCCACGGTGAAACCGTCCCCGTCGAGCGACTCGACGAGGCCGTTCATGCGGTTGCGCCGCCGCGTGTGCGTCTGGATGCCCAGCAGGCCGACGGGCGCGCCTGCCTTCAGGGTCAGCGGATCGCCGGGGAGGGCGTGGGCCTGCACCGCGAGGTGGGTCGGGTCGGGCGAGTGCGCGAAGCCGGGCGCGTTCACGAGCACGGACGCCCACGGCTGTCCGGTGACGTCGAGGCTGCCCACCACCAGGAACGGCAGCAGCGGGAAGAAATCGCGGTGCTGGTCGGGCATGTGGTCGCGGATGGCGCGCGTCGCCACCTCGGCCATGCGCTCGCGCATGCCGACGCGGTCCTGCGCCGCGGCTTCGCCGGTGTGGTACGCGCCCATGGTCAGGCCGCGTTCAGGCCGACCGGCATCACCGGGAACGGCAGGAAACCGGGCAGGGCCTCGACGCGGGCGTGCCATGCGCGCACGTTCGGGTAGTCGGCGAGCGAGACGTGGCCCTCCGGGGCGCGGGCCGAGTACGCGTAGTTCGCGAGGTCGGCGATCGTCACCTCGTCGCCGGTGAGGAAGGGGCGGTCCGCGAGCTGGCGTTCCATCAGCCCCAGCAGCACGTGGGAGCGTTCGATCAGCGGGGCGAGGTCGAGGGGTTTCTTGAACAGCACGGCCACGCGGGCGAGGCCCGGGCCGAAACGCAGCTCGCCCGCGGCCACGGACAGCCAGCGCTGCACCCGGGCCGCCACGGCGGGATCGGTGACGTGCCAGCGCGGGCCGCCGTAGCGCGACGCGAGGTACACGAGGATCGCGTTCGAATCGGCGAGGGTCAGGTCGCCGTCCTGCAGCACCGGCACCTCGCCAAACGGGTTCAGCGCGAGGAAGTCGGGCTGGCGGTGGGCGCCGTGGAGCAGGTCCACGTCCACCGCGGTGTACGGCAGGCCGAGCAGGTGCAGGAAGGTTTCGACGCGGTGGCTGTGGCCCGACAGCGTGACGCGGTGGAGGGTGATGTTCGGCATGTCCGTGAGGGAAGGGTGGATCGGTCCCCTCATCTTGGTTGCTGCATCGGAAGGATTAAATGCCTTCGATTGCACTGGAGTGCTTCGCTTCGCGGATTAATATGGTCGCATGGACAAGCTCAAGGCCATGGCCACGTTCGTGCAGATCGCCGACGCGGGCAGCCTCACCGCCGCCGCCAAGGCGGGCGGGGGCTCGCTGCCGGCGGTGGTGCGTTCGCTCGCGTCCCTGGAGGCCCACCTCGGCGTGCGGCTCTTCAACCGCACCACGCGCCGCATCTCGCTGACCGCCGAGGGGCGCCAGTACCTCGACCGCTGCCGCACGGTGCTGTCGGCCGTGACGGACGCCGAGAACGAACTGGCGCTCGACGCGGCCGAGCCGTCGGGCCAGCTGGTGGTCACGGCACCCGCGCTGTTCGGGCAGATGTACGTGGCGCCGGCCGTCACGCGCTTCGCCCAGCGGCACCCGAAGGTGCGCGTGCGGCTGCTGCTGTGGGACCGGGTGGTCAACCTGCTGGAGGAGGGCGTGGACGTGGCCGTGCGCATCGGCCCGCTGCACGACTCGTCGCTCGTGGCCCAGACCGTGGGCAGCCTGCGCCGGCCGGTGGTCGCGAGCCCGGGGTTCCTCGCCGGACGCGGCGAGCCGGCCCATCCGGAGGACCTGCGCGGCGCGCCGTGCGTGGGCTTCACGTTCCCGATGCCCGGCGGCTGGACCTTCCACGAGGGCGAGCGGCAGTTCCAGGTGCCGATCCAGTGCAACCTCGAGTTCAACCAGGCTGCGCCCGCGGCCGAGGCGGTGCTCGCGGGTCTCGGCTTCGGCATGTTCATCGAGTACCAGGTGGCGCCGTACCTCGCCGACGGCCGCCTGCGCACGGTGCTGGAGGCGTTCGAGCCCCCGCGCCGGCCCATCAGCATCGTGTACCCGCACGCCCGTGGCCTGCCCGCGCGCACCCGCGTGTTCGTGGCGTGGATGAAGCAGGAACTGGGCGCGCACGCATTCGGTCACTGAACCGGTGTCCGATTCCTCCACAATGGAGGCCTGACGAAGCCGCCTCCCGCCGCCCCATGACCGCTGACGCGCTGAACCTGCTGCTGATCGACACCGATGGGGCCACCGTGCCGGACATCGCCGCCACGTCCGCCTTCGGCCCCTTCGTCACCGTGCGCCTGACGGGCCTGGCGGAGGCCGCCCTGCGGCTCGCCGGGCAGCGGTTCGACGGGGTCGTGGTCGCCGCCACCAACGTCGAGGCGCGCCGGCTGCTCGCCTGGAGCGGGCTGTCCCAGGCCGTGACCGACGGCGCCGTGGTCGTGCTGACCACCGACGACCCCGGCAACGACCTGGCCGTGCGCCTCGTGCACGCGGGCGTGCAGGACGTGCTGCCGCTCGCCACCGACCCGGTCGACGCCTTGCCGCGTGCGGTGCGCCTGGGCATCGAGCGCAAGTCGCAAGACCGCCAGACCCGCAAGGCCTACGCCACCGACCTGATGACGGGCCTGCCCAACCAGTCCCAACTGGTCGAACACGTGAACCAGCTGCTCGCGCTGCGCGAGCGCGAGCCGGCACCCATGGCGCTGATGGCCGTGCGTGTGGAGGGCCTGGCCACCGCCGAGGCGCGGCACGGCGAGGAGACCGCCAACGTGCTGCGCCGCAAGATCGCGGTGCGCCTGCGCATGGGCCTGCGCGCGAGCGACGTCGTGGCCTCCGTGGGCGCCGACACCTTCGTCGTGCTGCTGTCGAAGTTCCAGGAGGCGCAGGACGCCGAGCGCGTGGCCGACAAGCTGCGCGAGGCGCTGCACCCGCCGTTCCCCATCGCGGGCACCGAGGTCGCCGTGGCCGTGGCCATCGGCACCGCCCACCACCCGGCCGACGGTCGCGATGCCGCCACGCTGCTGCGGCGCGCGGTGGGGCTCGCGGCGTCCGGTGCGGCCTCGGGGCGGGACGGCTTCGCGAACCACCTCGAACGCGGTGCGGCGGGGGCCGCCAACGACGAACCCAACGATTGAGGTTCACCTCTTATTGGAATATTTGACATTAATTCCCATTGGGAATAATCTGCAGATATTCCGATCCGGAGTGAACCCATGAACCACCGCCTCGTCACGGCCGCCCAGCTGGGCCAGCTGCTGCAGACGGCCCGCCGCGCCGCGGGCCGTTCGCAGGCGGACCTGGCCGCCACGGTGGGCCTGAGCCAGTCGCGTCTCTCCAAGCTCGAGCTGAACCCGGGCACCCTCACGGTCGACCAGCTGCTCGCGCTCTGCGCGAGCCTCGACCTCGAACTGACGCTGCAGCCGCGGTCCGCCGGACCCGGGGCCGAGTCACCGCCGGACGCCTGGTAGGCCACCGCCGATGGGACGGCGCTCGCACGCGAGAACCCTGTCGCTCTGGTCGAACGGCGTGAGGGTGGGGTCGTGGCACCTGCCCACGCGGGGCGACATGGAGCTGCGCTACGACCCCGCGTGGAAGGCCTCGCCGCTCGGGCGCCCGCTGTCGCTGTCGCTGCCGTTCGGCCTTGACGACGGCCCGCTGCGCGGCCCGCGCGTGGCCGCGTGGTTCGAGAACCTGCTGCCCGACAGCGAGGAGATCCGCAAGCGCCTGGCCACGCGTTTTCGCACCGGGTCCACCTCCGCGTTCGACCTGCTGCAGGCCATCGGCCGCGACTGCGTGGGCGCGGTGCAGCTGCTGCCGGAGGACGAGGTGCCGGCCGGGTTCGACACGGTCGAGGGCGATCCGCTCGACGAGGACGGGGTCGCGCAGTACCTCGACCGGGCCGTGGCGCCGGCGGCCCGCCTGATGGCCGAGGGCGACGACGAGGACTTCCGCATCTCGCTCGCCGGCGCGCAGGAGAAGACGGCGCTGCTGCGCCACGAGGGCCGCTGGCTGCGCCCGCACGGCGCCACGCCCACCAGCCACATCCTCAAGCTGCCGCTCGGGCTCGTCGGCAACAGCCGGGTCGACCTGTCGCGGTCGGTCGAGAACGAATGGCTGTGCCTCGCGCTGCTGCGTGAGTACGGGGTTCCGGCGGCACGGGCCGACATCGAGGTCTTCGGGCCGCGCAAGGTGCTGAGCGTCGAACGCTTCGACCGCCGGCTGCATTCGTCGGGCCGCTGGTGGCTGCGCCTGCCGCAGGAGGACTTCTGCCAGGCGCTGGGTGTGCCGCCCCACCTGAAGTACGAGGCCGACGGCGGGCCGGGCGTGGCCGACCTCGCGCGCCTGCTGGGCCAGTCGGAGACCGCGCGGGCCGACCTCGACACGCTCGTCACCACCCAGGTGCTGTTCTGGCTGCTGGCCGCGCCCGACGGCCACGCGAAGAACTTCAGCCTGCAGCTCGCCGCAGGCGGCCGCTACCGGCTTGCGCCGCTGTACGACGTGATGTCGATCTGGCCGGTGGAGGGGCAGGGGCCCAACCGCTGGTCCTGGCACAAGGCGCGGCTCGCGATGGCGATGGTGGGGAAGAACCGGCACTACCACCTGAAGGACATCCGGCGGCGGCACTTCGATGCGCTGGCCGCGTTGTGTGGCACGGGGAAGGACGCCGGGGCGGTGATCGAGCGGCTGCTCGGGGCCACCGACGGCGTGGTCGAGCGGGTGGGGGCGCAGTTGCCGGAGGGGTTTCCGGCGGAGGTGTTCGAGCGCATCACCGCGGGGTTGAAGTCTTCCGCGGAGAAGCTCGGGCAGACGGCGGACTGACGACCGTCAGATGTCGCCCAGGCAGAGGTACTTGATCTCCACGTAGTCCTCGATCCCGTGGCGAGATCCTTCGCGTCCCAGTCCGGACTGCTTCACCCCCCCGAACGGCACCTCCGCCGTCGAGATCAGCCCCGTGTTCACCCCCACCATCCCGGACTCCAGCCCTTCGCCCACGCGGAACACCCGCCCGATGTCCCGGCTGTAGAAGTACGCGGC
Organism: Piscinibacter gummiphilus; assembly: GCF_002116905.1. NCBI lineage: Bacteria > Pseudomonadati > Pseudomonadota > Betaproteobacteria > Burkholderiales > Sphaerotilaceae > Rhizobacter > Rhizobacter gummiphilus. The sequence goes on from NZ_CP015118.1 coordinate 2,728,462, forward strand.
GAGGCCGAACTCGGTGTCGTTGGCGAGCCGGAGAACCTCCTCTTCCGTCTGGAACCGGAACACCGGGGCGACCGGCCCGAAGGTCTCCTCGCGGGCGCACAGCATGTCGGCGTTCGCCTCCGTGAGCACCGTGGGTTCGAAGAAGCGGTCGTGCAGGCGCTTGCCGCCGGTGAGCACCTTCGCGCCCTTGGAGACGGCGTCGGCCACGTGGCGCTCGATCTTCGCGATGGCGTTGTCGTCGATCATCGGGCCCTGGGTGACCCCGGCCTCGAACCCGTTGCCCACCTTGATGGCCTGGACCTTCGCGGCGAGCTTCTGCACGAAGGTGTCGTACACGCCGTCCTGCACGTACAGGCGGTTCGCGCAGACGCAGGTCTGGCCGCCGTTGCGGTACTTGCTGGCGAGCGCCCCCTCGACGGCGCTGTCGAGGTCGGCGTCGTCGAAGACGATGAACGGCGCGTTGCCACCCAGTTCCAGCGACAGCTTCTTGATGGTCGGGGCGCACTGGGCGGCGAGGATGCGGCCCACCTCGGTGGACCCGGTGAAGGAGAGGTGGCGCACCACCTCGCTCTCGCACATCACCTTGCCGATCTCGGCGGACTTGGCGGCGGTGACCACGTTCAGCACCCCGTCGGGCAGCCCGGCGCGGCGGCCCAGCTCGGCGATGGCCAGGGCCGACAGCGGCGTCTGCCCCGCGGGCTTGACCACCACCGGGCAGCCGGCGGCCAGTGCCGGGCCCACCTTGCGGGTGATCATCGCGATGGGGAAGTTCCAGGGCGTGATGGCCGCGCACACGCCCATCGCCTGCTTGATGACGAGGTAGCGCTTGCGCGGGTCGGTGGCCGGGATGGTCTCGCCGTAGACACGCTTGCCTTCCTCGGCGAACCACTCGATGAAGCTCGCGCCGTACACCACCTCGCCCTTGGACTCGGCGAGCGGCTTGCCCTGCTCGGCGGTCATGATGCGGGCCAGGTCGTCGGCGTGCTGCACCATCAGCTGGAACCACTTCGTGAGGATGGCGCCGCGGTCCTTGGCCGTGCGGCCGCGCCACGCGGGCAGGGCGGCCTGCGCCGCGGCGATGGCGTCGCGGGTCTCGGCGACGCCCAGGTCGGCCACGTCGACCAGCTTCAGGCCGGTGGCGGGGTCGGTGACGTCGAAGCGGGCCGAGCCCTTGACCCAGCCGGCGCCGATCAGCGCGTCGGTCTTCAGGAGGCTCGGGTCGAGCAGGTTCGCCAGCGGGGAAGTGCGTGTGTCCATGGTCGTCTCCAGTGTCCGGCCATGATACGGACGGGCCGGGCGTCCGCTGTCGCGCAGGGGGCATCACCCTATAATCGAAACCCTCGAAAAATCAAGCCTTTGCGCGTCCCGCATCCGCTGAAAGCCACGGCATGAAAGCCTCCGAAATCCGTTCCCAGTTCCTGAAGTTCTTCGAAGCCAAGGGCCACACCATCGTGCCGTCGAGCCCGGTGGTCCCCGGTGACGACCCGACGCTGCTGTTCACCAACGCCGGCATGAACCAGTTCAAGGACGTGTTCCTCGGCTTCGACAAGCGCCCGTACAGCCGCGCCACCACGTCGCAGAAGTGCATCCGCGCCGGCGGCAAGCACAACGACCTCGACAACGTGGGCTACACCGCGCGCCACCACACGTTCTTCGAGATGCTGGGCAACTTCAGCTTCGGCGACTACTTCAAGCACGACGCCATCCAGTACGCCTGGGAGCTGCTGACCGAGGTCTACAAGCTGCCGAAGGAGAAGCTCTGGGTCACCGTGTACGCCGAGGACGACGAGGCCTACGAGATCTGGAACAAGACGGTGGGCGTGCCCGCCGAGCGCATCGTGCGCATCGGCGACAACAAGGGCGCCCGCTACGCGTCGGACAACTTCTGGATGATGGGCGACACCGGCCCCTGCGGCCCGTGCACCGAGATCTTCTACGACCACGGCCCGGAGATCGCCGGCGGCCCCCCGGGCTCGCCCGACGAAGACGGCGACCGCTACATCGAGATCTGGAACAACGTGTTCATGCAGTTCAACCGCGACGAAGCGGGCGTGATGCACAAGCTCCCGAAGCCGAGCGTGGACACCGGCATGGGCCTCGAGCGCCTGACCGCCGTGCTGCAGCACGTGCACAGCAACTACGAGATCGACACCTTCGTGAACCTGCTGGCCGCCGCCAAGAAGGCGGTGGACGCCGCGGGCGGGGGCGACTGCGACAAGGACTCCCCGTCGCTCAAGGTCATCGCCGACCACATCCGCGCCTGCAGCTTCACGGTGACCGACGGCGTGATCCCGAGCAACGCCGGCCGCGGCTACGTGCTGCGCCGCATCGCCCGCCGCGCGATCCGCCACGGCTACAAGCTCGGCGCCCGCAAGCCGTTCTTCTACACGCTGGTGGCCGCGCTCGCGAAGGAGATGGGCGACGCCTACCCCGAGCTGCGCCAGGCCGAGCAGCGTGTCACCGACGTGCTCAAGCAGGAAGAGGAAGGTTTCTTCCGCACCATCGCCAACGGCATGGAGATCCTGGAAGCCGCCCTGGCCGGTGGCGCCAAGGTCATCGACGGCGAGACCGCGTTCAAGCTGCACGACACCTACGGCTTCCCGGTCGACCTGACGGCCGACGTGTGCCGCGAGCGGGGCGTGACGGTGGACAGCGCCGGCTTCGACGCCGCGATGCAGCGCCAGAAGGACAAGGCCCGCGCGGCCGGCAAGTTCAAGATGGCCGCCGGCCTCGAGTACACCGGCGCCAACACCACCTTCCACGGCTACGAGCACCTGGCGCGTGAAGGCGCCACCGTGGCCGCGCTCTACGTCGACGGTTCGCCCGTGGACGTGGCCCGCGCCGGCGACGACGTGGTGGTCGTGCTCGACGAAACCCCGTTCTACGCCGAAAGCGGCGGCCAGGTGGGTGACACCGGCGAGCTGCGCAACGCCACGTCGCGCTTCGTCGTGGAAGACACCATCAAGGTCCAGGCCGCCGTGTTCGGCCACCAGGGCCAGCTGGTCGAGGGCGAACTGCGCGTGGGCGACAAGGTCAACGCGAAGGTCGACGCCGACCGCCGCGCCCGCACCGTGCGCAACCACTCGGCCACCCACCTGATGCACAAGGCCCTGCGCGAGGTGCTGGGCACGCACGTGCAGCAGAAGGGTTCGCTCGTGACGGCCGACCGCACGCGCTTCGACTTCGCGCACAACCAGCCCGTGACCGACGCCGAGATCGCGAAGATCGAGGCTCTCGTGAACGCCGAGATCCTGGCCAACGCCGCCACGCAGGCGCGTGTGCTGCCCATCGAGGAGGCCCAGAAGACCGGCGCCATGATGCTGTTCGGCGAGAAGTACGGCGACGAGGTGCGGGTGCTCGACATCGGCACCAGCCGCGAGCTGTGCGGCGGCACCCACGTGCAGCGCACGGGTGACATCGGCCTGTTCAAGATCGTGGCCGAGTCCGGCATCCAGGCCGGTGTGCGCCGCGTGGAGGCCGTGACCGGCGAGAACGCGCTCGCGTACCTGCAGTCGCTCGAAGGCACCGTGCGCCAGATCGCCGGTTCGCTGAAGGCCGCGCCGGCCGAGGTGCCGGCCCGCCTGGGCCAGGTGATGGAGCAGGTGCGTTCGCTCGAGAAGGAACTGGCCGCGCTGAAGGGCAAGCTCGCCTCGTCGCAGGGCGACGAGCTGCTGCAGAAGGCCGTCGACGTGAAGGGCCTGAAGGTGCTGGCCGCCGTGCTCGACGGCGCCGACGCCAAGGCCCTGCGCGAGACGATGGACAAGCTCAAGGACAAGCTCAAGACCGCCGCCATCGTGCTGGCCGCAGTCGACGGCGGCAAGGTGCAGCTGGCGGCCGGTGTCACGGCCGACAGCATTGGCAAGGTCAAGGCTGGTGAACTCGTCAACTTCGTCGCCCAGCAGGTGGGTGGCAAGGGCGGCGGCAAGCCGGACATGGCCATGGCCGGCGGCACCGACCCGACCCACCTCGCGAAGGCGCTGGACTCGGTCCAGGGCTGGGTCGGCGAGCGGGTCTGAGTTGCGCGCCGTGCGGTGGGTGCTGGCGGCCGTGACGGTCGCGTCCTCGGGGGCAGTCTGCGCGGCGGGACCGGCCAAGGCCCCGGCCGCGCCGGGCACCGCCGCCCAATCGGCCGCGGCCCGCGTCCACGCCCAGGACATCGCCGACCTGTTCCGCGATGCCTGCCTGGGCACGAAGGCCGACCCGGAGGCCGTGGCCGACTGGGCGCTGGTCAACGGGTTCGTCACCGACTCGCCCGCCAGCCGCGAGGTGGCCGCGGCCATCCGCCAGCGGGGCGAGGCCGGCAACGTCTTCGCGCGTCCCGGCGGGCGCGACACGCTGCTGCTGATTTCCACCACAGCGCCGTCCAACTGCATCGTGATGGGGCTCGGCGCCGTGGACGGGCCGCGCCTGCGCGGCCGCATGGAGGCCCAGTCGGCCGACTGGCCGGGCGTGAAGGTGCAGCCGGAGCCGTCCCGGGGAATGGACTACGATCAGGACGGCCCGCACCGTTCGGTCAGCTACCTCGGGGTGTCGGGCACGGACCGCTACCGCCTGACGGTGGTCTCGCCGCTGGGCACGGCCCGCGGCACGGCCATCATGGGCGTGTCCGTCGAACCACGCTGATCGTTGTTGCAGAGGGAGTGCCTTCATGAGCCGTTTCACCTTGTCCACGGTCCTGCTGTCGTGCCTGCTGGTGCCGGCGGCCGGCCACGCGCAGGTCGTCGACCCGTCCAAGCCGGTCTTCACCGCAACGACCGTCCATCCCGTCGGCACCACCGACCTGGTGCCGGAGCCGCCGGCGGCCGGCCGGCCCGCGCGCCCGATGGACGTGGTGGCACGGGGGCGCACGCCGCGTGCCCACGCGCAGGAACTCGCGGACGTGTTCCGCCTCGCCTGCCTGGAGTCCCGCGGCGACGCGATCGCCGTGGCGGACTGGGCGCTGAACCACGGGTTCACGCCGGTCGCGGTGCCTCCCGACGAGGCGCTGACCAAGGACATGAAGAACGCCACGGCCTACGCCCGTGAACTCGACGCGGCCGATTCGCTGATGCTGGTGGTCGGCGACAGCCCGGCCGTCTGCTCGGCGATCAGCAAGCAGGCGATCGACGGCCCCCGGCTGCGCGACAAGGTGCAGCAGCTGGCCACGGCCTGGGAGGGCGGGCTCAAGGCGCCGCGGCCGGTGATGTCCACCGACATCAACGGCCGCAAGGGCGAGGACGACGACGTCCGCATGGTGTCGTACCGCTTCGCCGGCGCGGGGGGCGAGGACACGATGTTCGTCGTGGCGCCGCGGGCCGTGGGCGGGCGCATGTCGCTGCTCACGCTGAGGATGGCCGATGCGTCGCCGCCGCCGCGCTGACGCGGGCGCCATCGCGCTCGCCGCGTTGCTCGCCCACGGCGGGGCGGCCGCCCAGGTCACCCCCGTGTTCACCGCGCCCCTGGTGCAGCCGGCGGTGGCACCGCCGCCCGAGCCGGCGCGCGAGCCCGTCACGCCCCAGGAGATGGTGCGCTGGTTCGAGTCGGCCTGCGTGGCCACGCAGGGCCAGGCGGGCGCGGCCATCGACTGGGCGCTCTCCAACGGCTTCGAGCCGGTCGACCCGATGCGGGGCTCCACCGACGGCCTGCTCGACGGCAAGCCGGGCACCGTGCTGACCGCGCCGGGCGCCGGCGGCCGGGTGATGCTGGCCGCGGCCGAGGCCGACTGCAGCCTGTGGATCGAAGGCGAGGAGGGGCCGCCGGTGCGGCAGGCCCTGGCCACGGCGGTCGGCGCGCTGGTGGGCAAGGGCGCGAAGGCCCGCGTGGAGGTGGACCGGAACGTGGAACGCGCGGGCGCCTGGCGCGGCCAGGTGCAGTGGCGCTACCGCGCCATCGGCGGCAGCCTGGACTTCGGCGTGGCGGCCGTCACCACGCTCGCCAACGGGCCGGGCACGCAGGTGCTGCGGGTCTCGCCGCTGGCCCGGGCTGCGGAGTTCTCCCCCGACGGCGTCCGGCTGCGCTGACGCCGCCCACGGGAACCCGGACCGCCGCGCGGCGGTCTGTCTTCTCCGCCACCCGCCATAATCGCTCGAATGCAAATCGGTTTTTCGATCAACGAGACGCTGTGCCTGTTCACGCTGCTGACCGGCACGTGCTGGTTCTTCTGGCGCCGCCGCCTGCGCCGGCGTCCGGCCCCGGTGAACCGGCCCTTTTGGGCCTTCGGTGCCGACCTCTTCATGGTCGTGTCGCTGATGTTCGTGTGCCGCGTGGCCGTGGCCGATTGGCCCAAGGTGCCCACGGGGTCCATGGAACCCACGCTGCGGGTCGGTGACTACCTGCTGGTGAACCACCTGGCCTACGGCCCGCGGCTGCCGTTCACCAACACCGCCATCGAGTTCGGCCGGCCGGAGCGCGGCGACGTGGTGGTGTTCCGCTACCCGCTGAAGGTGTCCGAGTTCTACGTGAAGCGCCTCGTGGGCCTGCCGGGCGACGTGGTGCGCTTCGAGAACGGCGCCGTGAGTGTCAACGGCGAGCCGTTCGACACCGCGCCGGACGAGACCGTCACCGCGAAGGTGGAGGACCGCGGCCAGTGGCTGCTGCGCGAGTCGTCGCAGGGCAGCCACCGGGCCATCAAGGTGAACCCGCTGCTGCAGGGGCGCATGCCGCTCGACCTGAACCAGCCCGATCTCGCGAAACACTGCCGCAGCGAACAGCGCGGCCAGTGGGAATGCACCGTGCCGGCCGGCGAGTACCTGATGCTGGGCGACAACCGCGACAACTCGGCCGACTCCCGCGTGTGGGGCTTCCTGCCGCACGGGCAGGTGTACGGCAAGGCCGTGCGCGTGCTCTTCAACTTCTCCGACCTGTCGCGCAGCTGGACTGCGCTGTGACCATGACCCCACCCCTGGATCTGCAAGGCCGGCGCATCGTCCTCGGCCTCACGGGCGGCATCGCCTGCTACAAGGTCGCCGAGTTCACCCGCCTGCTGGTGAAGGCCGGTGCCACGGTCAACGTCGTGATGACCGAAGGCGCCGAGCAGTTCATCACCCCGGTGACGATGCAGGCCCTGTCCACGCACCCGGTCTACACGAGCCAGTGGGACACGCGAGAGGCCAACAACATGGCCCACATCAACCTCACGCGCGGTGCCGACGCGGTGATCGTGGCCCCGGCCAGCGCCGACTTCATCGCCAAGCTGGTGCAGGGCCGCACCGACGACCTGCTGAGCCTGCTGTGCCTCGCCCGGCCCATCGCCACGTGCCCGCTGCTGGTGGCGCCCGCGATGAACCGCGAGATGTGGGACAACCCCGCCACGCGGCGCAACATGGCGCAGCTGCGCGAGGACGGCGCCACGGTGCTGGGCCCCGGCAACGGCGACCAGGCCTGCGGCGAGGTGGGCGACGGGCGCATGCTCGAGCCCGCCGAGCTGCTCGCCGACGTGATCGCGTTCTTCGCGGCCAAGCGCCTGCGCGGCCAGCGCGTGCTCATCACCGCCGGCCCCACGTTCGAACCCATCGACCCGGTGCGCGGCATCACGAACCTCTCCAGCGGCAAGATGGGCTTCGCCATCGCCCGCGCGGCCCAGGAGGCCGGCGCCGAGGTCACTCTGGTGGCCGGGCCCGTGCACCTGCCCACGCCGCGCGGCGTGCGCCGCATCGACGTGCAGACGGCGCAGCAGATGTACGACACCGTGCTGCCCCTCGCGCCGCGCCACAGCGTGTTCGTGGCCACCGCGGCCGTGGCCGACTGGCGGCCGGCCGAGCTGTCGGAACACAAGATCAAGAAGAACGGCAGCAAGGTCGCGCCCACGTTCGCACTCACCGAGAACCAGGACATCCTGGCCGCGGTGGCGCGCCTGCCCGACCGCCCGTTCTGCGTGGGTTTCGCCGCCGAAAGCGAGAACCTGCTGAAACACGCCCGCGAGAAGCTCGAACGCAAGAACCTGCCCCTCATCGTCGGCAACCTCGGCCCGGCCACGTTCGGCCGCGACGACAACACCCTGGTGCTCGTCGACGCCCAGGGCCAGCGCGAACTGCCGCCGGGCGACAAGCTCACGCTCGCGCGCCTGCTCGTCGAAGACATCTCCCGCCGCCTCTCCGCCTGATTCGCTCCAATGACCACCATCGACCTCAAAGTGCTCGACGCCCGCATGGCCGAGCAACTCCCCGCGTACGCGACCCCCGGCAGCGCCGGCCTCGACCTGCGCGCCTGCCTCGACGCACCGCTGGTGCTGGAGCCGGGCCAGACCTCGCTGATCCCCACGGGCCTGGCCATCCACGTGGCCGATCCGGGCCTCGCCGCGATCATCCTTCCGCGCTCGGGCCTCGGCCACAAGCACGGCATCGTGCTCGGCAACCTCGTGGGCCTGATCGACTCGGACTACCAGGGGCAGCTGATGGTGAGCTGCTGGAACCGCAGCGCGGTCACGTTCACCGTGCAGCCGATGGAGCGCATCGCGCAACTCGTGATCGTGCCGGTGGTGCAGGCGACGTTCCGGCAGGTGCAGGAGTTCGGTGAATCGGACCGGGGCGCCTCGGGCTTCGGATCCACCGGCCGCCACTGAGCCGTCCGCCCCGCCCTCTGCTAGAGTCCCCGCCACAACAATGGCAGGCCGGGGAGGTCGCATGGTTCAGATCCACGTTCGAGGCCGGCGGGTGGCGCCGGCGTTCTGCATGGCCCGCGCGGTCGCCCTCGGCTTGGCCGTCGTGTCGACGAACCTCGCGGCACAAGTCGGAGGGCAGGGGCCCCAGTCGCCCTACGAGGTCGTGTGGGCCCTCTATGTCGTGACCGACGGCGGCCAGACGCGGTGCCGGCATGCGCCCGCGGAGGTCGCCTCCGCCCACCAGCGCGCCGTGTCCGGCTTGTCCCGGCGCCATCCGCGCCTGCTGTCGCTGGTTCGCGCGTCGCCGCACTACGAGACGGCGCGCGATCACTTTGCCCGCACGACGGCGTACGACCCCGTGCGGGACACGCCGGAGACCCTGGTCCCCGAGTGCGAGGTGGCCGCCGGGGTGCTGAAGCTGATGACGGATGGCCGGGCGGGGCTTGCCGAGGTGCGCCGCTACGAAGCCACCCTGATGCGGCGTTGAACCGGCGCGTGGCCGGTCAGTGCAGCTTGTCGCTCGGCGGTGCGGTCTGCAGCACCGTGATGCCGCCTGTGCTCACCGAGCCGTTCTCGATCTCGTCTTCGGTGGCCTCGCGCACGTCGAGCACCTTCAGGTCGAGGCGCAGCGCGATGCCGGCCAGCGGGTGGTTGCCGTCGAGCACCACGTGCGACGGGTACACCTCGGTGACCGTGTAGATGGCGTCCTTCGCGAGGCCTTCGGTCTTCGCGCCCGGGGGCGGGCCGTCGAACTGCATGCCGGCTTCCACGGCTTCGGGGAAGATGGCGCGGTCTTCGAAGAACACCAGCTCGGGCTCGTAGTCGCCGAAGGCGTGTTCGGGTTCGAGGTGCAGCTGCGTGGCGAAGCCCGTTTCCTGGCCGACCAGGGCCTCCTCGACCTTGGCGAGCAGGTCGTCGCCGCCGACGAAAAATTCCACCGGGGCCTCGAGTTCGTCGATGACGTGGCCCTGGGTGTCTTCGAGTCGCCAGGTGAGGCTGACGACGCAGGGGGAGGAGATGAGCATCGGGCAATGATCGCACAAGATCGCACAATGGCGGGATGGACACCACCCGACCCACCCCGTTGCTGGGCGACCTCTCGCCCGAAGAATTCATGCGCCGCCACTGGCAGAAGAAGCCGTTGCTCGTGCGCCAGGCCGTGCCCGGCGGCGCCGCGCTGCAGACCCGTGCCGAGCTGTTCGCGCTCGCCGGGCGCGACGGCGTCGAGTCGCGCCTGATCGTCCACGAGGGCGACGGCTGGACGCTGCGCCACGGCCCCATTGCCCGGCGCGCCTTCCCGAAGGTCGACCAGCCGAAGTGGACCGTGCTGGTGCAGGGCGTCGACCTGCACGTGGACGCCGCGCACGAGCTGCTCTCGCGCTTCCGTTTCGTGCCCGACGCGCGCCTCGACGACCTGATGATCTCGTGGGCGAGCGACGGCGGCGGCGTGGGCCCGCACGTCGATTCCTACGACGTGTTCCTGCTGCAGGTGCAGGGCCGGCGCCGCTGGCGCATCGGGCGGCTGCGCGACGCGACGCTCGTGCCGGACGTGCCGCTGCGCATCCTCCAGAACTTCGAGCCCGAGCAGGAGTGGTTGCTGGAGCCGGGCGACATGCTGTACCTGCCGCCGGGCTGGGCCCACGACGGCGTGGCGGAAGGGGAGTGCATGACGGCGTCCATCGGCTTCCGTGCGCCGCCAAAGGAGATCCTCGGCCGCGAGGTGCTCCAGCGCGTGCTGGACGCCGCCGAGGAGCCCGAGCGCGACGTGCTGTACCAGGACAAGGCCCAGCCCGCGACGCTGTCGCCCGGGCGCATCCCCGCCGGGCTGCAGGACTTCGCGGCCGAGTCGGTGGCCCGCCTGCTCAAGGACCCGAAGGCGCTCGAGTGTGCGCTGGGTGAACTCCTGACGGAGCCCAAGCCGAACGTCTGGTTCGACCCCTCGGACGTGCTGCCGGTGGGCTCGGGCGTGCGCCTCGACCGCCGCACGCGGATGATGTATGACGATCATCATGTCTTCATCAACGGCGAATCGTTCAAGGCCGGCGGGCGCGACGCGAAGCTGATGCGGCACCTCGCCGATGCGCGCGAACTCGGTGCCGCGCAGGTGCGCCAGTTGAGCGATGATGCGCTCGACCTGCTCGACGAGTGGGTCGAGTCCGGCTGGGCGCACGCGCTCGCCTGACACACCGACGCCACATTCCATCGCCACGATACGAAGGGACCGCCGTGACCGCCGAACCCACCCACCGCATGCTGTCGTCGCGCAGCGAATTCCACGAGGCCCTGCGGGCCGCGTTCGATCGTGTCGCGACCGCGGGCTGCAGGGAGATCTGGCTCTGCGACACGGACTTCGCCGACTGGCCGCTGGGCGAGATCGCCGTGGTCGACAGCCTCACGCGATGGGCCATGGCCCATCGCAAGCTGGTGGTGCTCGCGCAGCACTACGACGACATCGTGCGCAGGCATCCGCGCTGGGTGAACTTCCGCAGGCAGTGGTCGCATGTGGTGGAGTGCCGTGCGCTCGAAGAGGTCGAGCCCGGTGCGATGCCATCGATGTTCCTCGCGCCGGGTGTGGTCACGGTGCGCCTGTTCGACCCGGAGCACTACCGCGCGAGCGTGTCCACGGAGGCTGCGGATGCGGTGCGTGCGAAGGAAGCGCTTGACGTCGTTTTGCAACGATCGAACGAGGCGTTTCCGGCGACAACGCTGGGTCTGTAGGGAATGTCCCTAACATGCATATAATGTTGGGCTAGGCAATGCGAAGGCCCGAGTGATTTTTCGGGCCGGAGAAGTTGGGGATCTGACTAGAGACGGGTTCCCACCATGACCGGTAATGTTCGACCCCCCGTTTCCCCTTCTGACCTTATTGAGGATTAAAAAATGAACAAGTCGCTTCTGATCGCCACCCTGGTTGCCGCCGCTGCCCTCGCCGCCTGCGGCAAGAAGGAAGAAGCTGCTCCTGCCGCCCCGGCGCCGGTCGCTGAAGTCGCTTCGGCTCCCGCTGCTGAAGCCGCCGCTTCGGCCGCTGACGCTTCCGCTTCGGCTGCTGACGCTTCGGCCTCCGCTGCTGCTGGCGCCGCTGACGCTGCCGCTTCGGCCGCCACGGACGCCGCTTCGGCCGCCAAGTAAGCAGGGCTTGTCCCGCGAGAAAGCCGTCCTCGGGCGGCTTTTTTTTGGTCCCTGCTTCACATCGGGGATCACGCGGGAATCAGGTCTCGGTGCTTGATTTGACACCGTCGAGCCTCGAGACCTGATCCAGGTGTTCTTGACCCTTCTTCTTTGCACTTTTCTACTTGACGAGGAAACGAGATGAACAAGTCGCTCCTGATGGCCACCCTGGTCGCTGCCGTTGCCCTTGCCGCCTGCGGCAAGAAGCCCGAAGAGGCCGCTGCGGCCGCTGTTGACGCCGCTTCCGCGGCGGCCGCTCCGGCGGTCGCTGCCGCCGCCTCGGCCGCCACCGACGCTGCCGCTGCAGCCACCGATGCCGCGTCGGCCGCCACCGGCGCCGCTTCTGCTGCCGTGGACGCTGCTGCTGCCGGCGCCTCCGCCGCCGTGGGCGCGGCCACCGACGCGGCCGCGAACGCCGCCAACAAGGCCGCCGATGCCGCGAAGGACGCTGCCGACAAGGCCGCCGACGCCGCGAAGGATGCGGCCAACAAGGCTGCCGACGCCGCCAAGAAGTAAAACCCGGCAGTCGGTCCGACGAAAGCCGCCTTCGGGCGGCTTTTTCTTTGTCAGCGCAGGTCCAGCCAGCCGAAGCCCATCGCGGCACTGGCCACGATGAAGTCGTCCGCGTCGCCGCCCGTGGTCGCGGCGAGCACGCCGCGCACGAGCTCCGGCGTGTTGTTCTGTTCGCTGAGGTGGGCGGCCGCCACGTGGCGCAGGCCGTCGTGCAGCACCGCGGCGAGGATCTCGGCCGCGGTGTCGTTGGCCAGGTGGCCCAGCTGGCCGCCGATGCGTGCCTTCAGTGGCCAGGGGTAGCTGGACCGCGCGAGCATGTCGCGGTCGTGGTTGAACTCGAGGAGCAGCGCGTCGCAGCGTTGCAGGTGGCCGAGCAGGTGAGGGGTGGCGATGCCGGCGTCGGTGAGCACACCGAGCTTCGAGGCACCGTCGGAGAAGCACAGCTGCAGCGGTTCGTGCGCGTCGTGGGGCACGGTGAACGGCGTCAGCTGCAGGTCGCCCACGGCGATGGGCTCGCCATCGCGCGCGAAGTTCGGCAACACGGGGATCTCGGGCTCGCCGATGGCGCGCCAGGTGCCGCGGCTGGTCCACAGCGGCACGCCGTGGCGGCGCACCAGCGTGGCCGCGCAGCCCACGTGGTCGCCGTGTTCGTGTGTGACGAACACGGCGTCGAGGTCGGAGGGGGTGAGGCCGATGCGCGCGAGGCGCGTGGCCAGCTCGCGGAGCGAGAAGCCACAGTCGACCAGCACGCGGGTCGTGGTGGTGCCACTCGTGGCCTCCACGAGCGTGGCATTGCCCGAACTGCCGCTGCCCAGGCTGCAGAAGCGCATCATGGGTCGATGCGCCTCCCCGCGCCCGCCGTGTTTACTTGAGCTCGTCGACCAGGAAGCGGACGATGCGCTGGCCCGCTTCGCCGTTCTCCGGAGCACCCGAGGCGTTGAGCACGGACACCTCGGTGGTGTCGCCCTCGCTCTTGACCAGCACGCGGTAGCGCACCAGGGCGTTGTCCGCCTGCTTCTTGCCGCTGCCGAACCAGCGCGACAGGAAGCCCGGTTCCTCGCGGCCCGCGCTCGCCGGGTCGACGTAGCGCACGAAGTAGAGGCCCTGCGTGCGGTCGCGGTCTTCGACCGTGAAGCCGCTGCGGTCGAGCGCGAGGCCCACGCGGCGCCAGGCGCGGTCGAAGGTGTCGTCGACCTGCGCGGTGGCGGCCGGACGGCCCTCGAGGGCGCGGGCGCGCGCCGGCACGGCCGGGGCGGGTGCGGCGACGGCGGCCTGGGCCTGCTCGGCCTTCACGCCGAACTTGATCATCATCAGCGAGTAG